>JAGWQN010000090.1 GCA_028869995.1 Rhodospirillales bacterium
ACGATATCAGCAGCAAGCCTCCTGCTACAATAGAGTGGGAATAACCGCACAAGGAGGCGCCGTGGAGTCGTCTGCGCCTGCCACGGGGCCGATCCCCGAGATCGATGCGCTCCTCAACCCGGTCCAGCGCGATGCGGTCCATCACGGCGACGGGCCGCTGCTGGTGCTGGCCGGCGCCGGCACCGGCAAGACCCGCGTGCTCACCACCCGTTTCGCCCATCTCCTGCTCACCCGCCGCGCCTTCCCGGGCCAGGTTCTCGCCGTCACCTTCACCAACAAGGCCGCACGGGAGATGCGCGAGCGCGTCGCGGGCCTGCTCGGCCAGCCGGTCGAGGGGCTCTGGCTCGGCACCTTCCACGCGCTGGCCGCGCGCATGCTGCGCGGCCATGCCGAGCTCGTCGGCCGCAGGCCGGGCTTCACGATCCTCGACACCGACGATCAGCTGCGCCTGCTCAAGCAGGTCATGCAGGCCGAGGGGCTGGACACCAAGCGCTTCCCCCCGCCGGTCCTGATGGGCATCATCCAGCGCTGGAAGGACCGTGGCCTGCTGCCCGAGCGCGTGACGCCGGCGGAGGATTCCGACTTCGCCTCCGGGCGGGCCCGCGCGCTCTACGCGCTCTACCAGCAGCGCCTGGCCGCCGTGAATGCGGTCGATTTCGGCGACCTGCTGCTGCTCGCGACCGAGCTGCTGCGCACCCACCCCGACATCCTCGCCCGCTACCATCGCCAGTTCCGCTACATCCTGGTCGACGAGTACCAGGACACCAACCTGGTTCAGTATCTCTGGCTGCGCTTGCTCGCGCAGGGCCATCGCAACATCTGCTGCGTCGGCGACGACGATCAGTCGATCTATTCCTGGCGCGGCGCGGAGATCGAGAACATCCTGCGTTTCGAGCGCGACTTCGAGGGTGCCAGAGTGGTCCGCCTCGAGCGCAACTACCGCTCGACGGCGCCGATCCTCGCCGCCGCCTCCGGCCTCATCGCCCATAATGAAGGCCGCCTCGGCAAGACCCTGAGGAGCGGCCTGGGCGATGCCGCGGGCGAGAAGATTTCCGTCGTCGCCCTATGGGATTCCGACGAGGAGGCGCGGATGGTCGGCGGGCGCATCGAGGCGCTGCGGGCCGCGGGCGAGGCGCTGGGCGATATCGCGATCCTGGTGCGCGCCGGCTTCCAGACCCGCGCGTTCGAGGAGCGGTTGATCACCCTCGGCATCCCCTATCGCATCATCGGCGGCCTGCGCTTCTACGAGCGCGCCGAGATCCGCGACGCCATCGCCTATGCGCGGGTCCTGGTGCAGCCGGCGGACGACCTTGCGTTCGAGCGCATCGTCAACATCCCGAAACGGGGTGTGGGCGAGGGGGCGCTGCGCACCATCACCCAGCGCGCCCGTGCGGACGCCATCCCCCTGGCCGAGGCCGCACACCGGCTGGTCGCCGAGGGCGGCGTGCGCGGCAAGCTGCGCGACGCGCTGCGCGAACTGCTCGCCGGCTTCGAGGCCTGGCGGGCCATGTTGCCCCAGGAAGGCCACGTGGTGACGATGCAGACCGTGCTCGATGCCAGCGGCTACACCGGCATGTGGCAGGCCGACAGCTCGCCGGAGGCGCCGGGACGGCTCGAGAACCTCAAGGAGTTCATTCGCGCGCTGTCGGATTTCGATACGCTCCCCGCCTTCCTCGACCACGTCTCGCTGGTGATGGAGAACGAGGAGAATGCCGAGGGCGACCGCGTCAACCTGATGACCCTGCATGCCGCCAAGGGCCTCGAGTTCGACACCGTGTTCCTGCCCGGCTGGGAGGACGGCATCTTTCCCAGCCAGCGGACCATGGATGAAAGCGGCACCAAGGGCCTCGAGGAGGAGCGGCGCCTGGCCTATGTCGGGCTGACCCGCGCGCGCCGCCGCGCGATCGTTTCGCACGCGGCCAACCGGCGCATTTATGCCAACTGGCAGGTCTCGATGCCAAGCCGCTTCCTCGACGAGTTGCCCGAGGAGCATGTGCAGCTCGAGGGCCGCCAGGACGGCCGCGCCCCGTCAGCGGGCTTCCCGCTCATCGCCCGCTCCCGCCAGCCGGCGGCCTGGGAAACGGCGCCGCGTCCGCCGCGCGCGGACAGCATCCCAGTCGGCTGCCGCGTCTTCCACGAAAAATTCGGTTACGGTACCGTGACGGCCACGGAGGACGACCGGCTCGAGATCGACTTCGAGAAGGCCGGCAGCAAGCGCGTGCTCGACCGTTTCGTCGCGCGCGCGTAAGACACGGCCATGAAACGCCCCGCCGGTCAGCTCGAGACCGTGTTCGTCGACGTGCCGCCGTCCGCTCGCGATGCCTACGAGGCGGCTTTTGCGTCCGTTTGCCGCAGTGTGGGCCTGTTCCATGACGAGGCGCGCGGCATGTGGCGGGTCGAGGGGGTGAAGGATGCGGGCGAGGGCGACGCCGCACTCGACCTCGCGGTGGCCCTCGCCGCTGCCGCGACCGGCACCGCCGTGCCGCTTCGCCGCCGCGCCACCGAGACCGGCGGCTGGCTCGCCCGTGTCTATGCCGGCTTTCCCGAGCAACGGGTCGGGCGCTTCGCCCTGCGCGGCACGCATTTGCCACCGGCACGCACGCCGGGCGTCATCACCCTGGTGCTCGATGCCGGGGTCGCCTTCGGCTCCGGCGAACATGGCTCGACGCGCGGCTGTCTCTGGGCACTCGAGCACCTTGCCCCGCTGCTGCACCCTTCACGCTGGCGCGGCCGCATCCTCGATCTGGGCACCGGGTCGGGGGTGTTGGCGATGGCGGCCTCGGCGCTGCTCCGCCGGCGGACGCTGGCCACCGACAACGACCCCTGGGCGGTGCGCGCCGCGCGCGAGAACGCGCGACGCAACCGGGTGGCGGTGCGCACGGCGCAGGGCGACGGCTGGAACGCGCCGGCCATCCGCCATGCCGGCCGTTTCGATCTTGTGTTTGCGAATATCCTCGCCCGCCCCCTCTGCCGCATGGCGCGGGATCTGGCGCGGCATCTGGCGCCGGGGGGCGTCGCGGTGCTGGCGGGCTTGACGCGCGATCAGGCGCGCATGGTCCTCGCCGCCCACCGCGGACAGGGATTGCTCTTAAAAAAACGCCACGACGAAGGCCGTTGGACGACCCTCATCGTGGCGAAGCCGGATGCGTAGGCAAGCCTCGCGGCGCGCCCGCGTGGGGCGGGCGCCGGACCGCGGTTCAGCCGTGGGCGTGCTCGGGGTGGACGCCGTAGGCGCCCGCGGCGAACCGCTCGGCATTGTAGGACGAGGCGAACCCGGGGTCGCTCACCCGCAGCAGATCGGAACGCACCAGGCCGATATCGGCCAGTTCGTGGTCCGAGAGGCGGGCCAGCTCGGCCACCGCTTCCTCGTTGGCGCGGCGCGCGGCGAGCCAGGTGCGCAGGCGTGCGAACAGCCCGCCGAACCCGCCGCCGATCGAGCCTTCCTCGCCCTGAGGCAGGTCTTCGCGGTCGTCGGTGAAATAGTGGGTGAGGCGCGACGGCATCAGGATCGCGATCTCTTCCTTGGCAACGCGGGTGGTCATGATCTGCATCCAGTCTTGTAAGGCCGCGGCGGGCGTCGGGCTGATCTGCCGTTCGTCTCGTGGTCTTTGTGCAGTGCAATATCGCGCTCCGCCCGGCCGGCGAGTAGCGGCGCTTGGGAGCCTCAGCTATGCGCCAAACGCCGGGTTGCTTAACAAGGCATGAAGTCAGCGCGGGCCTGACATCGAGACGGAGTTTGGAGAATGACGTCCAACATCTTGAATTCGGCCGAGCGGCTGGCCGCGCTGCGCGAAGAGCTGGCGCGCCGCGCCCTCGATGGGTTCCTGATCCCGCGGGCCGATGAGCACCTCGGGGAGTATGTCCCCGCCAACGCCGAGCGCCTGGCCTGGATCAGTGGCTTCACCGGTAGTGCCGGGCTCGCCGTGGTTCTCGCCGATTGCGCCGTGCTGTTCACCGACGGCCGCTATGTGCTGCAGGCCGCGGCCCAGACGGACCCCGCCCTCTGGCAACGCCGCCACCTCATCGAGGAGCCGCCGCCGGCCTGGCTTGCCGCCCATGCCAAGGGGGCGCGCATCGGCTACGATCCCTGGCTGTTCGCCGAAGATACGCTCGCCCGCTACACCGACGCGGGTGTGACGCTGGTCAGCGTCGGGTCCAATCCGATCGACGCGGTCTGGCACGACCGTCCGGGCCCGCCGCTGGCACCGATCGTCGAACATCCGCTCGCCTTCGCCGGCCAGAGTGTCGCCGACAAGCGCGAGGCGGCGGCGGGACGGCTGCGGGAGGCCGGCGAGGACGCGGCGGTGATCTCGGACCCCGCCTCGCTCGCCTGGCTGCTGAACTTCCGTGGCCAGGACGTGCCGTACACGCCCTTCGGCCTGGGTTTCGCGCTGCTGCACGCCGATGCCGGGGTCGAGCTCTTCATGGCGGCCCGAAAAATACCGGACGCCCTGGCGGCGGCGTGGGGCAATGCCGTTTCCGTGGCCGAGCGCGAGGCGCTGCCGGGTGCGCTGGCCGCGCTGGCCGGGAAGCGGGTGCGCGTCGATGCGGCGGCCACCCCGGCCTGGTTCGCCGCCCAGCTGCGCGCCGGCGGCGCAACGGTGCTGGCGGGCATGGATCCGTGCGTGCTGCTGAAAGCCTGCAAGAACCCGGTGGAGCGGGAAGGGGCCCGCATCGTCCATCGCCGCGACGCGGTGGCGGTGTGCCGCTTTCTGCGCTGGCTCGAGAGCGCCGCAGGCCGGGAGACCGAAATGTCGGCGGCGGCGAAGCTGCTCGAGCTGCGGGGGCAGGGCGAGGGGTTTTGCGGCGAGAGCTTTGCGGCGATTGCCGGGGCCGGCGAGCACGGCGCGGTGATCCACTACCGTGCCACCCCCGAGAGCGACCGCCCGATCAAGCCGGACGAGACCTTCCTCATCGATTCCGGCGGGCAGTATCCGCAAGGCACGACCGATGTCACCCGGACGGTCTGGACCGGTCCGTCCGACCCGCCTCCCGCCATCGCCGCGACCTACACGCGCGTGCTGAAGGGGCATGTGGCGCTGGCGATGCTGGCCTTTCCCCAGGGTGTCGCCGGCCCGCACGTGGATGCCATCGCCCGCAGCGCGTTGTGGAGCGCGGGGCAGGATTTCGATCACGGCACCGGCCATGGCGTCGGGTCCTTCCTCTCGGTGCACGAGGGGCCGGTGAGCATCAGCCGCGCCGCCAAGGTCGTGGCCATCGCGGAGGGAATGATCCTCTCCAACGAGCCCGGTTTCTACGCGCCCGGCAGCTATGGCATCCGCATCGAGAACCTGCTGCTGGTGCAGCGGGCCGACTTTCCCGGCGCGACGAAGCCCTTCCTCCGCTTCGAGACCCTGACGCTCGCTCCCTATGCGCGCCGCCTCATCGTGGCGGCGATGCTGACGTCCGAGGAGCGCGCCTGGATCGACGCCTACCACGCGCACGTGCTCGAACAGGTCGGCGGCAACCTCGAGGCGGCCGATCGTGCCTGGCTGGCCGCGGCCTGCGCGCCGCTCGGCTGAGCGTCCGGCGGCCCCGCCAGGCGGGGCCGCGCGCTGTCAGCTGCCGTCGGCGCCGATGCGCCGGAACCGGCTGGGCTCGCCAATGATGTAGCCCTGGTTGCGCGATGACATGATGAGCCGCTCCGGCGCGCCCACGGCGGAAAGCTTGCGCCGCAGCTTCAGCACCAGCTGATCAACCGCCCGGTCGTCCATGTGCATCGGCCGGCGCAGCGCCACCTTGGAGAGCCAGTCGCGCGAGACCGCCGCTCCCGCCGCGTCCAGCAGCGTCTCGAGCGCCACCATCTCGGCCTCGGTCAGGCGCTCCTGCTTGCCCGCCTCGCCGGTGACGATCCGCCCTGCCGCATCGACGAAGACGCGCCCGGCGCGTTCCCCCGGCGGCTTGCTGAGCCGGCGGTGCAGCGCATGGATTCGTGCCGCGAGCTCGCGTGTCGGGCCCGATTTCACGAAATAGTCGTCGGCGCCCGAATCGAGCCCGGCGATACGCGCCGCCTCCTCGCCATTGGCGGTCACCACGATGATCCCGCAATCCGAACGGCCAGCATAGGCGCTGACCAGGTCGAAGCCGCTGATATCGGGCAGTTCGAGATCGACCAGCATGATCTCGGGCTTGAACGAGGCCCGCTTTTCGTGCGCCTCGGCCCCGTTCGCCGCCCACTCCACGTCCATTCCCTGCTGCAGCAGGTAGGCCCGCACGACGTGAGCGAAGGTGGGCTGATCCTCGATCAGCAGCACGCGGATGGCGTTCGTCGCCGAGTGAATGGGATTGACCTTCGTTTCCGACACGCTCGCGCTCGATCCTCTCTTGCCGGCGCCGGTCGGGCGCCTTTCCTCGGCAAAGAATGGTCTGTTTGTGAAGTTTTGTCACTCTATTTGCTGCACGATCGCGTCGATTTTTCGCTGAGGACACGCGCCCTTCCACGGCCTCGTGAGGCCCAGGCCGGCGGCAGCGGTGCTCGTTGCTCCAGAGCCATATCCGATCGGATGGAATCATCCGCTCGGATTTCTTGCTCTAGTCCGGCGTCTTCGAGCGGATATCGGCGACCAGCAGCGCGCGCAGTTCCGCCGTCACCTCCGGCTCCGTCGCGAACCAGCGGCGGAAGCCGGGCGTCGCCTGATGCAGCAACATGCCGAGACCGTCGACCGTGCGCAGTCCGCGCGCCGCCGCGGCTCGCAGCAGCGCGGTCTCCAGCGGCGCGTAGACGACGTCATGGACGATGGCGTGGTCGGGCAGGGAAGCAAGATCGAGCACGAGCGCCGGCTGCCCGCTCATGCCGAGGCTGGTGGCGTTGATCAGCAGGTCGGCGCCTGCCAGCGCCGCGGCCAGTTCCGGCAGGTCACGCGCCGCCACCCCTTCGCCGAAATGCGCTGCCAACGCCGCTGCCGTGTCGCGGCTGCGGTTGAAGATGGCGACGCTGAACCCGCGCTGGCGCAGCCCGACGATCGCCGCGCGCGCGGCGCCCCCGGCGCCCAGCAGCACGGCGTGCCCGGCCCGCCGGTCCCAGCCCGGCACGCGCTCGTCGAGGTTGGCGAGAAAGCCGCTGGCGTCGGTGTTGCCGCCCACCAGTTCCCCGGCTTCCCACCACAGCGTGTTGACGGCGCCGACCGCCACCGCCGTTTCGTCAAGCCGGTCGAGGTGGGGCACGATGGCCGTCTTGTGCGGCACCGTGACATTGCACCCGGCCCACCCCTCGCGCCGGAACTCGGCAACGAAATCGGCGAGCTGCGAGGGGCTCACGTCGCGTCGCTCGTAGGTGGCGTCGATCCGGTAACGTCGCAGCCAGTAGCCGTGCAGCATCGGCGAGCGCGAATGCGCGATCGGGTGGCCGATGACGAAGGCGCGCCGTGTCATGCGCTTGGCTCGCGCGTCAGCAGGGCGCGGAAGCCCTCCTCGTCCAGCACCGTGACGCCGAGTTCCGCTGCCTTGCGCGCCTTGCTTCCCGCGTCCGCGCCGACCACCACGAAGTCGGTTCGCTTGGAGACACTGTCCGTCACCTTCCCTCCATGCCGTTCCGCCAGCGCCTTCGCCTCCGGCCGCGACAGCGTCGGCAGCGTGCCGGTGAAGACGATGGTCTTGCCTGCGAGGACGCCGTCGCCCGCCCCTTCCTCCGGCTCGATCTCGACCACGTCTGCCAGTTCCAGCAGGGCCTCGACGTTGCGGGCCTCGCCGAAGAACTCGGCCAGCTCCTCGGCGATCGCGGGCCCGATGCCGATGATGCTGGTGACCGCCGCGCGAGCCTCCGAAGCGGGGTCAACGGCCTCGCGCATCCGCTCGATGAACGTGTTGAGATCGGTATAATGACGGGCAAGCAATTTCGCGTTGGCGGCACCGATGCGCCGGATGCCCAGCGCATAGATGAACCGCGCGAAGCCGATGCGCCGCCGCTCGCCGATGGCGCGGAGCAGGTTGGCCGCCGACTGCTCGCCCCATCCCTCGAGCTGGGCGATCGCCGCTTCGCGCGCCGGCAGCTTGAAGATGTCGGCCGGCGAGCGGATCCAGCCGAGTTCGTGGAATTCGTGCACCGACTTCTCGCCCAGGCCCTCGATGTCGAACGCTCCGCGCGAGACGAAATGGATCAGCCGTTCCTCGACCTGCGCCGGGCAGGTGAGTCCGCCCGAGCAGCGCCATACCACCTCCCCCTCGGCGCGCACCGCGTGGCTGCCGCAGACCGGGCAGCGGCGCGGAAACTGGAACGCGTGCGTCCCCGCCGGCCGCGCTTCGGCGACGACGCCCAGGACCTGCGGGATGACATCGCCCGCGCGCTGGATGCGCACGCTGTCGCCCACGCGCACATCGAGCCGCTCGATCTCGTCCTCGTTGTGCAGCGTCGCGCGCGTGACCAGCACGCCGCCGACGTTGACCGGTTCGAGCACGGCGACCGGTGTCAGCGCGCCGGTCCGCCCGACCTGGATCTGGATGTCGAGCAGCTTCGTCGTTGCCTGCTCGGCCGGAAACTTCCACGCGATCGCCCAGCGCGGCTCGCGCCCGACGAAGCCCAGCCGGCCCTGCAATCCGAGATCGTCGATCTTGTAGACCACGCCGTCGATGTCATAGGCGAGGCCGGCGCGCCGCTCCGCCATTTCCGCCTGGAAGGCCGGCGCATCCGTCTCGTTCTCGACATGACGCGACAGCGGGTTGACGGCAAAGCCCCACTGCCGCAACCGCTCCAGATACGCCCAGTGCGTGGCTGCGACCGGTTCGCTCGATTCGCCCATCGCATAGGCAAAGAAGGACAGCGGCCGCCCCGCCGTGACCGTGGCATCGAGCTGGCGCAGCGAGCCCGCGGCCGCATTGCGCGGATTGGCGAAGACCTTCCCGCCGGTGCGCTCCTGGGAGGCGTTGAGCGCCAGGAAATCCGCCTTGGTCATGAACACCTCGCCGCGGATCTCGATCAACGCCGGGGCCTCACCCTTGAGCCGCGCCGGTATCGCGGCGATCGTGCGCACGTTCGCGGTGACATCCTCGCCTTCGCTGCCGTCGCCGCGCGTGCCGGCGCGCAGCAGGCGCCCGTGCGCATAGGTCAGCGACAGCGACAGCCCGTCGATCTTCGGCTCGCCCACCATCGCGAAGGGCGCCGAATGCCCCAGGAAGCGCCGCGCCCGCGCGCAGAACTCGGCGAATTCCCCGGGCGCAAAGACGTTGCCGAGGGAAAGCATCGGCACGCGGTGAACGACCTTGGAGAAGCCCGTGGCCGGCGCTGACCCTACACGCCGCGACGGGGAGTCGGTGCGGATCAGGTGCGGGAAGCGCGCCTCGATGGCATCGTTGCGACGCCGTAGCAGATCGTATTCGGCATCTGAGATCAGCGGCGCATCCAGTTCGTGATAGGCGCGGTCGTAGCGTGCGATCGCGGCGGCAAGCTCGGCGAGTTCGCTGGCCGCCTGGGCTTCGTCCAGCGCCTCGATGGGGGTGGGCGGGGCGGGGTTCATGGGGTCAGCAGGGCGTCCGCGGCATCGCGCGCCGCCTGGGTGACCCGGCTTCCCGCGAGCATCCGGGCGATCTCCTCGCGCCGTTGCGCGCCGGCCAGCGGTTCGACGGTGGTGCGTGCCCGCTTCCCGGTCTCCTTCGCCACGCGCAGATGCGCGGCCCCCCGCGCGGCGACCTGGGGCGAGTGCGTCACCAGCAGCACCTGCACCTCGCCGGCGATCGCCGCCAGCCGTTCGCCGACCGCCGCCGCCGTGGCGCCGCCGATGCCTGAGTCGACCTCGTCGAAGATCAGTGTCGGTGCCGGCGAGGCGCCTGCCAGCACCACCTTCAGCGCCAGCATCAGCCGCGACAACTCGCCACCGGACGCCACCCGTGCCAGCGGTCCCGGCTCCTGCCCGGGATTGGTTGCCACCAGGAAGCGCACGGATTCCGCTCCCTCTGCCGTCCAGGCGGCCTCCCCGAGCGGTACGATGTCGGTGACGAAGCGGGTTCGCTCCAGCTTCAGCGGGGGCAGCTGACGGGCGATCGCCCGGTCGAGCTTCCGGGCCGCCTCGGTCCGTGCCGCCGAGAGGGCCGCGAACGCCTCCCGTCGCCGTGCGGCGGCGGTGGCGAGCGCCTGTGCGCGCGCCTCGACCTCCGCGGCCCCGGAATGCAGCGCCGCGAGCCTGGCGGCCAGCGCCGCCCGCAGCGCCGGAAGCTCCACCACCGCCACCCCATGCTTGCGCGCCAGGGCGCGCAGCGCGAACAGCCGCTCCTCGGTGCGCTCCAGCTGGCGCGGATCGGCCTCGCTGTCCCCGGCAAGCCGGGCAAGCAGGCCCTCCGCCTCGGCAAGGGCCTCCTCCGCGCGGGCCAGCGCCGCCAGCGCAGGCTCGCTCGCGGGGTCGCTGCCGCTGCCCTGGCCGGGAGGCGGCGCCAGGCGGGCAAGCGCGCGCGATGCCGCGCGCATGGCCGCTGCCGGACCTTGCGCGCGCCGGTCGCGAGGGGTCAGTTCGGCCAGCGCCGCTGCGATCGCCTCGGCGCGGCGCTCGCCTTGCTGCAGGCGCAGCCGCTCCGCGGCAAGGCGCTCCTCCTCGCCCTCTTCCGGGGCAATGGCGTCCATTTCGTCGACGGCATGGGTCAGGAAGTCGCGATCGCGCTCGGCGCTCGCCACGCGGCGTTCGGCCTCGGCCAGCGCGGTCGTCGCGGCGAGCCAGGCCGCATGCGCCGCGCGGGCCGCCTGGGCGATTGCCGGGGGGGTGGCGTAGGCATCGAGCAGCGCGCGGTGCGACGTTTCCTCGGCGAGCCCCATCTGCTCGTGCTGCCCCTGCACTTCCACGAGCAGCGTGGCCAGCCGGCGCAGCAGCGTCACGCCCACCGGCTCGTCGTTGACGAAGGCGCGGCTGCGTCCATCCGAGCCCAGCACCCGGCGCAGGACGATCTCGTCGTCGCGCGCGATCCCTTGCTCTGCCAGCAGGCTCCAGGCCGGATGCGTCGCCGGCGGCGCGAAACGGGCCGCGGCGGAGGCCTGCGTCGCGCCGGCGCGCACCAGCCCCGCTTCCGCCCGTGCACCGAGCGCCAGCCCGAGGCTGTCGAGCAGGATGGACTTGCCCGCGCCGGTCTCGCCCGTCAGCACCGTGAGCCCGGGGCCGAAGCCCAGGTCCAGCCGGTCGATCAGCACCACGTCGCGGATCGAGAGGGCGACCAGCATCGGTGGCCCTGGCTCCGAGCTAAAAGACCGCGTGCCAGATCGCGCCCAGCAGGCCCGGCTCCTGGCGCGGCCTGGGCAGCTTGCCGGTCGCGTTGGGGATCTGCCGGTCCGCCGCCAACTGGTCGTAGGCGGTCGCATACCAGTAGCTGCCGGGATAATTGGCGCCGAGCACCGCGGCGGTCTGCCGTGCCTGATCCGCAAGGCCGAGACGCAGATAGATGTCGGTGAGCCGGGCCAGCGCCTCGGCGACATGGTTGGTGGTTTGGAAATCCTCGACGACGCGCTGGTAGCGCCCGATCGCCGCCGCGTAGAGATGTTCGCGCTCGTAGAAGCGGCCAACCATCATCTCATGCCCTGCCAGGTGATCGCGGCAGAGGTCGATCTTCAGCCTGGCGTCGCGGGCATAGGCGCTGTCCGGGTAGCGATTGATCACTTCCTGCAGCGCGCCCATGGCCTCCTGGGTCGCCTTCTGGTCGCGTGTCACGTCGCTGATCTGCTCGTAGAACGACAGGGCTCGCAGGTAATACGCATACGCGGTGTCGCGGCTGGCCGGATGCAGCTGGATATAGCGATCCAGCGTGCCGATCGCGTCCGTGAAATTCTGCTGTTTGTACTCGGTATAGCCCTGCATGAGCTGGGCCTGGACCGCCCAGGTCGAGTACGGATAGTTCTGTTCGACCTGATCGAACTGGGCAAGCGCGGTGGTGTAGTCGTTCGCCTGCAGCGCGTCGACGCCGTGGTTGTAGAGCGTCTGCACCGGGACGGCGGCGACGTCGACGGGCTTGACGGCCTTGGGCGAGGACGCACAGGCGGCGAGCAGAAGCAGGGCGAGGAACGGGAACGCGCGATTCATGGCGCCCTTATAACAGGGGCTCGCTGGCTTGCGAGATAGGCGGCGAACGGCCTGCGGAGTTTCGTCAGACCGGGGCCGCGGCCAGCGGCAACCGGGCCTGGGACCACGCGCCGAACGGGGCAAAACCGGCACCCTGCGCCTCGTCAGCCGCCGCCGTGCGCCAGTTCGCGGCATCCGCGAACAGCGCGCGCAGCAGCCGGTTGTTGAGCGCATGCCCGCTTCGATGGCCCCTGAAGCGGCCACGCAGCGGCGCGCCGGCTAGCGCCAGATCGCCGACGGCGTCGAGCAGCTTGTGGCGAACGAACTCATCGGGCGCCCGCAGTCCCGAAGGGTTGAGCACCTGCTCGCCGTCCACCACCACCGCGTTGTCGAGGCTGCCGCCGAGCGCGAGCCCCGCGCGTCGCAGGGCTTCGATCTCCGAGAGCAGTGTGAAGGTGCGGGCCTGCGCCAGCTCGGTGCGGAAGTTCGCCGGCGAAAAGCGCAGCGAAAGCGCCTGCCGCCCGATCGCGGGCGCCGCGAAGTCGATCGACAACGCCATGTCGAACGCGGCGTCCCGGTTCGGCGTGAGTTCCGCAAAACCCTCGCCATCGCTGACGCGCACGGCGCGCAGCACCTCGATCGCAAACGGTGCTGCAGGCCCCTCTGCCGCGGTGCTGCCCGCGCAGTCGATCAGAAACAGGAAATTGGCAGCCGAGCCGTCGAGCACCGGCGTCTCCGGGCCATCGACCTCGACGATCGCATCATGAACCCCGGCGCCCGCGAGCGCCGCCATCACATGTTCGACCGTGGCGATCCGCGCCCCCGAACCGTCCGCATGCTGCGACAGCACGGTGCAGAGCCGCGTATCGGCGACATGGTCGAAGCGCGCCGGAATATCGATGCCGAGGTCGGTGCGGCGAAACACGATCCCGCTCCCCGCGGCCGCCGGCACGAGGCGCAGTGCCACGCGCGCTCCGGAGTGCAGCCCGACGCCGACGCAGCCAATCGGTGCCTTCAGCGTGCGCCGGCTCGCAGCGAGGAGCGTGGGGAAGGGGGACAGGCCGTCCATCGGGCTGGCGTGGAACCTCGGGGATGACGTGGTAGTCGGGAGGCGTTGCGCGGGCGGCCGGATTCAGGCGGTTGCAGACACCCCGATCACTTCGCGCGTCTCCAACCTAAGCGGCTTGGCGGAGCCTGGCCAGTCAAGCTTTATTGCGGAATATTGCACAAGAACTTATTGATAATAATGGTTTTTTATGTTCACGACCATGGCCGAATTGCGGCATGGCGCGAGGCAGTCACAAAGCCGCCTCGCGCCATGCTCCGAGTCCGCTGGGAGCGGATGCGTCGCTACAGCTCAGTTCCCCCGGCGCAGGAACGCCGGGTACTCGATGCCGAGTTCCTCGCCCTCCGCGGGGCGCACCTGGGCGCGGGCCCGCGGCGGCTCGGCCGGGGCGGCCGGCTCGCGGCGGGCGGTCGC
>JAGWQN010000091.1 GCA_028869995.1 Rhodospirillales bacterium
CGGAACGCGCCGGCCTGGGCCAGCAGCTTGTCCACGAGCGTGGTCTTGCCGTGGTCGACATGGGCGATGATGGCGACGTTTCGCAGCAACATGAAAACTGTCCGGGGGTTTGTGCGCCGCCGCATAGCCCAAACCGCGCGCCTTTGCACGCGCGGCTGGCATGCAAAAGTCCGGGTCGTTGCCGCGCACCGTCGGCAGGCCCCGCCCCCAGGCGGTGCTTCGGCTCCTAGGCCGAGAATTCTCCGAACGCCTCCAGGGCCTTCGCCGCATACATCAGCGCCGGCCCGCCGCCCATGTAGACCACGACCGCGAGCATTTCCTCGATCTCGGCTTTCGTCGCCCCGAGCTTGACGAGCGAGCGGGTGTGGAAGCCGATGCACGGGTCGCAACGCACCGCGACGCCGACGGCCAGCGCGATGAGCTCCTTGGTCTTGGCGTCGAGCGTGCCGGCCTGCAGGGCCGCGTTCGCCATGGCGCTGAAGCCCTTCATCGCCTCCGGCTGGTCGGCCCGCAGGACCGCCATCTGCTTCGAGATCGCGGCCGTCATGGCCTTGTAGCCGTCTTCGCTCATGATCGCCTCCTGTGCTGGTCGCCCGGCCGGGCGTGGGCCCGCTCGCCGCCATCACCGCCCGATCGCGGGCCGATGTCTAGAGCAGCGTTTCGAGCACCACCGCCGGCGGGCGGGCGCCGACGCGCGCGATCGTTGCCGCCGCGGCCGCCGCCCCGAGCGCGCCGCAAGCGGCGAGCGGCCGACCTTTCGTCCACGCCGTGAGGAAGCCCGCGGCGTAGGCATCGCCCGCGCCGGTTGTGTCCACGACCGTCGTGGGCGCCGCCGCGATCCGGATCACGTCCTCGCCGGCAACGATCAGGCTGCCGCGCTCGCTCATCGTCAGCACCGCGAGCTTGGTCTCCTCGCGCACCAGCCTGACGGCGTCCTCCGCCCTCTCGACGCCATACAGGCTGCCGATTTCCGCCTCGTTGGCGAACAGGATGTCGACCCCGGTGCGGACCAGCTCGCGAAACGCCTCGCGGTGGCGGCCGACGCAGAACGGGTCCGACAGCGACAGCGCCACGCTGCGGCCTGCCTGCTGCGCCACGCCGGCGGCCCGGCGGAACGCGGCCTGGGCGGCTGGCGGGTCGAACAGATACCCCTCGAGATATGTCACGCGGGCCGCGGCCACGGTGGCGACGTCCACCTGCGCTTCGCCAAACGCCACGCAGGCGCCGAGATAGGTGTTCATCGTGCGCTGCGCATCGGGGGTGACCGCGATCAGGCAGCGCGCCGTGGGGGCGCCGCCGCCGGCCGCGCCCAGCGGCAGCGCAGGGGTCGGGAAATGCACGCCGGAGGCGGTGATATCGTGGCGGAAGACCTGGCCCAGCTGGTCCTCGGCGACGCAACCGAAATAGGCGACGCTCGCCCCGAGTGCCGCGGCGACAGCGCAGGTATTGGCGGCCGAGCCGCCGCTGCTCTCCTGCCCCGCCGGCATGCCCGCATAGATGCGCTCAGCCGCCGCCGCGTCGATCAGCGTCATCGTGCCCTTGGCCATGCCGTGCTCGGCGAGGAAATCCTCGTCGACCTGTGCCACGACATCGACCATCGCATTGCCGATGCCCAGGATGTCGAACCGCGCGTCCATCGCCTTCTCCATCGTTCCGTCGCCCGCCGTTCGCGCGACAGCCGCGGTTAACATCCGCCACCGCTTCGCGGTAGGGGGGAGGCATGTTCGAGGCTACGCTGCGTGCCCTGGCGCAGATGCAGGACCGCACCCTCCGCGCCGTGCTGCTGGCCAGCATCCTGTGGACGCTGCTGCTGTTCGTCGCCCTCGCCCTGGGCGCGTTCAGCGTTCTGGGAACCTTCCTGGGGCCACATGGTGGCGGCTGGATCGGCGCGATCCTGGCCGCCGCGGCCACCGTCGTGGCGCTCTGGCTGCTGTTCGTTCCCCTCGCCGCCGCGATCGCGACGTTCTACACCGACCGCATCGCCAATGCGGTCGAGGCGCGGTGGTATCCCGCGCTGCCGCCAGTCCGTCCCGCCAGCCTGGCGTCCCAGGTCTGGGACGGGGTCGCCGTTTTCCTGCGTCTGGTGGCCGCTCAGCTCCTGGTTGTCATCGGGCTGCAGACGGGCGTGGCGGCGTTCCTGCCGGGTTTTGCCGCGGCCGCCTGGCTGGCCCTGGCCGGCTGGGCCTTTGCCCGCGGCGTCTTCGTGACGCTGGCGATGCGGCGCCTGCCCCGCGGCCCGGCGCTGGCGGCCTGGCGCGCACGCCGCTGGCCTGCCATCGGGGTCGGCGTCCTGGTCGGTGCGCTCGCCTTCGTGCCGCTGCTCAACCTGGTCGCCCCCATCCTCGGCATCGCAGCATTGGTGCATGTGCTGCAATCCAGCCCCAGGATGTCGATGGCGCCGGGGCGGTGGCGTGACTCCCCGAGGCCCCGCGTGCTACCCCGCTCGCCCGACTGACCGAGAGGATGGTTCCATTGTTCACCAAGCGTCGCCGCCCTGAGGACACGCAGGAGCCCGAGGCTGACACGCCGGCCCCGCCCGTACGCCCGGCTGATCCCTCGCTCGCCGTGCCCCCGTTTCGTCCCGCGCCCCCCAAGGAGGCCCCGACCATGAACCGTCCGCTGAGCCCCAATCCGCCGCCGTCGCCGGCCTCCCCGTTATCCGCGATGCCGGCCGCCGGCACGGTGGCTCGCGCAGCGCAGCGCGGTGCGGCGGAGCGCCGCACCCTCGTGGTCGGCCGTGGCATTTCGGTCCAGGGAACGGTCCAGGATGCCGAGCGGCTCGTCGTCGAGGGGACCGTCGAAGCCAGCATGATTCACGCGACGGAGCTCGTGATCGCGCTCGGCGGCATGTTCCGTGGCGAAGTCGAGGTCGAGGACTCCGAAATTTCCGGCACGCTGGACGGCACGCTCACCGCCCGCGGGAACTTGGTCGTGCGCGCCAGCGGCAAGGTGCTCGGCACGGCCCGTTGCCGCCGGCTGCAGGTGGAGGATGGCGGCCAGATCACCGGCCGGATCGAAATGATTACCGAGCCGGCCCGCGGCGCTGAGACCGCCCGCGGCGACGACGCGGCCTAGAGCAACCTCCGGCTTGGTTGAGCCTGCCCGGCTCAGCCAGGCCGGAGATAAGTTGCTCTGGATGATACGTTTTCTGGAGCGGATATCGCCCTAACCGCGTCAGGGCTGGTAGCTCTCGCCTACGCCCGCCGCCCGGCGCTGCCGCCCGACAGTGCGATGAGCGTGCCATCCGGGGTCCGACGGACCCGGATCGTGCCATCCCCCACCTCGTACGGCACCACGGCGAACGACGGCCTCAGGGCGAGGCGGGCGCTGTCTGAATATGCAGGGCGCCGGCCGGGACCGCCGGCAGCGGCGCCTGTGGCGCTCCCATCGGGGTGAGCGTCGGCGCCAGCGTCTTGTTGATCACCGTCTGACCGGCAGGCACGGCCGCGTCCGGCACCGGGGCCGTCGTCGTGGGCGGCGGGAGTGCTGCGCCCGGCGGCGTCAGCGGCGTCGGCGCCGCACCGTTGCTCGGCGCGGCCGGTGTCGCGGGGAAGCTCGGAGGCGGGCTGCCGGGTTGGCCGAGGGTCTGCGTCTGCACCGACGGCGGCGGCGGCGCGAGCGGCTTCGCCGCGAGCAGGTATTTCCCGAGGTGCTTGCGCATCTGGTACTCGAACTCGACGTTCATGTCGTTCATCGTCGTCTTCAGCAGCTCGTAGAGGTCGCTCTTCTGCGCCTGCGGGCTGTCGGACATAAATGTCCGGCTGTCCTTCACGGCGGCCTTGATCGAGCCGAGTGGCTTCCCGTTGGCATCGAGCAGCGTGAGGTGGACGGCGAAATGCGCATCGTAGTGGTCGTGCACCTGGATGATCGAAGCGTCGTCGATGCCGAAATCGGCCATGCCCGACGTGCCGTCCAACTCAAGCCGGTCCTCCGCCATCTGGCGCAGCGCCGTCACCGGCTGTTCCGGGGCGAGGTATTCGACATGCGTCGCCTCGCCCGATGGCACCCAGGAATCGTCGATCGCGAGCTTGGCCACGTTGAGCCGCAGCTTGGTGAGGTAGGCATAGCGCAGCGCCGGATAGGGTGCGGGTGGGGGCGCACTGCCCGCGCAACCCGCGAGCGCCAGCAGCAACGATGTCAGGATCGCGAACCGAACGCGCATCATCTTCTTTCCGACTCTTCCTTGCCGCGCACGTCCTCGCGCGGAAACCGAAACGAATAATTGCAGAACTCGCAGGTCATGACGATCTCGCCCTCGACCGTCATGTGGTCGAGGTCGTCGGTGCCGAAGCCGGCGAGGATCGTCGTCAGCCGCTGGCGCGAGCAGCGGCAGCCATAGGCCAGCGCGCGCGCCCGGTCCGCCGCGACGCCTTCGGCGCCGAACAGCCGCCAGAGCAGGGTTTCGGGCGCGAGCGCGTCGTCGAGAAGCTCGGCCTCGGTCAGCGTCTCGGCCAGCACCGTCGCGGTCTGCCAGGCATCCTCGTCGCCGGCGGCGATGCGCTCCAGGATCAGCGCGGCGGCCCGCCAGCCATCGGCGGTCCGCGCCGCGGCGAGGCGGATCCAGGCGCCGATCTGCTCGCTGGCGCGGAAATAGCCGACCGCCATCGCCGCGAGCGTCTCGCCCTCGATCGCGACGATCCCCTGGTGGCGGTCCGTATCCGGGCCCTGATCCACCGTGAAGGCGAGATAGCCTTCGCCGAGCAGGGCCGCGTCGCTCATGTCGTCACGGATCTGGCCGCTCTCGTGCGCCTCCGCGCGGACCTGAGCATAGCCGCGCAGCGCGCCCGCGTCGGTGCAGTCCGCGAGCAGCAGCGATACCGGCCCGTCGCCCTTCGCCTGCAACGAGAACGAGCCGCGGAATTTCAGGGCGCCGGCGAGGCCGGCGGTCAGCGCCAGCGCCTTGCCCTGCAGGCGGACGACGATCTCAGGGCTGTCGTGACGCGCCAGCAGCGCCTCGGCGAGCGGGCCGAGCCGGACCAGCCGCCCGCGCACCGGCCGTCCAGGCAGGTGGAACGGCAGGATGCCGCGCGGCACCACAAGATCCGGCACGTCGGGCCGGTCGGCGTCGAGAAAGGCGGGCGTATCGGCCATGCGAAGATAGGATAGGCGTTGCGCCGCCGGCCCGCTACCGTCGGGGGCAATGAAACGTCCCAATACATGATCGATTCCCTCACGCCGCATCACGTGTCGCCGCGCGACGTCGCCCCCAGACACGCAGCCCCGCTGTCGCATCCCCATCGGTCTCTCCCCGCCGGTCCCGGCACGGCGCAGGAGCGATCGTGAAGCGCGGTCACCGCGGCACGCTTAGCGCCATCGTCCTGGCCCGCACGGCCTTCGGCCTGCAGGTTCAGACCGTGGCCACGCTGGGCCCGGCGCTGCGCCATGCCTTCGCGCTGGACTTCGCGGGCTTCGGCACCCTGGTTGGCCTCTACATGCTGCCCGGTGTGGCGCTGGCGCTACCGGTCGCCTTTGCCGGCCGTCGCCTGGGCGACCGCAACGCGCTGGCGCTGGGCATGGCCTTGATGACCCTGGGTAGCGCGCTGAGTGCCGCCGCCCCGGGCGTGTTCCTGTTCGGCGCCGGACGCCTGCTGAGCGGCAGCGGTGCCGTTGCCATCCTGGTCTTCCAGGGCAAGGTTCTGTCGGAGCGCTACACCGGCCGTGGCTTTTCTCTCGCCACATCCCTCCAGACCGGGGCGTTCCCGATCGGCGTGGGCCTTGCGCCGCTGGTTCTCGGCCCGCTCGCGGCCGCGTATGGCTGGCGCTCGGCCCTCGTTGCCGGCGCCGTGGTTGCCGGCATTCCGGTTTTCCTGCTGCTCACGACCTGGCGGGAGGTCGCGGCAGTGCCGGCGTATGGCGTGCGGCTGCTGGCCTGGCCCAGTCGGCGCGAGGTGCGCCTCGTCATCCTGGCAGGTCTGGTCTGGGTCTTCTACAACGCCGGGTTCAACAACTACCTGGCCTTTATGCCGGCCCTGATGGCCGCTCGCCACCTCGGTGGCGCGGTCGCCGCCTCGGTCGTGCCCTTGGCCACCTGGCCTAATCTAGCCTTCATCCTCGCCGGTGCCGCCGTCGCCCATCGCCTCGGCAACACGCCCGTCTTCTTCGCGGGAACGCTTTGCACGCTGGCGGCCATCGTCTGGGCGGTCGCCGGTGGCCCCTTGCCGGCAACCGCGCTGCTGTTCGGCACGCTGGGCGCCGTGCACGGCGGGATCATCGTGGCGACCGGCACGCTCGCGACCCGCCCGGAAAACCGTGGGGTCGGCATGGCGATCTTCTATATGGTCTATTACGCGGGCGGCTTCGTGTTCCCGGCGATCTGCGGGCATGCCGCCGACCTCGCCGGTGGCCCCCAGGGCGCGTTTGTCGCCGCCGCGGGCCTTTCCCTGTTTGCCATCCCGGCCTGGCTCCTGATCCGCTGAGCCCGCGACCGGGACGCGCCGGCGGTCAGCTCCGCAGGGCGCTCAGGGCCCAGGCGAGCACGCCCTTCTGCGCATGCAGCCGGTTCTCCGCTTCGTCGAAGACCACGGATTGCGGGCCGTCGATGACCTCGGCGGTGACTTCCTCGCCACGGTGCGCCGGCAGGCAGTGCATGAAGATCGCGTCCTTCGCCGCCTTCGCCATGAGCGCGGCGGTGACCTGGTAGGGGGCGAGCAGGTTGTGCCGGTTCTCCGCCGGGTCGTCGGACATGGAAACCCAGGCGTCGGTGACGACGCAGCGCGCGCCGGCCACCGCCTTTTCGGGTTGCGTGGTCCACTCGACCGCCGCCCCCTGAGCGCGTGCCCAGTCCAGCACCGCGGTCGGCGGGGCAAGGTCGGGCGGGGTCGCGAGCCGCAGCGTGAAGCCGAACCGCACCGCCGCCTCGATCCAGCTGCGCGCGACGTTGTTGCCGTCGCCGCACCAGGCCACCACCTGCCCCGCGATCGGCCCCCGGTGCTCCTCGAACGTCATCACGTCGGCCATGAGCTGGCAGGGGTGTGAGGCCGCGGTGAGCCCGTTGACCACCGGCACGCTCGCATAAGCGGCCATTTCCTGAAGTTTTTCAGGCGCATCGGTGCGCAGCATGATGGCGTCCACGTAGCGCGAGAGCACGCGCGCCGTGTCGGCGATCGTCTCGCCGCGCCCGAGCTGTGTCTCCTTGCTCGAGAGCACGATCGCCTCGCCGCCGAGCTGGCGCATCGCCACCTCGAAGGAGACCCGCGTTCGCGTCGAGGGCTTCTCGAAAATCATGGCCAGCGTCTTGCCGGCCAGCGGGCGCGATGAAACGCCGCGCGCGCGCTTGAAGCCACTCGCCGCCTCCAGCATCTGGCGCAGCGTTGCCGTGTCGAAGTCACGCAGGTCGAGGAAGTGGCGCGGCGGCGCCACCTCGCCTTCCTCGGCCACCGTCCGGCGCGCGGCGCCACTCACTTCGCGGCGACCTTGCTGGCGCTCGGCTGGCAGCGGCGCGCGGCGCGGCGCACCATGTCGAGCCCCTGCCCGATGTCGTCCTCGCTGATCACCAGCGGCGGCACCAGGCGCACCACGTTCTCGCCCGCGGTCACCGCCAGCATGCCCTCGGCCATCAGCGCGTTGTTCACGTCGCCGGCCGGCACGCGGCATTTGAGCCCGAGCATCAGCCCAGCACCGCGCAGCTCCTCGAACACATCGGGGAACTCGCGCACCACGGCGCCGAGCGCGTCCCACAGGCGCTGGCCCTTGCGCGCAACCCCGTCGAGAAACCCCGGCTCAAGGATCACGTCCAGCACGGCGTTGCCCGCGGCGCAGGCCAGCGGATTGCCGCCGAAGGTGGTGCCGTGCGTGCCGGGCTGCATATGCCGGGCCACTGCCTCGGTCGCCAGCACCGCGCCGAGCGGGAAGCCGCCGCCGATGCCCTTGGCCACGCTCATCACGTCCGGCGTGATGCCCGCCCATTGATGCGCGAACAGCTTGCCGGTGCGCCCCACGCCGCACTGGATCTCGTCGAGGCCGAGCAGCAGCCCGTATTCGTCGCAGGTGGCGCGCAGATCCCGGAGAAACTGCAGCTGCGCCGGCCGGATCCCGCCTTCCCCCTGGATCGGCTCGATGATGATCCCCGCGGTTTCCGCGGTGATGGCCGCGCGCACGGCATTGAGATTGTTGAATGGCACATGGTCGAACCCGGCGCATTCGGGGCCGAAGCCCTTGAGGTATTTCGCGTTGCCGGTGGCCGCGAGCATGCCGAGCGTGCGGCCGTGGAAGGCGCCCTCGAAGCAGATGAAGCGGTAGCGTTCGCCGCGCCCAGTCTCGGACATGGTCTTGCGCATCATCTTCACCATGCCCTCGTTCGCCTCCGCGCCCGAGTTGCAGAAGAAGACACTGTCCGCGAACGTCGTATCCACCAGGCGCTGGGCCAGTTTCTCGGCCTGCGGCACGCGATAGAGGTTGGAGACGTGCATGACGCGTGCCGCCTGCTCGGCGATGGCGCGGGTCAGCCCGGGATGCCCGTGGCCGAGGGAGGAGGTGGCGATCCCCGCTCCGAAATCCAGGAATCGTCGCCCGTCCGCCGTCCACAGCCAGGCGCCTTCACCCCGCTCGAAGGCGAGGTCGGCGCGGTTGTAGTTCGGCATCAAGGCGGCGATCATCGTTCGGGTTTCCGTTTTCCTGCCCGAGGCCCTCCCCGATGGAGGACCAAAAAACCAGCATGCGGGTGAAATCCCGGCGGCGTCAAACTTTTCCCCGGAAGTGACGCGCAGATCGGATCTGCGCCCGCGATGCGGCTCGCCGCGGCGGCGGAGGGCGGCACGCCCTTCGCGCCGCGCACAACCCGTGCCAGCATCGTCGCGATGCCCGACCGCACGGCGCCACAACCCGCGCCCAGCGCCGCTTCCCTGCGCGAAGCGGCCCTGGCCCACCTCGCGCGCTTCGCCGCGACCGAGGCGAGCCTCGCGCGCGTGCTTGCCCGCCGCGTGGACCGCTGGGAACGCAACGGCGGCGACCCGCAGGCCGCCGGTGCCGCCCGCGCGGCGATTGCCGGCATCGTGCGCGATCTTGCCGCCCTCGGTGCCGTGAACGACGCGGCGTTCGCCGCCTCGCGTGCCCGCCGGCTGGCCCTCGCCGGCGCCTCGCGCCGCGCCGTCGCGGCGCACCTCGCGGCGCGCGGTGTCCGTGCCGACATCGCCAGGGCCGCCGATCCCGACAGCGAGGAGCGCGACTACGCGGCCGCGCTGGCCTATGCCCGCCGCCGCCGCATCGGGCCGTTCGGCCGCGCCGGCGATCCGGGCACCGACGGGCGGCTGAAGGAACTCGCGAAGCTGGCCCGCGCCGGCTTTTCGCGTGCCGTCGCCGAGCGTGTGCTGGCGACCGATCCCGAGGCTGCCGAAGCGCTCCTCCTCGCCGCGCGCCGCGCGTGAACCAGCCGGTCACGTTCACCTGGGCGGGGTTTCGCAAAGGCGTGCGGCTCTCCGTGCCTCTGCTCATCGGCACGGCGCCGTTCGGCGTCGTCTGCGGCATCGTCGCCCAGGGCGCGGGATTGTCCTATCTCGAGACCTTCCTGATGAGCGGTCTGGTCTATGCCGGCTCGGCGCAGCTCGTGGCGCTGGCGACATGGACCCATCCCGCCTCGGCGCTGGCAGCCGGTTTCGCGGCGTTCGTCGTCAATCTCCGCCTCGCGCTGATGGGCCCGGTGCTCGCCCCCTGGTTCGACCGGCTGCGCGGCTGGCGCCTGTGGGCCAGCCTGTTCGTGATGGCGGACCAGAACTGGGCGCTGGGCGTGCGGGCCATGAACGCGGGCGAGCGCGACGCGGCGCAGCTCCTCGGCACCGGGGTGCCGATGCTGCTGACCTGGGTCGCGACCTCGATGCTCGGCCGCGTGCTGGGCGCGGGGCTGCGGCCGGCTCCCGGCCACCCGATTTTCTTCGCGGCACTCGCGGTCTTCATCTGCATGCTGGTGACCCTCTGGCGCGGTGCGCGCGACCTGCTGCCGTGGGGCGTCGCTGGCGCCGTCGCCGTCGCGACGGCACGGCTGCTGCCGCATACGAGCTGGTACATCGTGGCCGGCGCCCTTGCCGGCAGCCTCGCCGGCGCCATCCGCGACCGGATGCAGGCATGAGCCTCTCGCTCGCGACCCTGGCGGCGATCGTCGCGATGATGGCGGCGACCTATGCATGCCGCGCCGGCGGCTACCTGCTCTTCACGCGCATACGCCCGACGCCGTTCCTGCGCTCCGTGCTCGCCTACATCCCCGGCGGGATCTTCATGAGCTACGTGACGCCGGCACTGGTGCATGGCGGCCTGCCGTCCTGGGCCGGGGCCGCGGTCACCGTCGGCGCCATGGTGGCCACGCGCAGCCTGGTCGCCGGCATTTTTCTTGGCACCGCCGCGACCTGGGCGGTTTGGCTGCTCCGGTGAGCCCTTTGCGGGCCGGCCGCGTGCCGGTGGGGCCGATGCTCGCCGGGCTGTGCGCCACTCTCATTGGCGTGGGATTGCAGCGCTTTGCCTATTCGCCGCTATTGCCGGTGATGGTCGCGGCCCGTTGGCTTTCGCCCGGCGCGGCTGGCGCGCTGGGTGGCGCCAACTTCGCTGGCTATCTCGTGGGGGCGCTGGCGGCCGGCTGGACCGGGCGGCTATGCGGCGTGCGCCGGGCGCTGCGGGGGGCGATGGTGGTGGCAGCCCTCTGCTTCCTGCTGTGTGCCCATGATGGCGGCCTGCTCTGGCTGCTGCCCTGGCGCACGCTCGCCGGGGTTGCCGGTGGCACGCTGATGGTGCTGGCCGGGCCAGCGGTGCAGGTCTCGGTGCCGCCCGCGCAGCGCCCGCGTGCCGGCGGCGTGATGTTCGCGGGCGTGGGCAGCGGCATCGCCATCGGGGCGGCCATCGTGCCGCTGCTCCTGCCCTGGGGCGTGGCCGCGACATGGCTCGTCCTGGCCGCGACCGCCGCCGTCCTGGCCCTGCTCGCCTGGCGGCATGTCCCCGACGTCGCGGCACCTGCCGATCCTGGCCTCCCGCGCCTGCCGCCGACCGCCTGGCGCCTGATCCTGTCCTACGCCGTCTCCGCCGCCGCGATTACGCCGCATATGCTGTTCTGGCCCGACTACCTCGCGCGCGGGCTGGGATACGGTGCCGACATCGGTGCTTTCGGCTGGCTCGGGTTCGGGCTCGCGGCCATGGTCGGGCCGATGCTGTTCTCCTCCCTGGCGATCCGTTTCGGGACGATCACCGCCTATCGCGCCAGTGTCGCCGCCCAGGGTGTTGCCGCTCTGCTGCCGGTGCTGCTCCACGCCGTGCCGGTGCTCGTGGTCTCGACGCTGCTTGCCGGCAGCAGTGCGGTCGGGGCGACGACCCTCGTCATCCCTGCTGGGCGCGAGCTTGCGGGGGAGCGCGCACCCGCGATCTGGCGCCTTGGCACCGCGGCATGGGGGGCGGCGCAGACCGTGACGGGATTCGCGCTCGCCGCTCTCCTGGCCGCGACGGGCTCGCACGTGCCGCTCTTTGCCCTGGGGGCGGCGGCCGGCCTGCTCGCCGCCTTGCTGGTGCCCAAAAAAGGGGGCGGCGCCGGATGATGGGATGGCGCCGCCCCCAAGGTGCCGCGGCCAACAGCCCCGGGGGGCGGGGCGCCGCGGATCGGGAATAAATCCTGAGCGTGCTTATGCACCGCGCCTGGCGTTTAGACGGGCTGCGTCATCAGAGCGTGAATTCATTGCAAAGGTTTCGCCTGGCGTTGCGATTTCGTTCCGCCGGCGGCGCATGGGCGGGCTGCGGGCTGCGGGCGGCGCGTGACGCGGCCGCGGCGAACCCTACCGGCCGGCGAGGCCGATGCCAGGCGGCCGGCGCGAACCTCGCGATTTCTCTCGAGTGTTGAAAACAATTTCTAGTATGTACTGTAAGCTGTGATCCGTAAGTTCCGATTAACGCTCGTCCTGCTGGCGATGCCGCTGCTGCTCACGGCCTGCGCGTTCGGACCGTCGAGCACGCCGCTGCGATCCGGCGAGAGCTATCATCCCGGGCTGCAATGCGCGCCCTTTGCCAACCAGCTTTCCGGAATTGCGCTGTATGGCGACGCCGGGACCTGGTGGCGCAAGGCTGCGGGCCGCTACCGGCGCAGCCACCGCCCGGAAGTTGGAGCCGTGCTGGTGATGGGTCGTCAGCGGCGATTGCCGGACGGGCACGTCGCCGTCGTTTCCCGCCTTGTCGATGCCCGCCACCTCGACGTGATGCAGGCGAACTGGGAGCCGGGCGTCGTCGATCGGGATCAACTCGTCGTCGATGTTTCCCCCGGCAACGACTGGACGCGGGTGCGGGTCTGGTGGCCGCCGGCGCACAGCATGGGTATCACGACCTACGCCGCTTATGGCTTCATCCTGCCTCCGGCGGCGGCGACGCATGCGCAACTCGCCCGCGCCGTGGACATCGCCGCGCGGCTCGGGATGGTGACGGTGGGGCGGCCGCCGCCGCGCGCGCGCCAGCTTGCCGGCGGCTGAAGGCGGGAGGGTGTGGCGGCACGAGGCCCGATCGTGGCGCTTGCGAAACATGGCTTGCATCGCGCGTAAGGCCGGTCCATTTGACGCGGCCAAGGGGAAGCCTCCCCTGCTAGGAGGATACGATGGGTTCGTTCAGCATCTGGCACTGGATGGTCGTGCTGCTGGTGGTGCTGCTGCTGTTCGGCGGCGGCAAGGTGAGCCACCTGATGGGCGACTTTGCCAAGGGTATCAAGGCCTTCAAGAAGAACATGGCGGAGGATGACGACGCCTCGATGGAGGCTTCGGCAAGCAAGCCCACGGGGTCGATCACCAACGCCGCGGGGCCCCAGTCCGGCGCTCAGAACAGCGCGCAGACGACAGGCTCGGCCAACCAGACCTAGGGTCGGCAAGCCTGGTCTGCCGATCCAGGCGCGGCCGCCAACGGGCGGCCGGCTGATGGGTCGGCACATCCTCAGCACGACGCTGTCGGGAGCGCGCGATGGACGCCTTCAGCATCTGGCATTGGCTGGTTGTTCTGCTCGTCGTCGTACTGTTGTTCGGCGGCGGCAAGGTGAGCGGCCTGATGGGCGACCTGGCCAAGGGCATCAAGGCTTTCAAGAAGAACATGGCCTCGGACGAGGATGCTCCGGCGCCGGGCCCGGCGCGTGAAGCCGGACCGGCGATCGGCGATGAGGCCAGGCCCCAGCCTGGCGCCCCGACGGCTGGCGCGGCGCCGACCGCGACGCCCAAGGCCGAGGAACGCCACGACTGAGAGACGCCGCCGGTGCGTGCCCCGTCGCGCGTTGAGCGCAACCGTCGCTGAGCGCAGCGTGCGCGGGGAGCCTGGCGGTTGTTACGCGTCTTGATCCGGGGTGGCGTCGCCTCGCCTTGCCATCCACCCGCCACGCCGGGGCAGGAGCTGGCTTTCGCCGTGCCTGCCTTCAATGTCCCGGAAACACCATCAAGCCCGGAGCCACCATGAAGCATCGTCTTGCCGCCACTCCCGAGACCGTCCGCTGGGGCACCTTCGACGCCGCCTATGAACCGGTCCTCACGGTGGCGCCGGGCGACAGCGTGACCGTGGAATGCGTGTCCGGCTCGCCGGAGGTGATGCCGCCTCCCGACTCCGGCATGGAGGTTCCCCCGGCATTGGCGAGGATCCATGCCGCCGATCTGCCGCGCATGGGCGGGCACATCGTCACCGGCCCGATCGCGGTCGCGGGGGCGCTGCCGGGCGACGCGCTCGAGATCCGCATCGAGGCGATCGAGCCAGGTGCCGACTGGGGGTTTTGCGGCTTCCGCCCGCTGGCCGGCACCCTGCCCGAAGATTTTCCCCAACGTTTCCTGAGCCATATTCCGGTGGACCGCGCCCGCGGTACCTGCCGGCTGCCGTATGGCGTGGAGTTGGAATTGGCGCCGTTCTTCGGCGTGATGGGTGTCGCACCCCCGCCGGCCTGGGGCACGATCTCGACGATCCAGCCGCGCGCCCATGGCGGCAATCTCGACAACAAGGAACTCGTTGCCGGCACGACACTGTTTCTGCCGGTCCATGCCCCGGGCGCTCTGTTCTCGGTCGGGGACGGGCATGGCGTCCAGGGCGATGGCGAGGTCTGCATCAACGCGCTCGAGATGTGCCTCACCGGCACCTTCACCTTCCTGCTGCACAAGCAGCAGGGCCCGGCGCCGGTGCTCGCCTATCCGCGGGCCGAGACGGCGACGCACTGGATCACGATGGGAATGAACGAGGATCTCGATCTGGCCATGAAGCAGGCCCTGCGCGAGATGATTGCGCTGATCGTGGCGCGCTCGAACCTGTCACGCGAACAGGCCTATCAGTTCTGTTCCCTGGCGGTCGATTTCCGTGTCACCCAGACGGTGAACGGGGAAAAGGGCGTGCACGGCATGCTCAGGAAGGGCCTGCTCTTCTAGCACAACGCCGGTCTGCCCGGATCGGATCAGGCAGGCTCGAGATCCATGGCCCCCGGCGCCGTTCATCGCGCCTGCGCAGGCACGCGAGCCCGCTCCCCGCCATCGCAACCAGCCTGAAGCGTGGCGTCGTGCCGGCGACGAGATGCGCATCCGAAACGAGCATGTGGGCGCGGGCTGAGGTTCCGCGCCGTGGCCCCGAACATTTGGTTTTCGGGAAAAGTTCCACGATTTTCTCATTCGATGCGACAATCCCCAAGGGATTGGGGTTCTTCTAGTGGTTTTCCACAAGTTTTTGGGGGTCGAGTAGCGAACTTCGTTGATTTTGGCCGCCAGTTCGCTACCGTATCTAGGGGCTGAGTTGTGGGGAGACCACGAGATGGAGTGGAACACGGAGACGATCGAGCGGCTGCGCGGCCTCTGGGCCGAGGGCTACTCGACGGCGGAAATTGGCCGCCGCATGGGCATCTCCAAAAACGCGGTGGTGGGCAAGGCGCATCGGCTGAATCTGCCGTCGCGGCCATCGCCGATCCGCAGGGAGCCGGGTGGACGCGGGTCGCGCCCGCCGCAGCCTCGCCGCGTGACCGGCCCGACGCTGCCGCCGCTTGCCACCGCGGCCGTGAACGCGGTCGCGGAGGTGGCGCCGCCGGCGCCTGTCGAGGCGATCCTGCGCGAGCCGGTGCTGCGCGAGCCGGTGGTGCGCAGCACGCCGCGGCCGGCCTGGCGTTCGACGCGCCCGCTGACCTGCTCCTGGCCGATGGGAGAGCCGGGAACGGCGAGCTTCCGTTTTTGCGATGACGATGCGGTGCCGGGAAAACCCTACTGCGAACGCCACGCGGCCATCGCCTACGTGAAGGTTCGTGACCGGCGCGACGAAGCCGCGGCCTGAGGCTCCCTGCGGCTCCGTTGCGGTTGTTCCGCAAGACCATTATGGTCGTTCCGCGATGCTGTGGTGTCCGCATCCAAGACGGGCAGCGGCATCGTGAGGCGGGACGCACATCCGCCGCTCGCGTGGGATGTGCGGCGGAGTTCACGAGGGCAGCCTGGGGCGTCGGATATGGCCGTGTTCGGCCCGTTCGGCGAATGCGTCTGAACTCCAGGGGCCTGCAGGCAAGGAGAGGCGGAACGTCAATGCCCCACGGCGTCGTCAAATGGTTCAACCCGACCAAGGGTTACGGCTTCATTGCCCCGGACTCCGGCGGCAAGGATGTGTTCGTCCACATCAGTGCCGTGCAGAAGGCCGGGATGCGGACCCTCAACGAAGGTCAAAAGGTTAATTTCGACATCGAGCAACAGCAGAACGGACGCTCGGCCGCAGTCAACCTGTCGTCCAGCGACTGACGGGCTAGCACGCCCCTCGCTTGCCGGCGTGGGGCGTGCTAGATGGATCGGAGGCGGAGTCGGTGCGGCTGCGGTTCGTTTCTCGCGGATGACGTGCCCTCCGGTGGGTTGGACGGTTGGCAGATGAGCGACTTTTCCCGGGCCCGCACGCCAGGTGCGCCTCACACGGCACTCGATGCGGACGATGTTCGCGCGGCGTACCGCCGTTGGGCGCGCGTCTATGATGTGACATTCGGCGGCATTTCCATGTGGGGCCGCAAGGCTGCCGTGCGGGAGGCCAACCAGCTTCCGGGAGCGCGGGTGCTGGAGATTGGTGTCGGCACCGGCCTGGCCCTGCCTCACTACGGGCCGCAGAAGCGTGTGACCGGTATCGATCTGAGTGCCGACATGCTCGCCCGAGCCCGTGTGCGCGCCGCCACGCTTGCCAACGTGGACGCCCTGCTCGAGATGGACGCGGAGGCGACGACGTTTTCCGCCGGCGCGTTCGATATCGCCGTGGGCATGTTCGTGGCATCGGTGGTGCCGCATCCGCGCCGGCTGGTGGGGGAACTGCGCCGCATCGTTCGTCCGGGCGGGTACATCCTTTTCGTCAATCATTTCGCCGCCGAGCGCGGCCCGCGCTGGTGGGCGGAACGGGCCCTGGCGCCGGCTTCCCGGGCGCTTGGCTGGCATCCGGATTTCTCGCCCACGGCCCTGTTCGATGCGGATGAGCTGGCTGCCGCGCGCTGGCGGGATGTGCCGCCATTCGGTCTCTTTTCGCTGGCAGTCCTGCGCAACTGAGGCCGCTGCCCAGCGGCATCGAGCAGCCTGACGGCGCCGGCGGTGGGAGGTATCATGACTTTTCGCTGGATCCCGGCCTTGTTCCTGGTGCTGTTGCCGGCTGCGGCGCTGGCGGCTCCGGCGACGATGCTGCACCTGACCCAGAGCGCCACGGTGCTGGTGAAGCCGGACGATTTCGTGGTCGGCTTCGCGGCGCAGGCCGATGCGGCCGACCCCGCAGCGGCGCAGGCCCGCGTGAATACGCTCGCCGCCGCGGTGCTGGCCGAGGCCGGGAAGGTGAAGGGTGCGCAGGTGGATACCGGCGCCTACGGCGTGTGGCACCAGGCCAATCCCGACAATTGGCATGCGAGCCAGACCATCACCGTGCACGGGGCAGATGCCGTGGCGTTGCTCAAGCTTGCAGGGGCGGCGCAGGCACAGGGCGTGACCGTGCAGCAGCTCGGCTGGCGTCTGTCGCCTCAGGCCGAGCTTGCGGCGGAGGAGAAGGCGCAGGTCCGCGCGCTCGCGGCGCTGAAGACGCGGGCGCAACAGGCCGCCCAGGTTCTCGGGCTGCATGTCGCTTATTTCCGGGAGGTGACACTGGGCCCGCCGCCTGTGTCCCCAGGCCCGCGCGTGCTGATGGCGCTGGCCGCGCCTGGGCCGGGCGTTGCACCGGTCGCCGCGCATGGCGAGCAAAGCGTGAGCCAGAGCGTCTCCGCCGTCGCGGTGCTGGAGCCGTAAGCGGTCAGTCCGCCGTGGCCGCGGCGCGGCTCGCCGCGGAAGGGCCGGTCAGCAGCCGCAGTCCGACCGCGATCGCTGCCAGCCCGACCAGGACCCATGGCGAAAAACGTTCGCCGAGCAGCAGGACTCCGGCAAGGATGCCGAACAGCGGCGTGAGGAAGGTGAAGCCGGCGATGCGGCTCGCCGCATGGCGCTGGATCAGCCAGACCCAGGCGAGGTAGCTCGCGAAGGCGACGACGAAGGTCTGGTAGAACCAGGCGGACCAGGCCAGGGCGCTTGCCTGACCCACGTGCCACTCGCCGGCTATGGCGGCCACCGCGATCAGGACGGGCGCGGAATAGGCGAGCTGGACAAACAGGACGCGCGAGGCGCTGAGGCGCATCAGCGCGGGCGATGCCTTCATCATCACCGTCGTCGTCCCCCACAGGGCGCCGGCCGCGAGGCACAGGGCATCGCCTGCCATGCTCCCGCCCGGTGCGCCGAGACCGTCGGCGAAGGCCGCCGCGACGCCCGCGAAGGCAATGGCGAGGCCGAGGGCCTGGCGCCGGCCCAGCCGCTCCGCGGGCAGCAGCAGGTGCGCGCCCAGCGCGGTGAAGAAGGGCGCGGTGTAGAGGAAAATAACGCCGCGCGAGGCGGTGGTGAGCCTCAGCCCCGGGAACAGCGTCAGGAACTCGCCTGCGAACATGGCGCCGATCATGAGGCAGGCCGGCGTCGCGCGGTCCACGGCGAGCATCGCGGCGAGGCCGCGCCGGCCGCTGCGCAGCGCGGTCCAGGTTGCCAGCAGCCCGGCTGCGACCAGCGAGCGCGCGCCCGCCTGGAACAGCGGCGGCAGGCCCTGCACCACGGCGACTTTCACCGCCACTTGCTGGATCCCCCACAGCGCGCAGCACAGGACGATGATCGCAACGGCGAGGGGATCGATGGGTTTCTGCACGGCTACGGAAGGTCCAGGACGGCTTTGGCGATGATATTGCGCTGGATCTCGTTGGAGCCGCCATAGATGGTCGACGGCCTGGCCTGGATGAACAGCGCCCCGGGGGCGAGCTCGCGGTTGCCTTCCATCGGCTCCAGCAAGCCCGCATGCTCGCCCGCGATATCGAGCATGGCATCGGTGATCTTCTGGAACAACTCGGTCTGGATGACCTTCAGCATCGACACATCGGGGCCGAGTGTGTCGCCGCGGCGCACGATCTCGACGAAGCGCGCGTGCAGGCATTTGAGGTCCTCGAGGTCGAGGCGCAGGGCGGTGTAGCGGTCGCGGAACAGCGGCTCGTCCCAGACACCCATCCGTTCGGCGAGCAGCCTGAGGCGCCCGAGCGCGTAGGCGGATTGCTTGGGCGAGCCGAGGAAGATGCGCTCGAAGCCGAGAAGGGCCTTGGCCATGCTCCAGCCGCGATTGATCTCCCCCACCGTGTAGGTGCGCGGCACCCGCACGTTGTCGAAGAACACCTCGCAGAACTCATCGTGCAGATCGAGGTTGACGATCGGCCGCACGGTGATGCCGGGGCTGTCCATGGGCACCAGCAGGAAGGAGATCCCCTCCTGTTTCTTTGCGGTCTTGTCGGTGCGCACGAGCAGGAAGATCCAGTTCGCGTCGTTGGCGAGGGTGGTCCAGATCTTCTGGCCGTTGACCACCCAGTCGGGCCCGTCGGCGACGGCGCTGGTGCGCAGCGAGGCGAGGTCCGAGCCGGCGTTGGGCTCGCTGTAGCCCTGGCACCAGACATGCTCGCCGGAAAGGATGCGCGGCAGGAAGAACGCCTTCTGCTCCGGCGTTCCGTAACGAATCAGCAACGGGCCGACCAGGATGATGCCATGGTCGTTGGTGCGCGCGCAGCCGTGCCGCTCCTGCTCCTCGAGCATGATGAGCTGGCGTGCGGCAGCAAGACCCATGCCCCCGTGCTCGCGCGGCCATCCCGGCGCGAGCCAGCCGCGCGCGGCGAGCCGCATGTACCAGACGCGGTTCTCGCGCCAGTGCAGCCGCTTCGGCGGATTGCGCAGTTCGGGCGGATAGTTGGCCTCGATCCATTGGCGGACCGTGAGGCGGAACGTCTCGTCGTCCATCGCCTCGAGCGCGTCGAGATCGGGTTCGGTGCTCATCGTCCGGCAAACCGCGGGCTGCGCTTGGCGAGGAAGGCCGCCTTGCCTTCGGCATGATCTGCCGTCGCGAACAGGGCTGACTGGATATTGCGTTCCCACTCCAGGGCGTCGTCGAGCCCCTGACCGAACCAGGATTTGGTCAGCGCCACGGGCAACGGCGCGGTCTGCGCGAGGCCGGCCGCGAGCGCGGTGGCCGCGGCCATTGCCGCGCCATCGGCAACGATCCGGTCGACCAGGCCGATCTCCTTCGCTGCCGTGGCATCGATCGGTTCGGCATGCAGGAAGATCTGCCTGGCGCGTCCCTCGCCAACGCGTCGCGGCAGGGTATGCAGCAGGCCGAAATCGGGGATCAGGCCGATCTTGCCGAACCCTGCCATGAAGCGCGCGCCGGTGGCGGCCACGATGGTGTCGCAGCACAGCGCCATGCCGAGCCCGGCACCCACGCACCATCCTTCCACAGCCGCAACGATCGGCTTGGCGCTGCCGATGAAGCCGCGTACTACCCGCTGGGTGACGCGAAAGCGGTGGCGACCGGCCGCGAGGTCGGCTGCGTTCATGTCCGAGATGTCTCCGCCGGCCGAGAAATGGCCTCCGGCGCCCGTCAGCACCACGGCACGGACCGCGGCGTCCGTCTCGATTCGCTCCATGGCAGCCACCAGCTCTTCGCGCATCGCCACCGCCAGCGCGTTGCGGCGCGCGGGCTGGTCGAGGGTCAGGATCGCGACCGCGCCGTCGCGCGCCTCGCGCAGCATGGTGGGCTTGTCACTCATGCGTCCTCCTCCACGGCGAGCATGGCGAAGCGGGCGCGGTGTGTGGCAGCGCCGCCGAAGCTGTTGGCCAGCACCATCGCGCGCCGCAGATACAGCCCGATGTCGTATTCGTCGGTATAGCCGATGCCGCCATGCAGCTGGATGGCCTCGCGCGTGACCATCATCGCCGCTTGCGAAGCGCGGGCCTTGGCGCGCGAGACGGCGGCGCGCGACTGCGGCGAGCCAGCGTCGATGCTCGCCGCCGCGGCCTCGACGCTGGCCCGCGTGAGCGCGATCTGCATGGAAAGATCGGCGGCCCGGTGCTGCAGCGCCTGGAAGCTGCCGATCTTGCGGCCGAACTGCTCGCGCGTCCGAAGATAGTCGAGGGTGAGCGTGAAGGCGCGCTCCATCACCCCGAGCAGCATCGCGGCGGTGGCCAGGGTCGCTTCCTCGAGGGCGGGTTCGAGCGCGCCGGCCACGGGCTCGGCCGGGGCATCGGAAAACGTCACGGTACCAAAATGACCGCCATCCTGTGTCGGCTGGCGCTCGATGCGCACGCCGGGCGCGTCTGCGGCCACCAGGGCGAGCCCGCCCTGGCCCGCAACCAGGAACATGTCGCCGCCCGCGGCCAGGGGCACGAAGCACTTTTGCCCGTTCGCGCGTGTGCCGACCGAGGTCGCGAGGCCGACGCCAAGCGTGTTCGCGCTCTCCTGCCAGGCCGGGATCACGATGGTCTCGCCGCCAAGCAGCGAGGCAAGCCCTGGGCCGCGCAGCACATGCGCTGCAATCGCCGCCGGGATCAGCGGTTCTGCCACCAGTCCTTCGCCGAGCACCTCGGCGAGTGCGACATACGCGCGCATCGACAGTTCGGACCCGCCGGCTGCCTCCGGCACCCGCAGCCCAGGCCAGCCCATGGCGCAGATCTGGCACCACGTGTCGCGGTCGAAGCCGGTTGTGCTGAAGCGCAGCGCGCGGATGCGCCGTGTGTCTCCCGGCGTCGCGATGCCGCGCGCGGAGTCGCGTATCAGGCGCAGCGATTCGTCGAGGTCGGCGTCGGAGGTCATGCGAAATGGAGCGGCGCGTCGGTCTTGGCTGCGAGCTCGTCGCGCGTCAAACCGGGCGCGAGGTCAAGCACGGTGAAACCGTCTTCCGTTACGTCCAGCACAGCCAGGTTGGTGTAGACGCGCCGCACGCAGCCCAGCGCCGTGAGCGGATAGGAACAGCGGCGCACCAGCTTGCTGCGCCCTTCCTTCGTCGTGTGTTCCATCAGCACCCAGACGCGCCGGCTCCCGGCGGCGAGATCCATGGCCCCGCCGATTGCCGGGGCGGTGTCGTTCTCGCTCGTCGCCCAGTTGGCGAGGTCGCCATTCTGCGCCACCTCGAACGCGCCGAGCACGCACAGGTCGAGATGTCCGCCGCGGATCATCGCGAAACTGTCGGCATGGTGCACGAAGGCGCCGCCCTGGCGCAGGGTGATGGGCTGTTTGCCGGCATTGATCAGCCAGGGATCGATCTGCTCGCTGGGCGGCGCCGGGCCCATGCCGAGCACGCCGTTCTCGGATTGGAACACCACCTCGCGCTCCAGCGGCACGTGATCGGCCACCATGGTCGGTATGCCGATGCCGAGATTGACGTACCAGCCTTCGGGGATGTCGGCGGCGAGCCGCGCCGCCATCTGCGGCCGCGACCAGGTGGTCGTGTCCATGCCAGGTTTCTCTCGCCTATGCCCGCCGCTCACCATAGGGGACAAGCACCACGCGGTCCACGTAGATGCCGGGGGTCACGATCGCCTCGGGATCGAGCGCGCCGAGGTCCACGACGTGGTGAGTCTGCGCGATCGTGAGCGTGGCGGCGGTGGCCATGACCGCGTTGAAGTTCCGCCCCGACTTTCGATAGGTGAGGTTGCCCCAGCGATCGGCCTGCCAGGCCTCGATCAGCGCCACGTCGCCGCCGAGCGCATATTCCAGCACCTGCGGCCGTCCGCCGATCTCGCGGGTTTCTTTGCCGCGGGCGAGCAGCGTGCCGTAAGCGGTCGGCGTGAAGAACGCGCCGATGCCGGCGCCGGCCGCGCGCATGCGTTCGGCAAGCGTGCCCTGCGGCACGATCTCGAGCTCGATCCGCCCGGCGCGGTAGAGTTCCTCGAACACGACCGAGCCGACGCTGCGTGGAAACGAACAGATGATGCGCCGCACCCGGCCAAGCTCCATCAGCCGCGCCAGGCCGGTCCGCCCGGTGCCCGCATTGTTGGCGACGATGGTCAGGTCGCGGGCACCCTGCTCGATCAAACCGTCGATCAACTGGTCCGGCTGACCCACGGCGCCGAAGCCGCCGAGGAGGATGGTGCTGCCATCGGCGATGCCGGCCATTGCCTCGGCGATGCCGCGGACGATTTTGTCGATCACGCGAACACCGCCCGTCCGTTGTTGACCACGATGGCGTCGCGTTCCGGGACGCGGGCACGGAAGCTGCCGTCGCGCCAGATCTCGGTGCGGATCGTCTCGCCCGGAAACACCGGGGCGGAGAAGCGAAGGTCGAGCGACCTCATCCGCGCGGGCTCGTAGCCGCCGAGCTCGCGCAGCAGCGCATGCGCAACGATGCCGAGGGTGCACAGCCCGTGCAGGATCGGCCGCGGAAAGCCGGCCTGGCGGGCCGTTCGCGGATCGGCGTGCAGCGGGTTGTCGTCGCCGTTCATGCGGTACCAGAGCGCCTGCTCCGGCCGTGTCGGCAGGTCGCAGGTGATGTCGGGTGGCGTCGCCGGCATCGCGTGCGGTGCCTTCACCGGCCCTGCAGGTCCGCCGAACCCGCCGTCGCCGCGCAGGAACGTGGTCGAGCGTGCCGTGGCGACCAGCGTGCCGGTCGCGGCATCGAGGAGCTTTTTCTCGGTATAGAGCAGCGCGCCCTTGCCCGCGCCCTTGTCGACAAGGCCGGTGATGCGGGTCTGGCCGATCACCTCGCCTTCGGGCGCCAGCGGCGCGTGCCAGTCGATGCCCTGCTCGCCGTGCACCAGCCGCACCGCGTCGACGCCGGTCGCCGGATCGCGCAGCCAGAAGCCGGGCGAGCCGAGCACGATCGCCATCGTCGGAACGGCTTGCAGCGCCCGGTGATGGTCGACAAAGCCGAGCTGGCGTTCGTCAAGCGGGTCAGAGCCGAAACCGACGGAGAGCGCATAGAAGATCGCGTCACGCCGGGTGTAGCGTTGCCGAACCGGCTCGATCCGGTGGTTCAACAATTGTTCGTAGACGATTGGCATTCGCTACTCCCGCAGGACGATGACGGCGTCGACCGCAACCGCCTCGTCGGCGGAGGCGATGACCGGGTTGAGATCGACGGCAAGGAGGCGCGGTCCGGCCGCGGCACCCAACGCGGAGAGCCGAGCCAGCATCATCGCCAGCGCGCCGAGGTCGGCCCGCTCGCGCCCGCGGGCGCCGTTGAGCAAGGCGAAGCAGCGGAGCGAGCGGATCATGGCCTGCGCCGTGTCGGCGCCGAACGGGCAGGAGCGGAGAGCCACGTCGTCCATGATCTCCGCGAAGATCCCCCCTGCGCCGACCATGGCGACGGGGCCGAAGACCGGGTCGCGGGCAAGGCCCATGATGAGTTCGACGCCGGAATGGTGTCGCGCAACGAGGATGCCGTCGATCCGTGCGTGCGGCGCGCGTGCGGCGGCCCGCTCCAGCAGCAGCGCGTGGGTCCGGACGACATCGCCCGGACTGGTGATGCCGGTCACGACGCCGCCGATCTCGGATTTGTGGGCGATGTCGGGCGAGACGATCTTCATCACCACCGGCCATCCGATTTGCCGCGCCGCGGCTTCGGCTTGGGCCTCGGTCTGGCAGACTTCCTCGGCGCTGACGGCGATTCCCACCCGGCGCAGAAGCTGCTTCGCCGCGGGTTCGCTGAGGTGCTCCGCGGGAAGCGCGAACGCCGGAAGCGCCGGCGCAGGCGCCGGTGGCGGCGCGGCAAACGCGGCGCCGATGCGGCCGACCGCGCCGATCGCCACCACGGCGCGCGTCGGGTCGGCAAAGACCGCGTAGCCCAGCGCCTCGTACTGCGCCACCAGCGGCGAGGGGGCGAGGATCGAGAGCACCATCAGCACATCGGGATGGCGCGCCCGCAGCGCTGCCAGATGGTCGTGCAGCCGCGGCGCGATCGAGGGCGCCCCGCCGACCTGCGAGAAGAAGATCAGCAGCGTCGTGTAGCCGCCGGCCACCGTCTCCTCGAGAAAAGTGCCGACCGTGGCGAGGTCGTTGAACACCTGCGCGGTGCAATCGACCGGGTTGGCCGGCGCGCAGAAGGGGATCAGCGCGCGCAGTCGCGCCTGGGCCGCCGCGGGCATCGGCGGCATGGCAATGCCGTTGGCCTCCGCCGCGTCGGCGATGAGCACGCCACCACCGCCACTGACCGTCAGGACACCCAGCGTGCTGGCGGCGGGATAGAGGCGCCGGGTCGCGAGATACGCGATGTCGAGCAGCTCCTCCGTGCTGGCGGCGCGGGCAACCCCGTATTCCGCCAGCACCGCCTCCGCTACGCGGTCGTCGGCGGCGATCGCGGCGGTATGGGAGCTGGCCGCCGCCTGCCCCAGCGCCGAGCGACCGACCTTCATCATGACCACCGGCTTGCGCGCCTCCTTCGCCGCCGCCAACGCGGCGCGCAGCACGTCCCCGTCGCGAAACCCCTCGGCGTAGGCCGCGATGACGTCGATGCCCTCGTCCTGCGCCATCCAGCCGATGGCGTCGGCGATGGTCACATCCGCTTCATTCCCGGTGGTGATGCAGACCGGCGTCCCGATGCCCCGATCGCGGGCGACGACGAAGAGATGGGTGCCGAACGCGCCGGACTGGCTGGCGATGCCGATCCGCCCGGGGAGTGGCCAGCCGCCCTCGAAGGAGGCGGAGAAGATCGGGAAGTAGCCGATCGGCGCATTGAACAAGCCCAGGCAGTTGGGTCCGAGCAGGCGCATCCCCGACGCCCGCGCGACCTCGCGCATGCGCGTCTGCGCCGCCGCGCCCTCGGCGCCGGTCTCGGCAAAACCCGCGGTGAGCACGATGGCGCCCCGAACGCCCGCGGCGGCCAGTTCCTCGACGGCGGCGACGGCGCGCTCGGCGGCGACGGCGACGATCGCGACATCGGGTCGCTCGGGCAGCTCGACCAGGCTGGCGTAGCAGCGCAGCCCCTGGATCTCGCTGCGGTTGGGATTGACCGGCAGAATGGCGCCACCGAAGCCGCGGTCGAGCATGTAGGCGATGGGACGTCCGCCGATCCGCAGCCGGTCCGCGGAGGCGCCGAGCACGGCCACCGAGCGCGGGCGCAACAAGGGGGTGAGTCCTGCGAAGCGCCCGGCGAAGCTTGCTTCCATGCCACGCACTCTCGCAGGGTCCGTGGGCGAAGAAAACCTGCGGTCAGGCGAGGCGGAACGGGTTGCTCCAGGCGCGCCGGCCGAGGTCATCGGTCACCACCACGCGCGCCCAGCCGCCGGGGCGGAACTTACCGAGGTCGAGCCGGGCCTCGCGCAGGCCCTCGCCAAAGACGACGCGGTCGGCACTGGCATGGCCGAGCACGGTGACGGAGCGGGCGGGGGAGCATGCGACGCTGACCTCGTTGCCGGTGACGTCGATCGCGTGGATCTCTGGCCCCTGGCTGCTGTAGCAGTGTCCGGCGCGCAGGGCCGCGACCAGGGCCTGTGGGTCGGCGGACTCGGCCTTCACCATCGTCCAGCCGCCACACCAGTCGGGGTATTTGAAATGGGCGTCGTCGGTTGCGCAGGCATGCAGATCGTGCCCGCGCGAGGTCAGGGCGTCGAGCAGCGCCCAGCCATCGCCGCGATCCGAGCCGACGGCGCAGCCGTGATTGTAGACTTCGACTGCGTGTGCCGCCGGCAGCATCGATTCCGCGTCCGCGAGCGTCAGCCCATACCATTGCGGATGGGCGATGGCGACGAAGGCCCCGGCGGCGGCGCAGCGCGCCGCAAGCTGCGGGCCGGTTTCCGCCGGTTCGGTCGGCGCAAAATCGAGCGGCAGGCCGACGGCGAGGATATGCCACTTCTCGCCCAGCTCCGTCGCCGGTGCGTGGACCTCCGCCCCCATGATGGTGGTGAAGCTGTTGGTGCGGTAGGGCCGGGTGTCGGTGACCGGAAACCCGTATTGCGGCAGGAAATGGTCCGTCAGCGCGAGGAAATCGTAGCCGGCCTCGCGATAGGTGCTGCAGACGTGGTCCGGCTCGCGCACTGCGTCCGACCGCGTGGAATGCGTATGCAGGTTTCCCTTGAAGAAGCGCCCGGGCGCGGCGAAGGCGGGAAGCAGAGGCACGGTAAACTCCCTCGGTGGCGGGGCTGATCGGCGGGCGGCCGCCCTGGCCTCGGGGCCGCCTGTTCAGTGCCGGGGACTGATGCCTGCATCGGGCTGCCCCGGCAAGCGGCGTGCCGCTCCCTGCCGGTTGTGGCTCACCGCTTGAACGTGGGGCGCGGGCGCGCCAGAAGCCGGCATGCGCTACGTTTCCACTCGCGGCGGGGCCGAACCCCGCGATTTTGAAGGTGTCCTGCTTGCCGGCCTCGCCGAGGATGGGGGGCTGTTCGTTCCCGAAGCCTGGCCCGAGCTGTCCGCCGCCGAATGGCGGGCGCTGCGCGGCCTGGATTACCCGGCCCTTGCCGCGCGCCTGATCGCCCGCTTCACCGGCCCGGCCCTGACCGAAGCGGTGCTGCTGCCGCTTTGCCAGGCGGCGTATGCGGGCTTCGCCCATCCGGCCGTGGTGCCGCTGGTCCAGCTGGGGCCGCACCTGTTCGTCGAGGAATTGTTCCATGGCCCGACCCTGGCCTTCAAGGACCTGGCGCTGCAGCTGGTCGGCCGCCTGTTCGAGACCAGCCTGGCGCATCGTGGCGGCGAGATCGCCATCGTCGGCGCCACGTCCGGCGACACCGGTTCGGCCGCTATCGCCGCCTGCGCGGGGAGAGCCCGTATCCGGATCGCTATCCTGCATCCCGAGGGGAGGACCAGCGAGGTGCAGCGGCGGCAGATGACGACGGTGCGGGCGGCCAACGTCACCAACATCGCCGTGGCCGGAAGCTTCGACGACTGCCAGGACCTGGTGAAGGCCATGTTCGCCGATGCGCCGTTCCGCGAGGAGGTGCACCTCGCGGCGGTGAACTCGATCAACTGGGCGCGCATCGCCGCGCAGATCCCCTATTACGCCGCCGCCGCCCTGGCGCTCGGCGCCCCGGACCGGGAGGTCGCCTTTGCCGTTCCCACGGGCAATTTCGGCAATGTCCTGGCGGCTTGGGCGGCGCGCCGGATGGGGTTGCCGGTCGCGCGGCTGATCGTCGGCTCGAACCAGAACGACATCCTCGCCCGCTTCCTGGCCGCCAACGACATGTCCCTCCGCCCGGTGGTCCCCAGCCTGTCGCCGAGCATGGATATCCAGGTCAGCTCGAACTTCGAGCGCCTGCTGTTCGAGCTGCTGGACCGTGACCCGCGCGCGACCGCCGCCGCGATGCAGCAATTCCGCGCCACGGGGCACATGCCGGTGCCGCCGGCCGCCTGGCGCCGGGCGACCTACCTCTTCGCGGGCCATGCCGTGGACGACGCCGCGACGATCGCTGCGATCCGCGACATCGAAGCCTCGACCGGATATCTGGTCGATCCGCATACGGCGGTCGGCATGGCCGCTGCGCGCGCTCTATCTCCTCAAGGAATTCAAACGGTTGTGGCCGCAACCGCGCATCCCGCCAAGTTTCCGGACGCGATCGAGGCGGCGATCGGGCGCCGCCCCCCTCTGCCCAGCCATCTCGCCGACCTATATGAGAGGGACGAACGTTACATCCGCCTGCCCGCTGATCTTGGCCAGATCGAGGCCGCGGTGCGCAGCGCCAGCTTGAGGACTGTCGCATGAATTCGAAGATGACGGACCCGCACGGGAGCGTCCGGGTCAGCCGGCTGGCGTCTGGGCTCACGGTGATCACCGAACGCATGGACCGCGTCGAGACCGTCTCGATCGGCGCCTATGTGGCCAGCGGCACCCGCCACGAGACCGCGGGCGAGAACGGTGTCTCGCATTTCCTCGAGCACATGGCCTTCAAGGGCACGCAGCGTCGCAGTGCCGCCGCCATCGCCGAAGAGATCGAGGCGGTCGGCGGCCACATCAATGCGTACACGGCGCGTGAACAGACCGCCTATTACGTCAAGCTGCTGAAGGAAGACCTCGCGCTCGGCGCCGATATCGTGGGCGACATCCTGTGCCATTCCGCCTTCGCCCCGGACGAGCTCGAGCGCGAGCGCGGTGTCATCCTGCAGGAGATCGGCCAGGCCAACGACACGCCCGATGACATCATCTTCGATCATTTCCAGGCGACCGCCTATCCGGATCAGCCGATGGGCCGCCCCGTGCTCGGCACCGAGACGCTGATCCGAGGCATGAAGCGGGCGGCGCTCACCGGCTATATGCGTCGCCACTATGCGGCCGCGAACACCGTGGTCGCGGCGGCCGGCAACCTTGAGCACGATGCGGTCGTCGCCCTGGCGGAGCAGCACTTCGCCGACCTGCCGCGCGACCCGGTGCCGAGCCCGCTGCCGGCCGCGTATGCCGGCGGGGAGTTCCGCGAGGCACGCGAGCTCGACCAGGTGCACCTGATCCTGGGCTTTCCCTCCGTCGCCTACGCCGATCCCGATTTCTACCCGGTGATGCTGCTGTCCACACTGCTCGGCGGCGGCATGTCCTCGCGCCTCTTCCAGGAGGTGCGCGAGAAGCGCGGTCTCGTCTACTCGATCTATTCCTACTCGGCGCCCGCCGCCGATTCCGGCTTGTTCGCCATCTACGCCGGCACCGGCGAGAGCGAGGCGGCGGAGCTGGTGCCGGTGGTGCTGGAGCAACTCGGCCGCGTGCAGCACGATGTCACCGAGGCGGAGCTGGCCCGCGCCCGGGCGCAGGTGAAGGCAAGCCTGCTGATGTCGCTCGAGAGCACCGGCAGCCGCTGCGAGCAGCTGGCGCGGCAATGGCAGGTGTTCGGGCGTATCGTGCCGGTGGCGGAAACCGTCGGGAAGATCGCGGCGGTGACGACCGCCGACATCGCTCGCGCGGCCGCTCGCCTGTTCCGTGCCCGCCCGACCTTGGCCGCGATGGGGCCGGCGAGCCAGGTGCCGTCGCTCCCGGCGATCGCCGAGAAACTCGCGGCGTGACGACCCCGGACCGCCTGGCCCTGCTGGGCGACCTCGTGGCCGCGGCGCGCCGCGCCGGGGCCGACGCGGCCGATGCGGTGCTGGTCTCGTCGCAATCGCTCGAGGCGCAATGCCGCCTTGGCCAGACGGAGCATGTCGAGCGCGCGGAGAGCGCCGATCTCGGCCTGCGCGTCTTCGTCGGCCGGCAGACGGCGATCGTCTCCGCGGCCGGCCTGGAGCCGAGGCGTTTCGCCGAACTCGCCGCTCATGCCGTGGCCATGGCCCGCGTGCTGCCCGAGGATCCCTTCGCCGGCCTTGCCGAGGCGGCGCGGGCGGTGGACACGGACGACCTCGACCTCGTCGATGCCGCGGAGCCGGATGTGGCAACGCTCACCGCCCGGGCGCTGGCGGCGGAGGCCGCGGCGATGGCCGTCTCCGGCGTGACCAATTCCGAGGGAGCGGGCGCGGGCTGGGGCAGGGTGGAGGCCCTGCTCGTCACCTCCGCCGGTTTTGCCGGCCGCTCCCAGCGCACCTCTCATTCCCTGTCGGCGACCGTCCTTGCCGGCAGCGGCACGGCGATGCAGCGCGACTACGACGCGCATGCCAGCGTGCATGCGGCGGATCTCGACGCGCCGGAGCTGCTCGGCCGGCGCGCCGGCGAACGCGCGGTGCGCCGGCTCAACCCGACACGCCCGCGCACGGCCCGGCTGCCGGTGGTGTTCGACCCGCGGGTGGCTGGCTCCCTGCTCGGGCATCTCGCCGGGGCGATCAACGGCGCGGCGGTGGCGCGCGGCACCACCTTCCTCAAGGATGCGATGGGCAGCCGCATCATGCCGCAGGGCATGGTGGTCCGCGACGATCCGCGCCGGCGACGCGGCCTGCGCTCGCGGAGCTTCGACGGCGAAGGCGTCCCCACGCGCGAACTGGCCCTGGTTGAGGACGGCATCCTGCAGACCTGGGTGCTGGACAGCGCCAGCGCGCGCCAGCTCGGGCTGGCCAGCACCGGCAGCGCGATGCGCGGCACGAGCGGGCCGCCCTCGCCCGGCACCTCGAACCTGTTCATGGCGGCCGGAACGTTGTCGCCCGCGGCGCTGATGGCGGGCGCCGGCGAGGGTCTTTACGTTACGGAAATGATCGGCATGGGGGTGAACGGCCTGACCGGCGATTACAGCCGCGGCGCCGCCGGCTTCATGATCCGGCACGGCGAACTGGCGGAGCCGGTGGCCGAGATCACCATCGCCGGCAATCTGCGCGAGATGTTTCGTGCCATCACGCCGGCCGACGATCTGCGATTCCGCCGTGGCGTCGATGCGCCGACCTTGCTCGTCGACGGCATGACCATGGCCGGTGCCTGACCGGGGCGCCCGGGGTGGAACCGATCCATCCTTTTGACCATCTCCGCGGCATGCGTTCCGCCGCGATGGTGCTGGCTCTTCTGCTTGCGATGGCCTGCATCGCGGCGCCCGGCGCGCAGGCACGGGCAGGCAGCGGCTTCTCCATGGGGAGCAGGGGTTCGCGCACCTTCCTGGCACCGTCCCCGACGCGCACCGCGCCCGGCTATGCGCCGCCGCTGGGCGGGGCACCGTATGCGGCCGGCTCTGCCTATCCCGCAGCCAACCGCGGCGGCACGACTTTCATGCACGGCTTCATGGGCGGGCTGATCGGCGCCGGCATCGGCGGCCTGCTGTTAGGCCACGGTCTCTTCTGGGGCATGCGCGGCGTTGGCAGTCTGTTCGGCCTGCTGATCCAGCTCTTGCTGATCCTGCTGCTGGTCGGCTGGCTGATGCGGCGTCTCGCCGCCGGCGGGACCAGCGCCGGGAGCGAGCCCATGGGCGGCGCTGCGCCGCGCGGGCCGGCCGCGCCCGCCCTGCGCCGCGTGCCACCGCCATCGAACAGGACGCAACTCGAGCTTCTGCCTGAAGACTTCCAGCAATTCGAAGCGGCGCTGCAACGCGTGCAGGCGGCATGGAGCGCGGGTGACCTGGCTGCCCTGCGGCAGCTTGCCACGCCGGACATGGCCGCGACCTTCGCGCAGCAGCTGCGCGACCTCCAGGCCCGTGGCCTGCGCAACGAGGTGTCGGAGGTGCGGCTGCTGCAGGGCGATCTTGCCGAGGCGTGGCGGGAGAACCGCGGCGACTATGCGACGGTGGCCATGCGTTTCTCGATGGTGGATGTCACCCGGGATGCTGCCGGCGCCGTCGTCGACGGGGCGCCCGGGGAGCATGTGCAGGCGACCGAGTGGTGGACCTTCCTGCGTCCCCCCGGGGGGCGCTGGCAGCTCGCAGCGATCCAGCAGGAAGCCCCGCTCAACCGATGACGACGTCGATGGGGGCCGGGGCGTCGGTGAGCCGCACCGGGGTTTCGCCCGCAGGGTCGCCGTCCGCCTGGGTGGGCACGCCCGCGGCGGTGATCTCGACCTCGGTCGCGCGGGTGAGGCGCAGGCCGGGCATCGTCGGCAGCAGGTCGAGCGGCAGCGCCGCGCCGTAGGCGAGCGCGGCGAGAGGCCCGGTCCGCTCGAACAGCGCGACGGTGAAGCCGGGCCGGGCAGGGCTGGCATCCGGGGCGAGCAGGAACGGCCCGGCATAGAGCCGGCCCTTGGTGACGATGACGCTGCCCGCCTCGGCGGGGACGCCGTCGAGACGCAGCTGAATCGGCGTGAACGCGTAGCGGCGCACCTCGCGCAAGGATTGCCAGACATAGGCGCTGCGCCCGACGGCGCGCTTGAGGCGCAGCGGCAGGTGGCGGACCACGGCTGCATCGAAGCCAGCCCCGAGCATCTGCACGAACAGCCGCTCGCCCGACGCCGCGCGCGCGAGGCCTGGAAAAATTCGCCGCGTGCGGCCGAAGGCGAGGGCTGCCGCGACGGCGCGCGGCGCAAAGGAAAGACCGAGCTCGCGCGCCAGCACATTGGCCGAACCCAACGGGATGATGCCGAGCCGCGTGCTGCTGCCCGCCAGGCCGTTGGCGACCTCGGCGATGGTGCCGTCGCCGCCGGCGGCAACGACAAGCTCGGCTCCGCAGCTTGCCGCCTTGCGGGCCAGGCGCTCCGCATGACCGGGCGCGTCGGTGCGCTCGATGGCGACACGGACGCCGTTTTCCGCCAGCACGTCGACGACCCGCCAGAGCAGGCGGACCCGTCGCTGTCCCGCGGCTGGGTTGAAGACGATGATCACGGCCGATGCCCGAGAGCTGTGAAGTTTGGTGGAATTGCCGGTGCCGAAGGAATCAGAATCGCTTCCGGTCGTTACGATTCGGTGACGCTTTCATGGCGTCCCGATGATTTTCGACCGATGCCGCCGTTGGTTCGCGGGTCATGCAAACGTCACGTGCAAACCAGATCGCGCGAGGTCATGACGCTATCGCCATGAACGCCATTGCCGCGTCGCCGCTCATCCAGTACCGCAGCGTCTTCATTTCCGATGCGCATCTGGGAACCCGCGGCTGCCGGGCTGATTTTCTCGCCGATTTTCTCCGCCGTGTTTCGTGCGAGCACATGTTTCTGGTCGGCGATATCATCGATGGCTGGCGTCTGCGCCGGTCCTGGTACTGGGATGAGACGCATGACGAGGTGTTGCGGTTGATTCTGCGCCACGCCCGGGAGGGCACGCAGGTCACCTACATTCCCGGCAACCACGACGAGATGTTGCGTGCCTGGCTCTCGCTTGGACTGGAGGTCGCGGGGATCCGTTTGCGTCGCGATGCAGAGCATGTCACGGCGTTGGGACGGCGGCTGCTGGTTATGCACGGTGACGAGTTCGACAGCGTCGTGCGCTACGCGCGGGTCCTCGCTCTGCTCGGCGACTGGGCCTATGCCGCGGCCCTGGCCACCAATCACTGGTTCAATCTGGCCAGGCGGCGACTGGGATATCCGTACTGGTCTCTTTCCGCCTGGCTCAAGCGCCAGGTGAAGGAGGCGGTCAAGGCGATCGATCGTTTCGAGACGGCATTGGCATCCGAGGCGCGGCGGCGCGGCTTCGATGGGGTCGTCTGCGGTCACATCCACCATGCCGAGATGCGCGAGGTCGGCGGCGTGCTCTACATCAACGACGGCGACTGGGTGGAAAGTTGTACCGCCCTCGTCGAACACATGGACGGGCGTCTCGAGCTGGTCGAGTGGGCTGCGCTCAACCGGCTTTCGTTCCACACGCCGAAGGCTCGCAACCCGCACGCGGTGGTCCAAGCTGCCTGATTTTCCTGCCGAGAGAGCGGAGCCGCTGGTTCGGCTGCTCGCTGCCGGGCCGGACCCGGCGCGGATCCTGATCGTCTCCGACGCGTGGACACCTCAGGTCAACGGCGTGGTGCGGACGCTCACGACACTGTGCGGCGAATTGCGCGCGATGGGGCATGAGGTGGACGTCATCGGTCCGGATCGCTTCCGTACCATTCCATGCCCGACATATCCCGATATCCGCCTCGCACTGTTCCCGCGCCGGCGCCTCGCCGCCCTCATCGAGGCCGCCGCGCCGGATGCCCTGCATATCGCGACCGAAGGCCCCCTCGGGCTCGCCGCGCGCGCCTGGGCCCGCCGGCGTGGTGCCGGCTTCACCACCGCCTTCCACACCCGCTTTCCCGAATACGTCGCCGCGCGAACCGCGCTCCCGACCGCGCCTCTCTATGCCTGGCTGCGGTCCTTCCACGGCGCCGGGCAGGGCGTGATGGTGGCGAGCCGCAGTCTGAGCGAGGAGCTTGCGACACGCGGCTTCCGCCATCTGCGGGCGTGGTCGCGTGGCGTCGATCTCGAGCTGTTTCGTCCCGATGAGCGGGAGGCGTGGAACCTGCCGCGGCCGGTTTTTCTCTATGTCGGGCGCGTCGCCGTGGAGAAGAACATCCGCGCCTTCCTCGATCTCGATCTGCCCGGCTCGAAGGTCGTTGTCGGCGGCGGGCCGCAGCTGCCTGCGTTGCGCCGGGAATACCCGTCCGTGACGTTCACGGGTCCGCGCAGCGGACCGGCGCTGGCAAGCGCCTACGCGGGCGCGGATGTGTTCGTCTTTCCCTCGCGCACGGATACGTTCGGTCTTGTGCTGCTGGAATCCCTCGCCTGCGGCACACCCGTCGCCGCCTACGACGTCACCGGGCCGCGCGACGTCCTGGCGGGCGCGGAGGGCCATGTCGGTGCGGTCGACGCCGATCTGCGCCGCGCCGCGCTGGCGGCGTTGACGGGCGAGCGGGCCGCCTGCCGCGCGCATGCACAGCGTTTCACCTGGCGGGCCTGTGCGGAGACATTTCTGTCGCACCTGGTGCCGCTTGGCGCAGACCCGCCGCTCGTCCGAGCAACGCGAGGACCAGGGCTGCCGTAAGGCCGAGGAGCACCGCAACGAGGATCGTCCCGCGCGTCGCCACCGAGGCCAGCAGCATCGCGGCGAGCGGCGGCGCAGCCGCCTGGGCCAGCAGCGCCGGCGTGGCGAGCCAGCCGAGCCGCTGCGCATAGCCCGCCCGGCCGAACAGCGCCATCGGCAGGGTGCCCCGGTTGATCGTGAGGATGCCGTTGCTCATGCCGTAGAGCAGCGCGAACGCGCCGGCCGGCACCACGCCGGGCAACAGCAGCAGCAGCCCCGCGCAGGGCATCAGCAGCGCTCCGGCGCGGGCGCGCGTGAACAACGACAGGCGTCCGGCCAGGGACCATTCCACGACCCGTCCCAGCACCTGCCCGGGGCCGAGCATCGCCGCCACGGTGACAGCTTGTGCCGCTGAGAGCCCGCGCCCCTCGAGCAGCCGCAGGATCAGCACCGCGATGCCGGAGGTGATCAGCCAGCGCAGCGTGAAGAAGATGGCCAGCAGCGCCAGCGCCCGCCCCGGGTTCGCCACCGGCCGCTCATCGGCGCCCGCTCCCCTGCCCTCGCGCTGGTGCGCCACCCCGGCGGGAACGCCGAGCAGCATCGCCGGCATGTTGATGGCGAGCAGCAGCGCCGCATAGGCCAGCAGCATGCCGCGCCAGCCCCAGGATGCCTCCAGCGCCGTGCCGAGCGGCCAGAACACGGAGCTGGCAAAACCGGCGATCAGCGTGACACCCATGATGGCCCGTCCGGAATCGTGCCCGAACAGCACCCCGATCGTTGCGAACGCCGCATCGTAGAGGCCGAGCGCCATGCCCGCGCCGAGCACGATCCATCCCGCGTACCAGACCGCCAGGCCGTGCGCGAGCGCGAGCAGCACGAGGCCCGCGGCCATGATCGCGCAGGAAGCCGCGAGCACCCCGCGCCCGCCGGCACGGTCGATACGCCGTCCGACGATCGGCGCGCCGATGCCGGCCACCAGCAACGCCCAGGAAAAAGCGCCCAGCAGGGCCGCGCGCGAGACGCCGAGATCGGCCGCCGCCGGTGCGGCCAGCACCGCCGGGAGATAGTAGGTGCAGCCATAGACCACGAGCTGCGAGGCGCCGATGACGACGGCGACGCGCCGCATCCCCGCGCCGGGGCCGCGCACGGGGCTCAAGGCCGGGTGGGCGGGCTGCCGTCGCCAGGACCGAGCTCGCGCTGCAGGAGCACGGTGTCGAGCCACTGCCCATGCTTGAAGCCGACGGACCGCAGGGTGCCGACGAGGCGAAATCCGTGTCGCTCATGCAGACGGATCGACGCCGCGTTGGCGCTGTCGCCGACCACTGCCACCATCTGCCGGAAGCCGCGTTCGACGCAGGCCGTGATCAGCGCGCCGAGCAGCGCGGAGCCGGTGCCGCGACCGGCCTCATCGGGGCGCAGATAGACCGAGTTCTCGACCGTATCGCGATAGGCCGCCCGCGGCCGGTAGGCACTGGCGTAAGCGTAGCCGACCACCGCCGCATCGCGGATCGCGACGAGATAGGGGTAGCCCTGCGCGAGGAGGGCGGCGCGGCGCCGCGCCATTTCTGCCACGTCCGGCGGCTCGGTCTCGAAGGAGGCGCGGCCGTGGCGCACATGGTGGGCATAGATCGCCGCAATGGCCGGGATGTCGGCGTCGGCGGCGGGGCGGAGCGTGGCGTTCGGCATCCCCGCATGCTGGCCGACCGACGCCAGGTTGCGAAGAAAATTTTTCGCATACGCAGCATCAATATAAGTTGGACTTATGAACATGCCGTCCCTGCGCCAGCTGCGCACCTTCGTCGCCATTGCCGAGCGCGGCAGCATCACCGAAGCCGCGCGAGCCCTGAACCTGACCCAGCCGGCGGCAAGCCAGCAGCTGCGCGAGGTCGAGCGCCTGCTCGGCACCCGGCTGCTCGACCGTGCCGGGGGACGCCTGGTGCCGACGGCCTCGGGGCGCGCGGTGCTGGCCCCGGCGCGGCAGGCGCTCGCGGCGGCGGCGGAAGCGGCGGCGGCGGCGCGGGCGGTGCGCTCGGGTGCCGCGGGCCGGGTTCGGCTCGGCACCGGGGCCACCGCTTGCATCCATCTCCTGCCGAAGGCGCTGGCGAGGGTGCGGGCGCGCCTGCCAGGGCTCGAGATCGTGGTGGCCACGGGCAACACGCCCGACATCCTGCGCCGCGTCGAGGACGGCGCGCTCGATCTCGGCCTGGTCACGATGCCGCGCCAGGTGCCGCGCACGCTCGTGGCGACGCCGGTCCGGCACGACGCGCTCGTGGCCCTGCTGCCCGAAGCGCTGGCGGGTCCGGCCGTGTTCACGCCCGCGGCTCTCGCCGGCCTCCCTCTCATTCTCTACGAACCGGGCGGGGATACGCGCGGTGTCGTCGATGCGTGGTTCCGCCGGGCCGGCCTGGTGGCGAAGCCGATCATGGAACTGGGCAGCGTTGAGGCGATCAAGGTTCTGGTCGGCAGCGGGCTGGGCGCTTCCGTGCTGCCGCGCCTGGCGCTGGACCAGCCGGTGGCCGGCGCCTGCGTGCGGCCGTTGCGTCCGGCCGTGGAGCGCCGGCTGGCGCTGGTGGTGCGCCGGACCAAGGTCATGGACGCCGGGTTGCGGGCGATGATGGCGGCGCTGGCTGGCGAGGCGCCTGGCAAGGGGGATGTCCCGCTCGCGGCCGCGGCGTGCTAACCGCCGCGCATGATGTCCCGTCTCTTGCGGCAGGGCTGGGCGCAGACGGCGCTGGCGGTCCTCGTCGCGCTTTATCTGCGCCTGGCGCTGGCCACCATCCGCTGGCGCCTCGTCGGCTGGGAGAACCTCGCCCCGCATCTCGGACCCGAGCCGGGATCCGGCCCGGTGGTCGCGGCCTTCTGGCACGAGATGCTGCCGCTGATGCCGGCACTCTGGCAGCGCGTCCACGCCAGCGGCGCACGGGCGAGGGTGCTGGTCTCCCGCCACCGCGACGGGCGCTTCATCGGCGAGGTGATGCGGCGCTTCGACCTCGGCCTGGCGCATGGCTCGACCGGAACCAAGGGCCGCGACCGCGGTGGAGCGAGCGCGGTCCGCGCACTGGTTGCCGTGCTCGCGCACGGCGAGCACGTTGTCATGACGCCCGATGGACCGCGTGGACCACGGCGGCAGGCGGCGGCGGGGGTGGCGCAGATCGCCGCCCTATCCGGCGCGCCGGTCATGCCGTGTGCCGCCTGGATCACGCCGCGGATCCGCTTGCCGACCTGGGACGGGATGGTGCTGCCCGTGCCCTTCGCGCGCGGGGTCCTGGTCTGCGGCGCGCCGATTCGCGTCGGGCGGGAAGCGGCCGCGGCGGAACTCGCCACCATCGCCGCCGCGCTGGCCGATGTTTCGCGCATCGCCGGAGCCCCGGCATGAGGCCGGACGCATGATCGCCGCGGTGGGAGGCCTCGCCACGACCCTCGCCGCCCCGGCCTTGCGCGCCTGGCTGCGTCGGCGCGCGGCCCTGGGCAAGGAGATCCCGGCGCGGCTCGCCGAACGCTGGGGCGAGGACGCCTCGCCCCGCCCGCGTGGCCCCCTGCTTTGGCTGCACGCGGCGAGCATCGGCGAATCGTCCTCGATGCGCCGCGTGCTGCTGCTCCTGCCGCCGGAGCTGAATGTCCTTTTCACCACCGGCACCGTGACCTCGGCGACGATGCTGGCCAAGGAGTTCGCGGGCGATGCACGACGCCTGCACCGCTTCGTCCCGCTCGACGTCCCGGCGTGGGTGGCGCGCTTTCTCGACCACTGGCGGCCCGACGCGGCCTGCTTCGTGGAGAGCGAGATCTGGCCGTCGATGTTGCATCAGCTGCACAAGCGAAACATTCCCGTGGGCCTCGTGAACGCCCGCCTCTCGGCCCGCAGCTTCGCCCGCTGGCGCCTGGTGAAGCCGCTGGCGCGCCCGCTTTTTGCCGGCTTCGCCGCGGTGCAGGCCCAGTCACGCGGCGATGCCTCGCGCCTGGTCGCGATGGGCGCACCGGCCCCGGGCATCGTCGGCAACCTCAAGCTCGCCGCCTTTCCGCTGCCGGTCGATGCGCTGGCGCTGGCCCGGTTGCGCCAGCAGATCCAGGGCCGCCCCTGCTGGCTCGCCGCCAGCACCCATCCGGGCGAGGAGGCGATCGTGGCCGCGGTGCACGGGCACCTGCGTGCCGAGTTCCCCGATCTCCTCACCATCATCGTGCCCCGCCACCCCGAGCGGGGACCCGCCATCCTCGCAGGCCTGCCGCGCCCGGCAACACGCCGCGGTGCCGACGATGCGCCTCCCCCGGCCGGGCCGACGGGCGCGTTTTACGTCGCCGACACCCTCGGCGAACTCGGGCTCTTCTATCGCGTGGCCGCCTGTGCCTTTGTCGGCAAGAGCCTCGCCGTGGGCGGCGGGCAGAATCCGCTTGAGCCCGCCCGCCTCGGCTGCCCGGTGGCGATGGGGCCCATGACGGCGAACTTTGCCGACGAGGTGGCGATGCTGCGCGACGCGGGGGCGCTGACGCAGGTTGCGGACGCGGCGGCACTGGCAGATTTCGTTGCCGCGATGCTGCGCGATCCCGCTCGCCGCAGGACGATGGGCGAGGCGGGGAAGGCTGCTGCGGCAGGCGAGGACGAACTACCGGCGCGCGTTGCCGCGTTGATGGCAGGTCTGGCAGGATGGCGGGGGCAGGGTGCAGGCACCTAGCTTTTGGCGCGACGGCGGCTGGCCGGTGCCGTTGCTGGCCCCCTTCGAGCGGGTGACCGCCTGGCTCACCGCACGGCGCCTCGGGCATGGGAGCTGGATGCCGCCCGTGCCGGTCATATGTTGTGGAAATGCAACGGTCGGCGGAGCGGGCAAGACCACGCTGGCGCTCGACCTCGGCGCCCGCCTGCTTGCGCGCGGCCGGCGCGCGGGGTTCGTCACGCGCGGCTATGGCGGCTCGCTGGCCGGTGTGGTGCGGGTCGATGCCGCGACCCACAGCGCTGCCGAGGTGGGCGATGAGCCGTTGTTGCTGGCCGCCGTGGCGCCCACCTGGCGCGGCGCGGACCGGGTGGCGGCCATGCGTGAGGCGGTGGCCGGCGGCACGCAGGTCATCGTCGCCGACGATGGGTTGCAGAATCCCGCCTTCGCCCATGCCGCGCGGCTACTGGTCATCGACGGCGAGAGCGGCTTCGGCAACGGCCACCTGCTGCCGGCCGGACCGCTGCGCGAGCGCGTGGCGGACGCGGCGTCGCGCTGCATCGCGGCGATCCTGATCGGCGAGGATCGTGCGCACGCAACCCTGGCCCTGCCTCCCGCCTTGCCGGTGCTGCGCGCGCGGCTGGTGGCGGACCCTGCCGCGCGCGCGCTCGCGGGCCGGCGCGTCGTCGCCTTCGCGGGCCTCGCGCGGCCGGAGAAGTTCTTCGGCATGCTCCGCGACCTGCGCGCGGATGTCGTGATGACCCGCGCCTTCGCCGACCATCATGATTTCCGGCCCCAGGAATTGGAGGCGCTCGGCGCGTGCGCCACCGGCGCGGTGCTGGCGACGACGCCGAAGGACGCGGTCCGGCTCGCGCCGACCTGGCGCGCGCGTGTGCATGTCGCCGGCGTCGCGCTCGCATGGCAGGACGAGGCACAGCTTGCCGCCCTGCTCGATCGAGTGCTGGCATGAGGTGGCTCGAGGCGCTCCTGGTCCGCCTCGGCTTCGGCCTGCTGGGCTGGCTGAGTCCCGAGAGGGCCTCCAATCTCGGCGGGGCCGTCGCCCGCGCGATCGGCCCCTGGCTGCCGGTCTCGCGCGTCGCGGATGCCAACCTGCGCCGTGCCTGGCCGGCGATGACAAAGCAGCAACGACAGGCTGTCATCGGCGATGTCTGGGAAAATCTTGGCCGCACCGTGGGGGAGATGCCGCACGTCGCCAGCCTCGGAGCCACAACGAGCGGACCGGGCTGGGAGATCGAGGGCATCGAGTTCCTCGCGGGCGTCACCGGCGCCGCCGTGCTGTTTTCCGCCCATCTCGGCAACTGGGAAGTGATGCCGCGGATTGCCGCTGTGCATGGCGCCGGGTTGGCGACCTTCTATCGCGCCGCGGACAATCCGGCGGTCGATGCGGTCATCGTCGGCATGCGCGGGCGCGCGACGGCGGGCCAGCCGCAATTTGCCAAGGGAGCCGCTGGCGCGCGCCTGGCGCTCGCGCATCTGCACGCCGGCGGGCGCCTGGGGCTGCTCGCGGACCAGAAGATGAACGACGGCATCGCGGCTCCATTTTTCGGGCGCATGGCGATGACGGCCTCGGCGCCCGCGACGTTGGCCTTACGTTTCAATTGCCCGCTGATCCCCGGTCATTGCATACGCATCGGGCCGGCGCGCTTTCGCGTGCGGCTCGAACCGCCGCTCGTGCATCCCGCAACCGGGGATCGCGCGCGCGACGTGGCGGAACTCACCTCGGCGATGAACGCCGCGATCGAGCGCTGGGTGCGCGAGACGCCGGGGCAATGGCTGTGGCTGCACCGGCGCTGGCCGAAGGAGAAATGATGGGACGCGCGATCTTCGACCTGGATGGCACGCTGGTGGACTCCGCCCCCGGCATCACCGGCTGCTACCGCGCGGCCCTGGCTGAGATGGGTTACCAAATGCCGCCTGACATTGGCCTGCCGGCGATGATCGGCCCGCCCTTGCTCGACGTCTGCCGCGGCCTGCTGGCACGCTTCGGCGACACCCGCGCGGACGAACTGGCCCGTCGCTACCGGGCCCTTTACTTGCAGTGGGGCTGGAGCGAGTGCGCTCTCTACCCCGGCATCGACGTCGCCCTGGCCGCTCTGGCCGGGGCCGGGGCCGAGCTCCATGTCGCGACCGCGAAACGAACCGTCTATGCCGCCCGGATGCTCGACCGGCTCGGCATCGCGGCGCGTTTCGCAAGCATACGCGGTTCCGAAGACGGCGGTGCCTTCGACGACAAGGCGGTTCTGGTGGCCGATGTGCTGCGTGGCGGCGCCGGGCCTGCGGCGATGGTTGGCGACAGCCGCTTCGACATCGCGGCGGCCCGCGCCAACGCCATCCCCGCGGTGGCCGTGGCGTGGGGTTACGGCCAGCCGGACGAGCACGAGGGCGCGGTCGTCGCGACCGAGGCGGGCGAGCTGCCTGGGCTGATCAGCCGCCTGTTTCTAGAGGGGTAGCGAGGTCTGGTGCGGCTTGCCGTCGTCGGCGGTCGCTGCCACCTCGCCATCGGCCAGCTTCAGCCGCAGCGCCATTCCCGGCGCGATCGCTGCGGCGCGGGCGAGCAGGTTGCCCTTGCGGTCCAGCACCATCGCGTAGCCGCGGGCGAGGACCTGCTCGTGCGAGACCGATTCCAGGCGCGCGGCGAGCCCCTCGAGGCGCGCCCGGGCCTCGCGGATGCGAGCCTGCAGCGGTGCGGGGCGCAGCCGCGCCAGGACCGAAGCACCCGCCATGCTTTGGCGCGCGAGCGCCTGGCGCAGGCCGCCACGCAGGCGTTCGCCGAGCACCGGCAGGCGCTCGCCCTTCGCGGCGACGAAACGCGGCAGGGCCAGGCGCAGCCGTTCCGCGCGGTCGTCGAGGCGCTGGCGCCACGTTGCGAGCAGGGCGCCGAGATCGGGCAGGCCCCGTTCGGCCCGCTGCAGCCGCAGCCGGCGCTCCTGCATCAGGCGCCCGAGGCCGCCCAGCAGGCGCGCACCGGTCTGCGCGAGCTGGGCCGCGAGCTCCGCGCGCGACGGCACGGCGAGTTCGGCCGCGGCGGTTGGTGTCGGCGCGCGGCGGTCCGCGGCGAAGTCGATCAGCGTGGTATCGGTCTCGTGGCCCACGGCCGAGATCAGCGGGATCGGGCAGGCGGCGGCGGCGCGCACCACCGCCTCGTCGTTGAACGCCATCAGGTCTTCGAGGCTGCCGCCGCCGCGCGCGACGATCAGCACATCGGGCCGGGGGACCGGGCCGCCATGGCTCAGGGCACCAAACCCCCTGATGGCGGCCGCGATTTTTTCGGCGGCGCCCTCGCCCTGCACCGGCACCGGCCAGAGCAGGATGGAGCGGGGAAAGCGCCGTGCGATCGTCGTGCGGATGTCCTGGATCACCGCCCCCTGCTCGGAGGAGACGACGCCGACCACCTCCGGCAACAGCGGCAGCGCGCGTTTGCGCTCGCTGTCGAACAGGCCTTCCCCGGCCAGCTTGAGCCGCAGCGCCTCGATGCGCGCGAGCAGCGCGCCGGCGCCGGCGTAGTCCAGGCGCTCGACGATGATCTGGTACGTCGAGCGGTCGCCATAGGCGGTGATGCGGCCGGTCGCGATCACCTCGATGCCGTCCTCGGGCTTCAGCCCGGCGCGCGCCGCGGCTCCCTTCCACAGGATCGCCGCGAGCTTGCCGCCTTCGTCCTTCAGCGAGAAATAAGTGTGGCCGGACGCGTAGCGCCGCACCTCCGTCACCTCGCCGCGCACGCGCACGCGGCCGAACGCACCCTCCAGCGTCGCCTTGATGGCGCCGGAGATTTCGCTGACCGAGAACTCGGGAACGTTGGGGCCGGAGTCGTCCATGGCCCCAGTCTATGGTAGGTCGCGCGGCGACGGGAAGGAGCGGCGGCCTTGCGGGTTCTGGTGATCGGGAGTGGCGCGCGCGAGCATGCGCTGTGCTGGAAGCTGGCGGCGAGCCCGCTGCTCACGTCGCTCTGCTGCGTGCCTGGCAATCCCGGTATCGCCGCGGTCGCGACCTGCCTGCCGGGGCGTGTGGACGACATCGCCGGCCTCGTCGCGCTCGCCAGGCGCGAGGCGATCGACCTCGTCGTCCCCGGACCCGAGGGGCCGCTCGTCGCCGGCATCGTCGATGCGATGGAGGAAGCGGGGATTCGGTGTTTCGGCCCCAGCGCCGCCGCGGCGCGGCTCGAGGGCAGCAAGTCCTTTACCAAGGAGATCTGTGCCGCTGCTGGCATCCCGACCGCGGCCTGGCGCAGCTTCACCGATGCCCCATCCGCGCGCGCCTATCTTGCGACGCTGCCGTCGCCGCCGGTGGTGAAGGCGGACGGACTGGCCGCCGGCAAGGGCGTCGTCGTCGCCGCCACGCATGAGGAGGCGGAGGTTGCCATCACCGAGTTCCTGGAAGTCGGGCGGCTCGGCGCTGCCGGGCGCGCGCTCGTCCTGGAGGAGCGGCTGACGGGCGAGGAGGTGAGCCTGTTCGCGCTGTGCGATGGCGAGCACGCGATCGCCTTCGGCGCGGCGCAGGACCACAAGGCGGTGGGCGAGGGCGATACCGGCCCCAACACCGGCGGGATGGGCGCCTATAGCCCGCCGCCGGTGCTGACGGCGGCGCTGGAGGAGGCGGCGATGCAGCGCATCGTGCGGCCGGCGTTGGCCGAGATGGCCCGGCGGGGTACGCCGTTTCGCGGCATCCTGTTCGCGGGGCTGATGCTCACCGCCGAGGGGCCGAAGCTTATCGAGTTCAACGTCCGCTTCGGCGACCCGGAATGCGAGGCGCTGATGTTGCGCCTGCGCTCGGACCTGCTGGCGGCGCTGCTCGCGGCGATGGACGGCGAACTGCCCTCCTTCGACGTACGCTGGTCGAAGGAGGCGGCGATGACGGTGGTGATGGCCGCGCGCGGCTATCCCGCAAGGCCCGCGTCGGGTGGTGTGATCGGCGGGCTCGAGGCCGCCGGCGCGATCGCGGGCGCCCATGTCTTCCATGCCAGCACCGCGACGCGCGATGGCGTGCTGGTTGCCCAGGGCGGGCGCGTGCTGGCGATCTCGGCCGCCGCGGCCACGCTCGCCGAAGCCGCGCGCGCGGCCTACGCGGCGGTGGACAAAGTGGTCTGGGCGGACGGGTTCTGCCGGCGCGATATCGGCTGGCGCGCACTCGGCGGCGTTCCTACATAGCGACGATGTCGCAGGTCCTGGCCCGGCCCTCGCCCGTCCTGTTCACGCCCGAGAAGCAGCCCGTCCGCACGGGCGGCAAGCCTCTGCGCGTCGTCTCGCCCTACGCGCCGAACGGCGACCAGCCGCAGGCGATCGCAACCCTCGTCGAGGGATTGCGTGCGCAGGAGCACGACCAGGTTCTGCTCGGCGTCACCGGCTCCGGCAAGACCTTCACGATGGCCAAGGTGATCGAGGCGGTGCAGCGCCCGACCCTGATTCTCGCGCCGAACAAAACCCTGGCTGCCCAGCTCTATGGCGAGATGAAGGCGTTTTTCCCCGACAACGCGGTCGAATATTTCGTCAGCTACTACGACTATTACCAGCCGGAAGCCTACGTCCCGCGCACCGACACCTATATCGAGAAAGACGCTCAGATCAACGAGCAGATCGACCGCATGCGCCACGCGGCGACGCAGGCCCTGCTCGAACGCAACGATGTGGTGATCGTCGCCTCCGTTTCCTGCATCTACGGTATCGGCTCGGTCGAGACCTACGCCAAGATGGTGGTGAAGCTCGAGGTCGGCGGGCGGATCGATCGCGATGCGCTCGCCCGCGCCCTGGTCGATCTTCAGTACCGGCGCAATGACACCGCCTTTCAGCGCGGTGCCTTCCGCCTGCGCGGCGACAGCGTCGATATCTTCCCCGCTCATTACGAGGACCGCGCGTGGCGTGTCTCGCTGTTCGGCGACGAGATCGAGGGCATCGCCGAGTTCGACCCGCTGACCGGCACGGTCGCCGGAGCGCTCGGCGAGGTCACCATCTACGCCAACAGCCACTACGTAACCCCGCGCCCGACGCTGCTGCAGGCGATCAGCGGCATCAGGGAGGAGCTGAAGGCGCGGCTCGCCGAGTTCAACGCCCAGGGCAAGCTCCTGGAGGCGGAGCGCCTGGGGCAGCGAACACAATTCGATATCGAGATGATGGAGACGACCGGCTCCTGCAAGTCGATCGAGAATTACTCGCGCTACCTCTCGGGCCGCAATCCCGGCGAGCCGCCGCCGACGCTGTTCGAGTATCTCCCGGAGAATGCCCTGCTGATCGTCGATGAGAGCCACGTGACGGTGCCGCAGGTCGGCGGCATGGAGCGGGGCGACCATGCCCGCAAATCCATCCTCGCGGAATATGGCTTCCGCCTGCCTTCCTGCATCGACAACCGGCCGCTGAAGTTCGAGGAATGGGACCGCTTCCGCCCGCAGAGCATCTTCGTCTCCGCAACCCCCGGGCCGTGGGAGGTGGAGCGCGCGGGCGGCGTCTTTGCCGAGCAGGTGATCCGCCCGACCGGCTTGATCGATCCGGTGACCGAGGTGCGCCCGGTCGAGCACCAGGTCGACGACCTGCTCGGCGAGTGCCGCGCGGTCACCGCCCGCGGCGGGCGCGTCCTCGTCACGACGCTGACCAAGCGCATGGCCGAGGATCTCACCGAGTATCTCACGGAGCAGGGGATCAGGGTCCGCTATCTCCATTCCGATATCGACACGCTGGAGCGTATCGAGATCATCCGCGATCTGCGCCTTGGGGTGTTCGACGTGCTCGTCGGCATCAACCTGCTGCGCGAAGGCCTCGACATCCCCGAATGCGCGCTGGTGGCGATCCTCGATGCCGACAAGGAAGGCTTCCTGCGCTCGCAGACCTCGCTGATCCAGACCATCGGCCGCGCTGCCCGCAACGTGGAGGGGCGCGTGATTCTCTACGCCGATACGATGACCAGATCCCTGCGTGTCGCCATCGACGAGACGGAACGACGTCGCAACAAACAGCGCGCCTGGAACGAGACGCACGGCATCACGCCGCAATCCGTACGCAAGGAGATCGACAAGGTGCTCGAGAGCGTCTTCGAGCAGGATTACGTGACGGTGGCGCCGGTCGCGGAGTCCAAGGTCGCCTCGATGGTTGGCAAGGACCTCAAGGCCGCGATCGCTGAACTGGAGAAGCGCATGCGCGATGCGGCCGCGAATCTCGAATTCGAGGAAGCGGCGCGCATGCGCGACGAGATCCGCCGCCTGGAGGCGCTCGACCTCGGCCTCGAGCCGCCGCCGATGCCCTCGGCCGCGATCCGGCGCGGCGATCGTGCGCCGCAGCCGCTCGGTCCCGGCGGCGGCGGCTACGACCCCAAGAAGCGCGGCCGCCGGGGCCGCCGCTAGCTTTCAGTCGAAGTCAGCGGGCAGGTGCGCGTCGCGCGCGTGCGCGAACATGCGGTGGAGCTGGGCGGGCAGCACGCGGCCGAGCGAGAGGTCGCGCGGAAGCGCCATCTCCGCGAACCAGCCGACTTCCGACGTCTCGAGGCTCGTGCGGGCCTCGCCCCCGACGATGTCGCAGATGAAGAACAGCTTGACGCAGGAGAACAGGCTGGCGGCATGGCCCTGGCGCGTGCGGTCCCAGGCGGCGGCGAGCTTGCGCACCCGCACCTCGTAGCCGCTTTCCTCGCGCATCTCCTTGGCGACGTTTTCCGCCGGCGTCAGGTTTACGTCCGCCCAGCCGCCCGGCAGGGTCCAGCGGCCGCCATCCGCCACCTCGCGCACCAGCAGGATCCGCCCCGCCCCATCGAAGGCGGCGCCACGCACGTCGACCTTTGGTGTCGCGTAGCCGCTCTCCTGCTCGAACAAGGTTTCGATCCGCGGCACGCTCGCCCCGCTGTGGTGCGCCATGATCTGCGCGGCGAGCGCGCGCAACTGCTCATAACGTTCGCGGTCGTACATGTTGGGCTCGAAGGCAAGGCCGCTCTGCGCGAGCGCCTGCAGCTCGCGTGCCCAGCTCAGCCAGCGGGGGTCTGTCGCCATGGGCGCTCCTCGTCGCGTCGTCGGGGCCATTTGACCCGGTCCCCCGCCTCGCGCAGAGTCCAAGGATGAGTCGCGACGGACGCGTCAGCACGCTGATCGGGATCGGGCATTTCCTGTCGCATTTCTATGTGCTCTGCCTGCCGCCGCTGTTCCTCGTCTGGCAGCCGGCGTTCCATGTCACCTTCGCGCAGCTGGGCCTGATCGCGGCCGCGATGTCGGCGGTAACGGCGCTTCTGCAGACGCCGGTCGGCTTCCTGGTCGACCGACACGGCGCGCGGCCGTACCTCGTCAGCGGCGTTGCGCTGATGGCGGCCTCGATCGCGCTGATGGGGCTCGCCACCAGCTATTGGCAGCTCCTGGCGCTCGCGGCACTCTCGGGCGTCGGCAACTCGGTCGTGCACCCGGCGGACTATGCCATCCTCTCCGGCTCGATCAGCCGCGAGCGCACCGGCCGCGCCTTCGCGCTGCACACCTTCGCGGGCAATATGGGATTTTCGGTGGCCCCGCCCGTGATGGCGGGGCTGATCTGGCTCATCGGGTGGCGCTGGGGCGTGAGCCTGGTGGGACTGGCAGGCCTGCCGCTGGTGCTCGCCGTGTTGTTGCAGAGCCGCATCCTGACCGACGCGGGACAGCCGGTGCGCGAGCGCGGCCCGGCGGTCGCCGGCCACAAGCTCCTGCTCACGCGGCCGATGTTGCTGTTCCTCGGCTTCTTTATCACCGGCTCCATGGCCGGTGCGGGCTTGCAGTCCTGGCTCATCACGGTGCTGCACGAGGTGCACGGCATTGGCGTCACGGCGGCGTCCACCGTGCTCACGCTCTACATGACGGGCGCCACGCTCGGCGTGCTGGTTGGCGGCTCGGTGGTGGACCGCACCTCCCGCCACCTTGCCTTCACCGTGTTGGTGGTCACGCTCTCGGCGCTGTTCACGCTCGTCGGCGGCTATCTGCCGCTGCCGGTCATCCTGGTTGCGGCGGTGATGTTCGCGGCCGGGCTCGCCGCCGGGTGCAGCCGCACGCCGCGCGATATGATGGTTCGCGAAGCCTCGCCCGCCGGCGAGGTCGGCAAGGTGTTCGGCTTTGTCTCCTCGGGCCTGCCGCTCGGCTCGGCGCTGACGCCCGTCCCCTTCGGCTTCCTGATCGATCAGGGCCATCCGGAACTGGTCTTCGCGCTGGTCGCGGCGCTGCTGATGCTGAGCCTGGTCTGTGCCGGCCTCGCCCGTGCGGCAGTGCCGCGGGCGATCGCCGTGCCCGCGGAGTAGTGCCGCCGAAGCACGTCACCAGCCATGGATGCGGGGCCAGACGGCGACGACGTCGTCGCCGCCATCGACGACGTAGTAGCGGTCGTGCGCCGCCGAGGTGAGGCAGGTGTGGTTGGGGGCGATGCGCACGCGGCTGCCGATCGCGAAACCCTCGGCGTTGCCGTGGTCGAGTTGCACGAGACCGTGCTCCTGCCACACGCGGACGATGCGGCTGGCGCCCAGGCTGGGCTCGCCGCCCGCATCGAGCACCAGACCGAAGCCGCAGTCGTGCGCCGTCGTCTCGGTGCTGCGGTCGCGCGACAAGGCCAGCGCGCCGGCATCGATGAGCAGCCGCTGCTCCGCCGGCCGGCGGCCGATGACGCTCGTGAGCACCGTCACCGCGATGTCATCGCGCCCGTGGGTGCCGATCTCCGCCTGGAACAGGTCGCCGAACATGTAGACGCCGGGCCGTATTTCGGTGATGCCGGTGACATCGCCCGGGATCAGCGCCGTCGGCGAGGAGCCGATCGAGACGATCGGGCACTCGTGCCCCGCGTCGCGAAGCCGTTGCGCCGCGCGTGCCGCGTCCTGGCGCTCGCGCATGGCGATCGCGGTGAGGGTGACGCTGTCGCGCGCCGCATAGCTGTGCCCGGCATGGGCGAAGATGCCGGCCAGCCGGTCGCCGAGCTGGTCGGCGATCGGGCCCAGTAGTGGGTCATCCGCGTCGAGGCCGCTGCGTCCCTCGCCGCAGTCGATCTCGATCAGGGCCGCGACGGCGCCGGGATGGCGCGCGATCGCAGCCGCCATGCCGGCATCGTCGGTCACCACCTTGATCTGCCCGCCGGCGGCGTTGAGGCGCGCGACCTGGTCGAGCTTCTGCGGCGTGATGGCGGTGCCGAGGATGATGTCGGCGAATCCGTGCGCCAGGAAATATTCCGCTTCAGCAATCGTCGAGACGGTGAGGCCGCCGCCATCCGGCCGCGCGAGGCGGGCCACGTCGGCGGATTTCGCGGTCTTCATGTGCGGTCGCAGGGCGATCCCCAGCGTCGCGACGGCGCTCGCCATGCGCTCGAGGTTGCGCGCGAGACGGCGGCGGTCGAGCACCAGGCAGGGGGTCGGCAGATCGTCGAGCTTCATGGGAACCTCCGCAGAATCTCCTCGATGCGCGGCCCGGCCTTGAGGCCGCTGCCGGTCAGCACCATCACCGTCGTCTCGCCGGGACGGATGCGGCCCTCGGCGAGAAGCGTCTCGAGGGCCGGCAACGCCTGCGCGCAGGTCGGTTCCACGTAGAGTCCGTTCCGTGCCAGGGCGAGGGTGGCCGCGGCGATGGCGTCCTCCTCCACCATGACCCCGCCGCCGCCGCTGTCGCGCAGCGCGCCGACCACCTCGCGCAGGCGCACCGGCTGGGCGATCGCGGTGCCCTCGGCGATGGTGGGTTGGACCGGTGGTGGCGCCTCGCCAGCGGCTGCGGCGGCGATCGGCGCGCAGTGGCGCGGCTGGGCCGCGAACAGCCGGGGCAGTCGCTTGATCTGCCCGGCGCGCAGCAGCTCGCCGAAGCCGATGGCGCAGCCGAGAACGTTGGAGCCCGCGCCGCAGGGAATGATGACGTTGTCCGGCGCCCTGAAGTCCAGCTGCTCCCACAGTTCGTAGGCCAGGGTCTTGGTGCCGTGCAGGAAGAACGGATGCCAGTTGTGACTGGCGTAGAAGATGGAGCGCGAGCGCGCGACGGCGGCGTCCGCGGTGGCCTGGCGATTGCCCGGGATCAGCTCCACCCGGGCGCCTGCCGCGCGCATCGCCAGCGTTTTGGCGGGGCTGGTGGACTCGGGCGCCAGGATCGTCGCGGCCATGCCCGCGACGGCGGCATAGGCGGCGACGGCGGCGCCGCCATTGCCGGAGCTGTCCTCCAGCACGTCCGTCACGCCCTGCGCGCTCAGACCGGTGAGCATGACGGCGGCACCGCGATCCTTGAAGCTGCCGGTGGGCATCACCCACTCGCATTTCACCCGCACGTCGATCCCCGCGAAGCGGCGTTCGAGCAGCGGCGTCCAGCCTTCGCCGAGCGTGACCGGACTGGCATCGGGCAGCGGCAGGGCCGCGCGGTAGCGCCAGAGCCCCTGCGCTTTGGTGTCGATATCGGCCGGCGCGATGCCCGCCAGATCGGTGAGGAACAACGGCGCTCCGTCGTCGCCGCACCAGCGCGGCGGATCGAGCGGATAGGTACGGCCGGATCGGGGATCGAGATAGGTCGTTTGCATGCCGGCAGGCTGACCGGATCGGCGCCGCGGGGTCAATGGGGCCTCGCCGCGGCGTCGCTGCCCGAGGCTGGCGGCGGTGGTTTGCCCAGGCCGTCGTTTGCCCTGGCGGCGATTCGCCGGCATATCGCGCTCATGGATCTCGCCCTGGCCCGCGACCTCGTCGCGATCGATTCCCGCAGCTCGGTCTCCAACCTGCCGATCGCCGAACGCGTCGAAGCCGCGCTGGCGGGCTTCGAGATCGAGCGGCTGGACTATCAGGACCCTGCCGGGGTGGCGAAACGGGCTTTGGTCGCCCATCGCGGTCCGCCCGGCGGCCTCGCCTTGTCCGGCCACATGGACACGGTGCCCGACACCGGCTGGACCGAGGACCCATGGTCGGCGCGCGTTGAGGAGGGGCTTCTGCGCGGGCTGGGGGCGGCGGACATGAAGGGCCCGCTCGCCGCCTGCATCGCGGCGGCGGTGTCGTTGCCGCCGGATGTGCCCGCGACGCTGCTCATCACCACCGACGAGGAAACGACGAAGCAGGGCGCCCGGGCCATCGTCGCGCGTTCCGAACTCGTCAAGCGCGTGCGCCCGCACGCGATCCTGGTCGCGGAGCCAACCGGGATGGTGCCGGTTCGCGGGCACCGCGCGAACGTGCATTTCACCGTGACCGCCCGGGGCGAGCAGGCCCACAGCAGCACCGGGCGCGGGCGCAACGCCAACTGGGCGCTAGTGCCCTTCCTGGCCGAGATGCGAGCCATCTTCGAGTGGCTGCGCAGCGATTCCGCGATGCAGGATGCGGCTTACGATCCGCCTTTCAGCGACTTCAACCTCGTCATCGACAACCACGGCACGGCCGTGAACGTCACGGTGCCGGTGGCCACGGTGCGCATCAAGTTCCGCTACTCCGCCCGGATCGAGCCGTTGCCGGTGGTCGAGCGCGTGCGTGCCGCCGCGGCTGCGGCGGGGCTCGGCGTGGAGGAGGCGTGGGAGGGCAGGCCGCCGGAGCTGGCGGCGGGGCATCCGCTCATTGCGTTGGTCGAGCAGGTGGCCGGCGCCCGCGCGACCACCGCACCCTACGGTACCGATGCATCGGAGCTTTCGGGGATCGCGCCATGCTTTCTCCTCGGTCCGGGATCGATCGAGGTCGCGCACAAACCTGGTGAGACCATTGCCGTGACGGCGCTGGAGCGGGCGGTCCCGGTGTTCGCCGAGCTCGCCCGGCGCGTCGCTCAGGTATAGTCGAGCGCGACCTCTCCCAGGCTCGGGAAGCGCACGCGCACCCGCGCGCCTGGCCCGGCCAGCGTCTTGCCGGTCCACGAACCGCAGGTCACGAACTGGCCCGCCTTGAGGCCGCCGGACCAGACGCTGCCGACATTGGCCAGCCACACCACGAGCCGCACCATGTCGCCCGCCGGGTTTCCGGTGCGCTGGATGGTGGCGGCGTCGATCGCCTGCTCCACCGTCTCCCGGGCGAAGTCGATGCCCTGCCAGTCGGCCCGCCCGGGGCCATGGATGAAGGCGCCGTGCCCCTGGCTGTCCGCGAGGTTGGAGGGCATCGCCACCTTGTCCATGTCGAGATAGCGCGACTCCAGCGTCTCGATCGCCGGGTGCGCCGTCGCCATCGCGGCGATCACCTCCTCGCGCGCGTAGGGTTTGCTGCGCGGCGGCAGGTCCATGCCGATGCGGAACGCGACCTCCGCCTCGATGCCGCGCATGCGGTGTTCGGCCGAGGAGAGCCGGGCCGGGCTTGCCAGGATGCCGGAGGCGGGAAGGGCGCCGCAGATCGGCGGCGCATCCGGCCCCGGCGCCCCGACCTTCCAGCCGCCGATCGGGCCGAGCGCGCTCATGACCCGGTGCTGGATCGCATAGGCGGCCGTCAGCTCCGTCGGGCGCACCGCGTCGGGCAGGTCGGCGAGGCGTTTTGCCGGATCGTGGCGGGCGGCGAGCAGCAGGTCGGCAGCATCCATGACGGTTCCCCCAGGGTGGCGCGGGCTTGGCGCGGGTGTGATCTCGTGGGCCATGTTAGCGGCGCCGGATGAGGCGCGACAGGGGCGAGGTGCGAAGGGGGCGAGGTGCGAAGGGGGCGAGGCGCTGAAGGAGCGCGGTTGCGCCCTGCGGGCAGCGGGGCGACGCTGGCGCATGGACTTCGACCTGATCGAGACCGATGACGAGGCATCGCGCGAGCGGGTGCTGGCGCCCCTCGAGGCCTATAATGAAGCGATGATTGGGCGCGGCCATTCCGAGCCGGCGCGCTGGATGTCGATCCTGCGCCGCGAGGGGAACCTGGTCGGCGGGCTGATCGGCGTCTGGTACTGGGACTGGCTGCTCGTCGATCTGCTGTGGCTGCCGCGGCCATGGCGGCGGCGCGGGATCGGCGGGCGGATCGTGGCCGCCTGCCTCGCGCTGGCGGCGCGCCACGGGCTCTCGGGTGTCTGGCTGCATGCGTTTTCGTTCCAGGCGCCGGACTTCTGGCGCCGCCTCGGGTTCGCGGAGTTCGCAACCCTGCCCGACCATCCGGTCGGGCAGGCCGACCATTTTTTCCTCCACCGGACCCCGCCCGGGATGCCAAGCCCCCCGGAATTGCCGCCCGGCTTCGTGCTGCGCGAGACGGTCGATCCCGCGGACCGCATAGCCCTCGCAGCGGCGTTGCGCGGGTTCAACGACGCGGCCATCGGTGTCAGTCCGTCCCGACCTCTTGGGCTTCTGGCGCCTGGTGGCGGCGGGCTGTGGGGCCGTACCCGTCATCGCTGGCTCTTCGTCGAGCTCCTTGGCCTGCCGCAGGCGGGACGTGGCAGCGGCCTCGGCACCGGGCTGCTGCGCGAGGCCGAGCGGATCGCGGCCGGCCGCGGCTGCGTCGGCGTCTATCTCGACACGTGCAGCTTTCAGGCGCCAGGCTTCTACGAAAGGCTCGACTACCACCGTTTCGGCACGGTGCCGGAGCATCCGCGCGGCCATGCGCGCCACCTTTACGCGAAGCGGCTGGACGGCCAGCCGCTCCTGGCCCACAACGCGCGGCCACCGCGACAGAACGGAGCGAGCGCATGACCTATCTTGATGAGATCAAGCCCGGGATGACGGCCGAGCTGGCCAAGACCATCACCGAGGCCGACATCCTGCTGTTCGCCGCGGTCAGCATGGACACCAACCCGGTGCATATGGATGCCGAGGCCGCCGCCGCCTCGACGTTCGGCCAGCGCATCGCCCATGGCATGCTCTCCGCGGGGCTCATCTCGGCCGTGCTGGGCACCAGGCTGCCGGGGCCGGGGACGATCTATCTCGGCCAGACCCTGCGCTTTCGTGCCCCGGTCCGGATCGGCGATACGGTGCGTGCCCGGGTTGAGGTGGTCTCGGTCGACGCGGCCAAGAAGCGGGCGACGATCAAGACCGAGTGCTACGTCGCCGACAAGGTGGTGATCGAGGGTGAGGCGATCGTGATGCCGCCCTCGCGGCCCTAGGCGCCGCTTGCCGCCGTGCAGATTTTCACCACCTGGCGGGATCTGCCGGCGGCGGCGCGTGGCGCCTCGGTGGCGCTCGGGAACTTCGACGGCGTGCACCGGGGCCATGCCCAGGTGCTCGCCGCCGCCCATGCGGCGCGACCCGACGCACCCCGCGCGGTACTGACCTTCGAGCCGCATCCGCGCGAGCTGTTCCGCCCTGACGATCCGCCATTTCGCCTGACGTTGTCGGCGGAGCGGGCGGCAGCGCTGCGGCAGCTCGGCACCGCCCTGCTCTTCGAGCTGCCGTTCGACCGTGCCTTCAGCGCCATGACGGCGGAGGATTTCGCGGTGGAGGTGCTGCACCGCGGCCTCGGCGCGCGTCATCTGGTCTGCGGGGCGGACTTCGCCTTCGGCCACCGTCGCGGCGGCAACACCGCTTTCCTCGCCGGGCGTGCCGAGGCCCTGGGCATCGGCCTCACCCTGGTCCCGGCGCTGGCCGACGCGGAGGGGCCGGTTTCCTCCACCCGCATCCGCCGCCTGCTGCAGGACGGGTATCCGCAGCGCGCGGCGGCGCTTCTCGGCCGGCCCTGGACCATCCGCGGCCCGGTCGAGCATGGCGATGCGCGCGGCCGCACCATCGGGTTTCCCACCGCGAACGTGCCGCTGGGCCGGCATCTGGAGCCGGCGCGGGGGGTCTACGCGGTGCAGGCCCGGCTGGCCGACGGGCGCCTGGTGGGAGGGGTGGCGAATATCGGCCGCCGACCGACCCTGGGTGAGTCTCCGGAGAGCCGCGTCGAGGCGCATCTTTTCGATTTTTCGGAGGATCTTTACGGGCAGGAGCTGGGCATCTCGCTGCTGGCCTTCCTGCGCGAGGAGCGGAAATTCCCAAGCTTCGATGCGCTGAGGGCGCAGATCGCCCGCGATGCCGAGGAGGCAAGAAATTTCCTCCGCAACGGCGCCGCCCTTGACCCGCCGGGGCGGTCGGCCGCAGACCCTTGAGACGAATGGATGGCAAGCCCGGCCCCGCCCCTCGCCGGGTCCGGAATCTTTGTTGGAACGAGCTTTCATGACCGACTACCGCGATACCGTCTTCCTTCCCCGGACCGGTTTTCCGATGCGTGCCGATCTGCCCAAGCGCGAGCCGGCGATGCTGGCGCGCTGGGAGGCGATGAACCTTTGGCAGCGTCAGCGCGAGGCCTCCGCCGGGCGCAGGCTTTTCATTCTCCACGACGGCCCGCCCTACGCCAACGGCCACCTGCATATCGGCACCGCGCTCAACAAGATCCTCAAGGACGTGGTCAACCGCGCGGCCCAGATGGCCGGTTTCGACGCCAACTACATCCCCGGCTGGGATTGCCACGGTCTGCCGATCGAGTGGCGGATCGAGGAAGACTACCGCAAGTCCAAGCGCGACAAGGATTCGGTGCCGGTGATCGACTTCCGCGCCGAATGCCGCGCCTATGCGCAGCACTGGATGGGCGTGCAGGAGCAGGAATTCCGCCGCCTGGGCGTGTTCGGCGACTGGCCGCGCCGCTACGCCACCATGGATTACCCCTCGGAGGCAGCCATCGCTGGCGAGATCGGCCGGTTCCTGATGAATGGCGCGCTCTACCGCGGACTGCGCCCGGTGATGTGGTCGCCGGTCGAGAAGACCGCGCTGGCCGAGGCCGAGATCGAGTACCACGACCACACCTCGACGACGATCCACGTCGCCTTCCCGGTCATTGCGGGACCGTTTCAGGGCGCCGAGGTGGTGATCTGGACCACGACGCCGTGGACGATGCCGGGCAACCGCGCCATCGCTGCGGGACCGGATATCGACTATGCGCTGGTGCAGCTCGAGGCGCCGTTCCGCCGCCAGGTGCTGGTCGGGCTGCCGCTGCTGCCCGCCTTCCTCGAGGAGATCGGGGTGACGGCGCATCACGTGATCCGCGTCGTCAAGGGGGCGGACGTGGTCGGCAGCGTCTGCGCCCACCCGCTGCGCGGTCGCGGCTATGACCACGACGTGAAGGTGCTGGCTGCCGATTTCGTCACCACCGATCAGGGCACCGGTTTCGTCCACATCGCGCCCGGCCACGGTGACAACGACTTCTATCTCGGCCGCGCCAACGGCATCGAGGTGCCGGACACGGTGGGGCCCGACGGGACCTTCAACGCCTGGGTGCCGCTGTTTTCGGGGATGCATGTCTACAAGGCGGCGGACGCGGTGTGCCAGGCGCTCGCCGATGCCGGCAAGCTGCTTGCCCGCGGCACGCTGCTGCACGCCTACCCCCATTCCTGGCGTTCCCGCGCACCGCTGATCTTCCGTGCGACGCCGCAATGGTTCATCGCGCTGGACGGGGAGACGCGGATCCGCGCCAAGGCGCTCGAGGCCATCGCGGCAACACATTTCGTTCCGCCGCAGGGGCGCAACCGGATCGGCTCGATGGTCGCGGCACGGCCGGACTGGTGCATCAGCCGCCAGCGCGCCTGGGGCGTGCCGATCGCCGTCTTCGTGCACCGCGCATCGGGCGAGGTGCTGCGCGACCAGGACGTCGTGGACCGGATCGTCGAGGCGTTCAGGTCCGAGGGGGCCGACGCCTGGTACGCCTCGCCGCCCGAGCGCTTCCTCGGCCCCGGCCGCGATCCCGCCGATTACGAGCAGGTGCGCGATATCGTCGACGTCTGGTTCGAGTCCGGATCGACCCACGCCTTTGTGCTCGAGGCGCGCGAGCTGCCCTGGCCGGCCGACCTCTACCTCGAGGGCTCGGACCAGCATCGCGGCTGGTTCCATTCCTCGCTGCTCGAAGCCGTCGGCACGCGCGGGCGCGCGCCCTTCAAGTCCGTGCTCACCCATGGCTTCGTCATGGACGAGCAGGGGCGCAAGATGTCGAAGTCGCTCGGCAATGTCGTGGCGCCGGAGGAGGTTCTCGGCACCTACGGCGCCGACATCCTGCGTCTTTGGGTGATGTCCTCGGATACCGCCGAGGACATGCGCATCGGTCCTGAGATCCTGAAGCAGCAGGCCGAGCTCTACCGCCGCTTGCGCAACACGCTGCGCTGGGTGCTGGGCTCGCTGGCCGGCTTCGACGAGACGGAGCGCACCGAGGACCTGCCGGGGCTCGAGCGCTTCGTCCTGCACCGCCTGGCGGAGATCGACGTGCTGATCCGCGACGCGGTGGTGAGCCACGACTGGACCGGCGTCTATCCGGCCGTGCACAATTTCTGCGCCGCCGATCTGTCGGCCTTCTACTTCGACATCCGCAAGGACGCGCTTTATTGCGACCGGCCGGACGCGCCCCGGCGCCGCGCAGCGCGCACCGTCCTCGACCATTTGCATCGTTGCCTCTGCACATGGCTTGCGCCGGTGATGCCGTTCACCGCGGAGGAGGCCTGGGTCGCGCGGTTCGGCGAGGCCGAGAGCGTCCATCTCAGCCAGTTCCCGGCGATCCCGGCGAATTGGGGGGACCGCGAGCTGGCGGCCACGTGGCAGTCTCTGCGGGAGGTGCGGCGCACCATCACGCTCGCACTCGAGGAGGCACGCCAGGCCGGCCGGATCAGCGCCTCGCTGCAGGCGCGGGTGGAGCTGACCCTTCCGGAGCCGGAGTTCGCCGCGCTCGCCGCGACCGATTGGGCGGAGCTCGCCATCGTCTCCGAGGTCACCGTGCGCCGGGGCGAGGCTCTGGCAGCCGTGGTCGGCAGCGCGGAGGGGCAGAAATGCGCCCGTTGCTGGCGGGTCCTGCCGGAGGTCGGTCGGTCCGCCCAGCATCCGCTCCTGTGCCTGCGCTGCGAGGATGCGGTGACGAGCGGCCTCGTCTGCCGCAGCGCCGCCTGATGCGCGAGCCGGCGCAGGCATCCCGCGTGCGGTCTTCGGTCAGGCAGGTCCGGCGGTGACGCGCCAGCGGCTCGGCTCGGTGGCAGCTCTCCTGGTGCTGGCTGCCGACCAGGCGAGCAAGGCCTGGATTCTCTACGGGCTCAACCTGCCCGTGCGTCAGGATGTCCCGCTCTTCTGGTGGCTCGACCTCACGATGGTCTGGAACCACGGCATCACCTTCGGTATCTTCAACGGCGAGAGCCGGGTTGGCTCGTGGATCCTGATCGTGGTGGCGCTGGTCGTGGTCGCCCTGCTCTGGGGCTGGCTGCGACGCGCGGAGAGCCTGCTCGCCGCCGCGGCGCTGGGGGCGATCGCCGGCGGCGCCATTGGTAACATCCTCGATCGGCTGCGGTTTGGCGCGGTGGTGGATTTCATCCACGCGCACGCCTTCGGCTACTCCTGGTATGTCTTCAATATTGCCGACGCGGCGATTGTCTGCGGCGTCGGGGTTCTGGTGCTGGATGGCCTTCGCCGGCGCGAGCACGGGGCGGCCGGCAAGGACGCTCAGGGTGGTGCATGACGACGTGGCCCATGCTAGGGGAGCGCGCATGAAAGCGACAGGTTCCGTGGCGGTCGTGCTGGTCTGTGCGGTGGCGCTCGCCGGGTGTGGAGGCGCGGGGGGGGCTTCCCGCTTTTTCGGGCTGACGCGTCCCGCCCCGGACGAGTTCACGGTGACGACGCAGCCGCCGCTCTCGATTCCGCCCAATTTCAACCTCCGCCCGCCCGAGCCGGGCGCCCCGCGCCCGCAGACGTTGAGCGAGCGGGCAGCGGCGGAGGCGGCGCTGGCGCCGCAGACCGCGCTGGGCGTGGCGCCGGCCGGCATGTCGGCCGGGCAGGCAGCTCTGCTGCAGGCCGCAGGCCCCCCGGCGCCGGCCGACATCCGCCAGCAGATTGCCGCCGACAACCGAAAGGTGGCTCAGCCTGGATTCGTGGACGAGCTGATGTTCTGGCGCAGCAACAGCGCGCAGCCCGGCGTGGCCGTCGATCCGGCGAAGGAGCAGCAGCGGATCCGCGCCAACCAGGCGCTCGGACGTCCCATGGATACCGGGAACACGCCGATCATTCAGCGCAACAAGTCGCTGTTCAATTCGCTCTTCTGAGACGCGGCGCCGGCGGTAGCCGGATGCGTCGTCACGGGGCGGTCGCGCGGCGGCGAAGGGCGGCGTAGAATAAAAAAATGGAGTCGCCGCTTGCTGCCGCCTGGACCCGGATCGCCGCGCTGGCCGCGCGCCCCGACGCCCGTGACATTGCCGCCCGCTTTGCCGCCGACCCCGAGCGCGCGGCGCGGCTGACCTGGGCCCTCGACGACCTCTCGCTCGACCTGTCGCGCAGCTCCATCGCCGCACCCGAGCTCGCGGCGCTGCTCGCGCTGGCCGAGGCGGCCGATCTCGGCGGCTTCCGCCGGCGTCTCTTCGCCGGCGAGGCGGTGAACGCGACCGAAGGCCGCTCGGTGTTGCACATGGCCCTGCGCGTGCCGGAGCCGCCCCATCTGCATGCCCATGCCCGCGCCTCGGCATGGGATCAGGCCTGCGCCGACGCCGTGGCGGAGCGCGCGAGGATGCGCCGCTTCGTCGCCGAGGTGCACGCGGGGCAGCTGCGGGGTGCGACCGGGCAACCCTTCGACACCGTGCTGAATATCGGCATCGGCGGCTCCGACCTCGGCCCGCGCTTTCTCTGCGACGCGCTGACGCAGGTGCATGGTCCGCGGCTTGCCCCGCACTTCCTCGCCAACGTCGACGGTCACGCCTTCGCCGGGCTCGCGCGCACCCTCGACCCCGCGCGCACGCTGATCCTCGTCGCCTCGAAGACCTTCACCACCGAGGAGACGATGACCAACGCCGCCGCAGCGCGCGCCTGGCTTGCCGCGGCGCTCGGTGAGGCGGCGGTCGGGGCGCATTTCGCAGCCCTCTCCACCAACGCGGCAGCGGTCGGGGATTTTGGCATCGCGCCGGAGCGCATGTTCGGCTTTCGCGACTGGGTTGGCGGGCGCTACTCCGTGTGGTCGCCGATCGGCATGGCCGTGGCGCTGGCGGCGGGCTGGGAACGATTTGCCGCCTTCCTCGCCGGCGGCCATGCCATGGACCAGCATTTCCGCACCGCGCCCTTCGCCGAAAACCTGCCGGTGCTGCTGGCGCTGGCCGGCATCTGGCATCGCAACGCGCTCGGAGCGGCGAGCCTGTGCATCCTGGGCTACGACGAGCGGCTGCGGCTGCTGCCGGCCTATCTCCAGCAGCTCGAGATGGAGAGCAACGGCAAGTCGGTGGCGCTGGACGGAACGGCGGCGACACACCCGACCTGCCCCATCGTGTTCGGTGCCGCGGGAACCGATGCGCAGCACAGCTTCATGCAGCTCGTTCATCAGGGCAGCGAGCTGGTCCCGGTGGATTTTCTGCTCGCGGCCGAACCCGACCACGACCGCCACGACGCGCACGACATCCTCGCCGCCAACGCCCTGGCGCAGGCGGAGGCCCTGGCCTTCGGGCGCGACCGGGCCACGGTGGAGGCGCAGATGCTTGCCGCCGGCGCCGATGCCGCGACCGTGGCGGCCGTCGCGCCGCACCGGGTCTTCGCCGGCAACCGGCCGAGCACGATGGTCCTGTTCCGCCGGCTCGATGCCTTCACCCTGGGCCGCCTGATCGCCCTCTACGAACACAAGGTCGCGGTGCAGGGATGCATCTGGGGGATCAACAGCTTCGACCAATGGGGCGTCGAGCTGGGCAAGGTGCTCGCCCGCGACATCCGTCCGTTGCTGGCAGGCCGGGAGACAGCGGCCCGCGCGCCGACGGCGGCGTCCGTCGCGCGACTGCGGGCATTGCGGATGACGACGTGAGCGCGACGCTCGAGCGCCCGCGCATCCGCTTGCTGCCGGATGCGACGATCGACCGCATCGCCGCCGGCGAGGTGATCGAGCGGCCCGCGGCCGCGCTGCGCGAGCTGGTCGAGAATGCCCTCGATGCCGGCGCCAGGCGCATCGTCGCGTCCATCACCGGCGGCGGGATTACCGCGATCGAGGTGACCGACGATGGCGGGGGCATGAGTGGCCCGGAACTGGCGCTCGCGGTGCGCCGGCATGCGACATCGAAGCTGGCCGACGATGATCTGGTGCGCATCGCCACGCTGGGTTTTCGCGGCGAGGCGCTGGCCTCGATCGGCGCCGCCGCGCGACTTGCCATCACCTCGCGCCGGCCGGGCGGCGAGGCGGCGAGCATCACGGTGACGGGTGGTGTGGTCTCCGACGTGCGGCCCGCCGCGGGTGCGCCAGGCACGCGCGTGCTGGTCGAGGACCTGTTTTTCGCGACGCCGGCCCGGCGCAAATTCCTCAAATCGACCCGCAGCGAAGCCGATGCCGCGCAGCTCGCGGTGCGCCGGCTCGCGCTGGCGGCTCCCGGCGTTGCGTTTCGTTTCAGCAACGATGGCGAGACGCTCTTCGACCGCCCGGGCGAGCCGCTGGCGCAGCGCGTCGCGGCGTTGCTGGCGCCGCAAGCGGCCATCGCCTTCGATGAGGAGCGCGATGGGGTGCGCGTGCACGGCTTTGCCGCCCCGCCGGCCGCGGCGCGCGCGACCGCGGCGGGCCAGTTGCTCTGTGTCAACGGCCGTCCGGTCGCGGACCCGGTCTTGCGCACCGCGGTGCGTGTCGCCTATCGCGATGTCATCGCCGCCGGACGCCACGCGGTCGTCGCCCTGCTGATTGAGATCGATCCCGAATCGATCGACGTCAACGTCCATCCCGCCAAGGCCGAGGTGCGCTTCCGCGACGCGGAAGCGGTGCGCGGCCTGGTGATCGGCGCGTTGCGTCGCGCGCTCGCAGGGGGTGCCCGGCCTTTGGGCCCGCCGGTCCCGATGGGATCGCGCTCCTTCCTTCCCCGCCCCGCCACCTTGGTGCCGCCGCGTGAGCCGGCCGTGGAGGTGGTGCGGCCCGGATTTGCCGAAGCGCGGCTGTCCTTCGCAGCGGCGCCGGCGGCACGCAGCATCGAGGCGGTGCCGCCAGCGGCGGAACATCCGCTCGGTGCGGCCGTCGCGCAGGTGCTCGACACCTATATCGTCGCGGTGGCCGCCGATGGGGGTCTCGTGCTGGTCGACCAGCATGCGGCTCACGAACGCCTGACGCATGAGTCGATGGCGGAACAGTTTCGCGCCGGCGGGGTGATCTCCCAGCCGCTGCTGTTGCCCGCGGTGGTCGACCTGCCTGAGGGTCAGGCGGCGTCTCTGCTCGAGCGCGCCGAGGCCTTCGCGCGGCTGGGTCTGGAGATCGAGCCTTTCGGCCGTGGCGCGGTGCTGGTCCGTGCGCTGCCCGCGCTGCTCGGAGCGACCGACCCGGCCCCGCTGCTGCGCGACCTGGCCGACGAGATCGCCGCCTGGGGCGAGGGGCTGGCGCTCGACGCGCGTCTCGATGCGGCAATTGCGCGCATGGCCTGCCACGGGTCCATCCGGGCCGGGCGCAGGCTCGCCGGCGCGGAGATGGATGCCCTGCTGCGCCGCATGGAGGCGACACCCCGGGCCGCCACCTGCAGCCACGGTCGGCCCACCTTCCTCAAATTCAGCCGCTCCGATCTCGAAAAGATGTTTGGCCGCCAATGACCCTCCCGCGTCTCGGCATGCTCACGCCCAGTTCCAACACGGCGCTCGAGCCGATCACCGCGGCGATGCTCGCCGGCGTGGCGACGCTGCACGTGGCCCGCTTCCGCGTCACCGAGATCACGCTGTCGCAGCAGGGTCTCGCGCAGTTCGACGACGCACCGATGCTGCATGCCGCCTCTCTCCTCGCCGACGCGCGGGTCGCGGCGATCGGCTGGAATGGCACATCGGGAGGCTGGCTTGGCTTCGACGTGGATCGCCGGCTCTGTGCCGGCATCACGGCTTCGACCGGCATCCCTGCCACCACCTCGATGCTGGCCCTCAACGATATCCTGGCGGCCCGTGGGGTGCGTCGGCTGGGCTTGGTCACACCGTACACGAGGGATGTGCAGGCACGCATTCAAGCCAACTACGCTGCCCTCGGCGTCGAAACGGTCGCTGAGTGCCATCTCGGCATCTCGGAGAATTTTGCGTTCGCCGACGTTCCTGCGCAGCAGATCGCAGCGATGACACGCGAGGTCGCGAAGGCACGACCCGATGCGATCGCCATCATCTGCACCAACCTGCATGCAGCACCTCTGGCCGAGATGCTCGAAGCCGAAACCGGGATCCTGGTGCTCGATACGATCGCGACGGTCGTGTGGCGCGCCCTGCAGCTCGCGGGTGCCGACCCGCGCAGCGTCAACGGTTGGGGGCGGCTGTTTCGCGAAGGAACGTGACGCGCGCGGCGCCGTGGACGGCGGCTGCGATCGGCGGGCCAAGACCGGGTTCCTCGTCGCGCCCCGTTTCGCAGACCAGCAGCGCGTTCGCGCCGATCCAGCCCGCGGCGCGCAGCGCGGCCAGGGCCGGCCCGATCATGCCCTTGCCATAGGGCGGATCGAGAAAAACCAATGTGCAGGCAGCGCCTCGCGGCGGGTGCGTTGCGTCGGCCGCGATTATCGTTGCATAATCGGTACGAAGCGCGCGGATGTTGGCGGCGAGCGCCTGGCGGGCCGCGCTATCGGTCTCCATGAACCAGGCGTGCGCCGCGCCGCGCGAGAGCGCCTCCAATCCCATGGCGCCGCTCCCCGCAAAGGCGTCGAGCACGGTGGCGTCGCGCAGCGCCCCTTCGGCCCAGGGCGCATGGGCCAGACGGTCGAAGATGGCCTGGCGCATGCGCTCGGAGGTCGGGCGCGTGGCCGTGCCGGGCGGTGCGACGAGGGTGTGTCCGCGCCAGCGCCCGGCGACGATGCGCATCAGCCGAGCTGTTCCCGCACAACCTTCGGCGTCACCTCGGCGACCGCACCGCGCGGCAGCGTGCCGAGCTGGAACGGTCCGTAGGCGAGCCGGATCAGGCGGCTCACCCGGAAGCCGAGATGCGCGAGCACGCGGCGGATCTCGCGGTTGCGGCCCTCGCGCAGCGTGATGCTGAGCCAGGAATTGTCGCCCTTCGTCGCGTCCACGACCGCCTCGATCGAGCCATATGCGATGCCGTCGACCGTGACGCCGCGCGCCAGCCTGGCCAGCGCCGCGGGCTCGGGCCGGCCGTGGACGCGCACGCGATAGCGCCGCAGCCAGCCATTGGACGGCAGCTCGAGCCTGCGCGCGAGCTCGCCGTCGTTGGTCAGCAGCAACAATCCCTCGCTGGTCAGGTCGAGCCTGCCGACCGAGATGAGGCGTGGCAGGCCCTGGGGCAGCCGCTCGAACACGGTGGGCCGACCCTGCGGATCGCGATGCGTCGTCACCAGTCCGACCGGCTTGTGGTAGCGGAACAGTCGCGTCCGCTCGACGCCGACCGGCTGACCGTCGACCGTCACCGTGTCAGCCGGCGTCACGAAAGTCGCCGGATGGGTGATGCGGGTGCCGTTGAGCGCGACGCGGCCCGCTGTGATCAGCTGCTCCGCGTCGCGCCGCGAGGCGACGCCGGCACGGGCCAGGAACTTGGCGATCCTTTCGCCACGTTCCGCCTGCCCGGCTGCCTCAGGCGCAGGCGGCGACGAGCGCATCGAACAGGCGCCGGTCGGCGGCGCTGATGAGGAATTCGGGGTGCCATTGGACGCCGATGCAGAACCGGCGCGCGGGGTCCTCGATACCCTCGATCACACCGTCCGGCGCGACGGCGTTGACGTGCGCCCGGCCAGGCGTACGCACCGCCTGATGGTGCGCGGAGTTGACGGCGAGGCTGGCCTGCCCCGTGATCGCGGCCAGGCGGGTGCCGGGCGTGATCGCCACGGTATGGCCTGGCTCGTGGCGCGGATTGGGCTGCTCGTGCGCCAGGGCGTCGGGGATCGTGTCCGGAATATGCTGGATCAAGGTGCCGCCCAGGCCCACGGCCAGCAGCTGCTCGCCGCCACAGATGCCGAGCACCGGCAGGTCGCGCCGGAGCGCTCCGCGCAACAGCGCCAGTTCGGCCGCGGTGCGCGCCGCCTTAAGCGTCGTTGCGGCGTGCATGGAAGCGTCCCCGTAGAGTTCGGGGCCGACATCGAAGGCGCCTCCGGTGATCACGAGCGCGTCCAGCCGGTCGAGCATCGCCTCCGCGAGATCGGGCAGGTGTGGTAGCGCAAGCGGCAGGCCGCCCGCGGCGGCGACGGCGGCGGCGTAGTTCTGCCGCAGGGCGTACCACGGGTATTTCGAGTAACCGCCCGATTCCTCGGAATCGAGGGTGATGCCGATCGCTGGCGGGTTGGTGCGGGCCATGCGGGGTTGCTACGCTGGTCGTCATGAGTTCGGCAAGCGGGGGCATGGCCGCGGCGCTGACGCAGGCGAGAATGGCAGGCGCGCGCGGCGAGGTGCCGGTCGGCGCGGTCGTCGTCGCGCCCGACGGCAGCGTGCTGGCGGCGGCAGGCAACGAGGTCGAGGCGGCGTGCGACGCGTCGGCGCATGCCGAGTTGCTGGCCATGCGCCGAGCCGTCCGCGCGCTCGGTGCGTCGGGAGGTGGGCGGCTTGCGGGTTGCGATCTCTACGTGACGCTCGAACCCTGCGCGATGTGCGCCGGGGCCGCGGTGCATTTGCGCCTCCGCCGGGTGCTGTTCGGCGCCTATGACCCCAAGGGGGGTGGCGTGGAGCACGGTGCCCGGGTCTTTGCCGCACCAGGCTGCCTGCATGTGCCGCAGGTCGTGGGAGGACTGCGCGAAGCGGAGTGCGGCGAGCTTTTGCGCTCGTTTTTCAGGGGACTGAGGGGATGACCGGGAAGGGCGCGCCCGGGCGCGGTGATGGCGTGGCGCCCTGGTGCCGGGTGAGGGATTTGAACCCCCGACCTTCGGTTTACAAAACCGCTGCACTACCGCTGTGCTAACCCGGCGCCGGCCAACGACTTAGCGCGGCCCCGGGGATGGCGGCAACCAGGCCCGCGGGCGCCGCCTCGCCCGGGGCGGTCCGGCCGATCGTTCTCCTGCCCGCACCTTTCACGCCCCTGAAACGATCGTCACGTGACCGGGCTTTCACGGGCATGCCACTCGTTCGTCGGTCCCGCCGCCCCATGTTGGACCCACAGCGGGGACGCCCCGCCGATCAGAGTTGGCATCATTCAAGGGGGATCCAAACCCATGCAAAACCTGCTTGCGCGCCGCCGGGCGACCCGTGCCGCGCTGGTCGTTGTCCTGCTGGCCGGCACCGCCATCGGCGGCATCGCGGTCGGCCGCGCCGAGACGAGCACGCCGATCAAGGTCGCGTCGGCGCAGATGCTGCCCGACTTTTCCCGACTGGCCGCCAGCGTCCGGCCGGCTGTGGTCTCCATCACCAACCATCTCAAGGTGCAGAACGCCTCGGTGGAGACGATCCCGACGCCATTCGGCATGTTCCAGATCCCGCAGCAGCAGCAGCGCGCCCAGGAAGCCAAGGGATCCGGCTTTCTCGTCGATGCCAACGGCACCATCGTCACCAACAATCACGTCGTGAAGAATGCGCGTGAGGTGATGGTGACGCTGTCGGACGGTCAGCATCTCAAGGCGAAGGTGATCGGCACCGATCCGCGAACCGACCTGGCGGTGTTGCGCGTCAATGCCGGCAAGCCGCTGCCCTACCTGCAGCTCGGCCAAAGCAACAATGTCGTGCCCGGGCAGTGGGTCGTGGCGATGGGCAACCCCTACGGTCTCGGCGGCACGGTGACGGCGGGCATCGTCTCGGCGCGCGGGCGCGACATCGGCGCCGGCCCCTATGACGACTTCATCCAGATCGACGCGCCGATCAACCCCGGCAACTCGGGCGGGCCGCTGTTCAACCAGCAGGGCCAGGTGATCGGCGTCGACACCGCCATCATCTCGCCATCGGGCGGCTCGGTCGGCATCGGCTTCGCGATCCCGTCGGACATGGTGAAGAACGTCGTGGCGCAGATCGAGGCGCACGGTTCGGTCACGCGCGGCTACCTCGGCGTCTCCGCACAACCGGTGACCCCGGAGATGGCAACCGCACTCGGGCTGCCCAGCGGCGTCACGAACGGCGCCCTCGTGGCGACGGTGGAGCCCAACAGCCCGGCCCAGCGGGCGGGGCTGCAGCCGGGCGATGTCATCCGCGATGTCAACGGCCAGACGATCAAGTCGGCGCGTGATCTCGCGATCGACATCGCGGCGATCCAGCCGGGCACGAAGACGCCGATCCAGTTTATCCGCAAGGGTGAGACCCGGACGCTGACGATCGCGCTGGCGACGCTGCCCAACGGCCGGACCGCGTCGGCCTCGCCGCATCACGCCCAGGGGCGCATCGGGCTTGCGCTCGCGCCGCTCACGCCGAATACGCGCAACCAGCTCGGCCTGCCTCACGGCACCATGGGCGCCGTCGTCGCCGGTGTGCAGCCTGGCTCTCCCGCGGACCAGGCGGGCCTGCAGCAGGGCGACGTGATCACCGCCGTCGGGGCTCAGGCGATCGATTCGCCTCAGGCTGCGGTGCGGGTGCTGCACGAGGCCGAAAACGCCGGCAAGCCGGTGGCGCTGCGGGTGCTGCGCAACGGCCATGCCGCCTACGTGGCGCTCGACCCGGCCGCGAAGGCGGGCTGACCGGTTGCTACGCGTGACCGGCCGGGGCGTTCGCTTCCCGGCCGGTGACGCGGACCACGGCGGCGAACAGACGCAGGGCCTCGGCGCCGCCACGGTCGGGCAGCATGCCCTCTTCCATCTCCTCCGCCAGCACCATGGCCTGGCCGGCGATGGTCTCCGCCGCACGCATCAGCGCCTCGCGCGCGACGGCGAGCTGCAGCGGCTCCGACAACAGCGCCCAGTCGCAGCAGACCGTGCCGTAGCCCGGCATCATCACCTCGGCGGGGATCATCGCCGTATCGAAACCGGGTTGCGTGGCCCTTGCGCGGCGGGGGCGCGTCGGGGGGAGGATGGGGGATTCGTTTCGCTGCCTCGGCATGCGCGGCCTCCGCTGGGAGTTTCCCACTTGGTGCCGTTCTGGCGAGGAGCGCCGCGATCGCGGCGGGCCTGCACTATGGGCGGCCGTTGCTTGATGCCCGGTTAAGCGAACCGGACGCTGGCCTCACCGAGCCCGGCGAAGGCGACATCGACGCGGCAGGGCCCGGGGAGCCAGATCGGCGGCGTCACGCTGCCGAGCAACACGACCTGGCCTTCGCGCAGCCCGCCGAACGCGGAAGCCTCGGCGGATCCAGCCAGCCAGGCCAGCGCCTCCATCGGCCCGCCGAGCAGGTCCGCCCCGACCCCGTGCCCAACCTCCTGGCCGTCCAGGCACAGGCGTCCGGGCACCGCGGCGAGGTCGAGTTCGCGCCAGTCCGCCGCCGGAGCGCCCAGCACGCCGCCGCGATGATAGACTTGGTCAGCCAGCAATCCCGCGGGCCCGACAGTCTTGAGGTCGCCCGCCGGCGGCGGACCGTAGCGGTTCTCCACGATCTCGATGGCGGCAAAAACCTCGCCGACGGCGGCACGCGCACGGGTGGCATCGCACGGCCCGGCCGGCAGGTCGCGCGCGAGCCGCACCCCGATCTCGCACTCCACGCCGAGCGGCGCCCCGGTCCAGTCGAAGGTCCCGCCGCTGGCGAGCAGACCATCGCCCGGCATGAACGCGGCGAGCGGATGCTCGAGACCCAGATACGCTCGCATCCCCGCCGCGGTGGCGCCGATCTTGAAGCCCGCCGGCGGATCCTCATCCAGCATGCGCGCCAGTGCCACCTGGGCCGCCAGCCCCTCCTCGAGCGTCCGCGGCGCGACCTCGGGCCCGAGCGGCGCGTAGGGCGGGCCGCGCCGGCGCGCCGAGAGGATGGCAGCCGCGGTCGTCGCAGCTTCCATCAGCGCCGGCCGAGCTCGTAGAGGGCGATCGCACAGGCGGCGGAGACGTTGAGGCTGTCGAGCTGTGCACCGCCTTGGATGGCGATTCCCGCGAGCATATCGCACGTCTCCCGGGTGAGGCGGCGCAGGCCCTCGCCCTCGGCGCCGAGCACGATGGCGATCCGCCGCCCGGTGAGCGCGGGGCCGGCGAGCGGCGCGGCCGCCGCGTCGAGCCCCACCACCAGCACGTCGGCAGCCTTGAGCGCCACCAGCGTGCGCGCAATGTTGACCGCGCGTAGGAGCGGCAGCGTCTCCAGCGCGCCGGAAGCGGCCTTGGCCAGCGCCCCGGTTTCTTCCGGGGCATGGCGGTCCTGGACGATGACAGCCGCCGCCCCGAGCGCCGCCGCCGAGCGCAGGATGGCGCCGACATTCCGCGGGTCCGCGAGCTGGTCGAGCACGACCAGCGGGCCGGGTCGCTCCAGCACCTGCGCCAGCGGCGGGGCTACGAGCGGGTCGGCGTGCAGGGCTGCTCCCTGGTGGACGGCGTCGCGGCCGAGCAACCGGTCGAGCTGTTCGCGCTCCGCGCGCTCGGCGGTGATCGCCCAGGGGCGCGGCAGGCGCACCGCGATCGCTTCCTCGGCCGTCTCGGTCAGCAGCAGGCGGCGCAGCCGCCGTTGGGGGTTGGCCAGCGCCGCCACCACGGCATGGATGCCGTACAGCCACAGCCCCGAGCGTTCGCCGCCCCGCTGATCGCGTTGTTCGCGCTGGTGGCGCGGTGCTTCTTCCGTCCGCGCGGGCAGCCGGGCGTGCAGCGTGTGCTCGCCATGGCGGGGCTGGTGAGGGGCCTGGGCGCGCTCGCGCGGGCCGCCGCCATGGCCCGAACCACCATGCGACGGCTCGCCGTGGTTGCCGCTGCCATACCGTCCGCCCGAAGGCGTCTTTCCGCCAGGCTTACCGCCGAAACGGGGCGCGCCTGGCTTGGCACCGTGCGGCCGTTCGCCCCGACCACCCGCACCGCGCGCTTCACCGCCTTGGGGCGTGCGGGGATGATGGTCTTGGCGGCCGCGCTCGCCGCCGGAGCCACGGTATGAACGAGGGGGCTTCATGCCGGCGGTATACAGGCGCGCGGGGTAGGCGCAAACATGCCGCCGGGGCGTGGCCCGTCAGGGGCGGCGGCGCGCGCGCGTTGACATGAGACGAGGCTTGCCCCAAGGGACGCCGCGGATCGGAGGGGTGCCCGAGTGGCTAAAGGGGGCGGACTGTAAATCCGCTGGCGCACGCCTACGTTGGTTCGAATCCAACCCCCTCCACCATCGCGCGGGTCGAGTCCCGAAGAGCGGGGTGGACCTGTCCACGCAACAGGCTGCGCGCGCCACAGGGCCCACGGACGGGCCCGGAACGGCCTCTCCTGTCTCTCGCCCGTCCCGCACGTCTGCGGAATCCGCCTGCGCGCCGACGCGGTGGGCCTCGTTCGAGGCCACGGCTTCCGCTCAGGCGTGACCGCCGCCACGCGGCTGCGGCCGGCGATGACCTGCCGCCGGCCGTGTTGGCATCGGGCCGGCCGCTCCACTAACATCCTTCCGCCAACACCCAGCGGGGACAGGCCATCCGAACGCGCCGAATAGTTGTCTCGTGACGGAAACGAAACGCCTCATCCTCGTTCTCGGGATGCATCGCGGCGGTACGAGTGCGGCGACGCGCGGTCTTGCGGCGCTGGGGGTGGCGCTGGGCGGGCGGCTGATGCCTCCACACGCGATCAACGAGAAGGGCTTTTTCGAGGACCTCGACATCTACGAGCTTGATGAGGCCCTGCTGGCGACGCTCGGCGAGACCTGGCATGGATTCTTGCCGATCCCGCCCGAGCGATTTCTGGAATCCGCCGTCCAGTCCATGCGCGAAAAGGCGCTGGTTCTCTTGCGCGAGAAGCTTGCGAGCGCGCCGATTTTCGGGATCAAGGATCCGCGCCTGCCGCGGCTCCTGCCGTTTTGGCTGGCGGTCGCGCGGGAGGCGAAGGCCGATGTTTCGGCCTTGATCGTGTCGCGCCATCCCCAGGCTGTGGCTGCATCCCTGCAAGAAGTCGCGGGATTCCAAAAGGAAAAATCCCATCTTCTGTGGTTGCAGGCGATGCTGGCCGCGGAAGCGGGGACGCGCGACATGCGCCGCGTGGTGGTGGATTACGACGCGCTTCTCTCTGATCCCGCCACGCAGTTGTCCCGCGTCGCGACACGGCTCGGCCTCGAGGCCGACGCAGCGGCGCTGGCCGCGTATGCCGCCTTCCTCGACCCTCGGCTGCGCCATTTTCATGCGGGCGACGCCGGTGTCCTGCCGGAGGCGGAACGGCTGCACGGCCTGCTTGCGGTCCTGGCGCGCGATGGCGCGGTGCCGCAGGCGGCCTTCGACCGTCTTGCCTCCTGGCAGGCCACGCTCCTCCCCTCGTTATCCTGGATGCGCTTTGCCGATACGACGATCACGCAACTCCAGGTCGAACAGGCCCGCCTCGAGGCGGACCTGAGTGCCGCCCGCACACGGATCGCGGGTCTCGAATCGAGTACCTCGTGGCGCATCACCGCGCCCTTGCGTGCCCTCGCCCGGGCTCTTCGCGGTTATCGGCCGCCAGGGAAGGGCGGGGCGGCCGCCTGAAGCCGGCGACGCGCCGCGCCCGCGCCGCGGGCGTCGAGACCGCCTTGCTTCGCGTTGTGCGGATCGCGGCCAGCCGGCAAGCTGCCATCACGCGGCTCCTGGCGTCGACGGGGCGACGGTCGCACCCCTTGGAGACGCTCCACATCCTTGCTACAAGGGGGCTGCGGCTCTGAACCTAAGTGTCTGATCTTTCTCGGCTGGCGGGGGCGAAGCGTTGGGCCCAGCCCCTTCCACCAGGCCGCCGCCATGTCCCGGGCAGTCTGCGCCCCCGGGGCTGGCGCGCCCGGCGCGGGTGTAGCTCAATGGTAGAGTTCCAGCCTTCCAAGCTGGCTGTGCGGGTTCGATTCCCGTCACCCGCTCCAGGCGCGGCAGAGCAAGCTTGACTTTACCGCCCGGTCAGCCTTTTTACGCCGCCTTGTCCCAAAGCGGTGAGCGTGCGACCTGCGGCGGGCCGGCGGCTGCAGGGGTGTAGCTCAATTGGCTAGAGCGCCGGTCTCCAAAACCGGAGGCTGGGGGTTCGAGACCCTCCACCCCTGCCAAGCTGGGCCGTGCCGCGGCGGCCATGATGTCCCGTGATGGCGTCGAGGAGGCCGGTTCTGCCCGGCATGTCCAACAGGTTCGGAGTGGTACTGGCGTGGCGTTCGATCCTCTGAAGTTCCTGCGTGAGGTGCGCACCGAGACCGTGCGTGCGACTTTCCCGTCGCGCCGCGAGACCGCGGTGACGACGGGCCTCGTCATCGCGATGGCAGCGGCCACCGCGGCTTTCTTCTTCATCGCCGATCAGGTCTTCAGCATCGCAGTGCGCGCGCTGTTCGGGTTCGGCGGCTAGGAGCTGATCATGGCCAAGCGCTGGTATGTCGTCCATGTCTATTCCGGATTCGAGAAGAAGATCGCGCAGCAGATAAAGGAGCAGGCGGCGCAGAAGGGCCTGCAGGACGCGTTCGAGGAAGTCATGGTCCCCGCCGAGGAGGTGGTGGAGCTGCGCCGCGGCCAGAAGGTCAACGCCGAGCGGAAATTCTTTCCCGGCTACGTGCTGGTGAAGATGGAATTGACGGACGACGCCTGGCACCTGGTGAAGGACACGCCGAAGGTCACCGGCTTCCTCGGCACCCGCAATCGCCCAACCCCGATTTCCGAGGCCGAGGCGGAACGGATCCTCAAGCAGACGCAGGAGGGCGGCGAGCGACCGCGCCCCTCCGTGGTTTTCGAGATCGGCGAGCAGGTGCGGGTGGCCGACGGGCCGTTCACCAGCTTCAACGGCACGGTCGAGGAGGTCGACGAGGAAAAGGGCCGCGTGAAGGTCAGCGTCTCGATCTTCGGGCGTTCGACGCCGGTCGACCTCGAATACGGGCAAGTCGAGAAAATCTAGCGCTCTCGCGAGCCTGTCGGAGCCATGGTGGTGTGAGCGGCCCGGCGCGGAGCTGCGCCGGATCGCGCCTCAGGGCGTCTTGTTGCGAAGCGCGCGCTGCAGATCGCGTTCGATGAAGCCGATATCGCTGCCGAACACGTCGGCGACCACCTCGCGCCAGTCGGCGACGTCCTCGACGCCTGAAGGATTCTTGACCAGCAATTCGCGTTTGATGAACGGGAAGCGCGCGCGCAGCATCTGCCGCCATAGATCGGCGGTCGGGTTCAGCGGCCGACGCGCGGCGGTGGCCAGGCGGATCCGGTTGGCGTGGATCTTTCGCGACGCAAGCAACGGGTCCTGGATTTCCTCGGTGGCGAGCAGGCTGGTGTCCACTTCGCGGACCACATCCAGGTAACGCCAGAGCGCGCCACAGCGCAGCCCGGCCGCGATGAGCTGCCGGGTCAGGCCGATCTCGTAGTTTCGGATGACCCAGTACTTGGATCCGACCGGGCGAACGCCCGACCAGAACTGTTGCCAGGCCTTGCTGTCGAGCGTCTTGCGGCCGACCGCGAGGAAAAAGGACTGCAGGTGATAGCGCCACTGCCAGCTTTCGGTCGCACCCCAGACATCGGCCGCCGCGAAGTCGATCCGCGCCAGCGTTTCGTTGAGCGGCGCCAGCGGGCCGTAAACGCTATCGTTGACGATGAGGACCATTTCGGTTTCCGGCCGTGGCAGAGAGCATGCTTGCAGCCCCTCGCGCATGGCACCGAAATCGTAGCCGATATTGCGGCGCAGAAGCACGACATCGCAGAGTTCGCGTAGGGCTTCCCACGCCTCTGCGCGCAGCTTTCCGGCGTTGGAGACGAAAACGATCGACAACCCCGCCGCGCGCAGCGCCCGCAGATAGTGCCGGACCGGCTCGTTGACTGCGCCGCGTCCGTCCCAGTGGACGAAGATGGCCACCCGCGCGCCGAGAGCAACGTCGCCTTCCGGCCAGCGCGCGACGATCTGGCTTGGTCGGCGCAGGAAGCTCAGGAAAAAGGAGAGATACGACGTGACGTGCAGCCGGGCCTGGCTGAGCGCCGGGAGGGCCTGCACGAGGAGGAGGCGCAGCCGGCGCATCAGGCGGCCGGTCCGATGCTGGCCAGGCTCGGCACCCGAGCCGCCAGCGCGGCCTGCAGCTCGGCGCGCCGCGCCCAGAGCGAACGGTACCAGCTGATGCGCGCGGCGACCTGGTCGGCCAGCATGCGCTCGCGCAGGACCTGCTCGCGCGCGGTCGTACCGATCGCCCGGCCAATTTCGGGATTGGCGACCAGCCGCAGCAGCCGCTGCGTCAGCTCGTCCTGGGAACGGAACAGAACGCCGTTCTCGCCATCGACGATACTGTCGGCATAGACGGTCGGACTGGCCAGGGCCGTGACCCGCAGCGCAGCGGCCTCGATGAATTTGAGATCCGATTTGCATCGGTTGAACGGCGTGTCGGAGAGCGGCATGAAACAGATCTCGCTCCGGCTCAGCAGCTCCCGATAGGTCTCATAGTCGCATAGCGGCGTGAAGCTCTTGTGCGGCGTCTCCAGCGCGTCGAACAGGCCACGGTCGGCGACGATCGAAAAATGCAGCCGCTCCCCGGCCATCGCCGCGGCCCGGTTGAGGGCGGCGATATAGGGGGGCCATTCGCTCTCACGGTTGATGCCGCCGAAGAAGAGGGTCTGGCGTCCGGCGTTGGCATGGTTCACGACATCCGGTGCGCGCGCCACGGCGTTGGGGAAAATCCCGACCTCGGGATTGTAGCGCCGCAGCACCTGCGCAAGCGCGGGCGTCGTCGTCTGCACCGCGTGGACGCCGGTGAAGTTGAGGACCTCCGGGTGCTGCAGGGCGGCGAGATACTCGGGGTTGTCGTCGAACTCGCAGATGACGAGATGCCCGCCGGCCATCGCCTGGCGCAGCTGCGCCAGCCCCTGCTCGCCCAGCAGGCGCGGGCGATGCAGGATGAACACGCCCGGAATGTCGCTCGGACGTTCAGGGGCAACGAAACCCTCGATGATCGCGGTGACGACCGCGGGCTCGGCTCCCAGCGCGCGCATCGGCTCGCTGACACGCACCTCGCTGACGCCGCCGACCGGCGGCAGCATCGTGGAGACGACCTGCAAGCGCTCCGGCACCATACGGCACGCCCGCCAGACATGTTGCAGCGGTGCCGACCGGCTCAGATAGGCCTCGGGATCGATCCCGAGGGCGCGCAGCGCCGGCGACATCGCGTGGGCGAAGCGTTCCGCCGCCGCCCTGTCGAAGACACGTGCGACAACATCGCAGGCGACGAGACCCGCTCCCCCCAGCGCGCGGCGCGTGGTCTCGGGCGTGAACCAGCGCAGGTGCGTGGCATCGAACAGACCCAGCGGCTCGTAATTCCAGGTTCCCCGCAGGAGCCGCTCGACGAAGCTCCAGTGTTCGGCGTTGGGCATGCAGATGACGACGACGCCGCCCGGCGCGAGCCGGCGCACATGCAGGCCAAGCACGGCCCAGGGGTCGCGCAGGTGCTCGAGGACGTCGCCGTAAAGGATGCAGTCGAAGAGCGTGTCGCCGAAGGGCAGGGGTGCCGTCTCGACATCGACCTGCGCGACCGCATCGAGGCGCGCGCTCGCGAGCTGCGCGGCTGCCGGATCGAGCTCGATCCCGAAATAGCGCGCCCGGGGATTGCGCCGCTTGTATTCGGCGCCGAGCGCGCCGCCGCCGCACCCCACATCGAGCACCGTCCGCGCCGAGAGCGGGATGCGGTCGATCAGCTCCGGGTTGAGGACGTCGGGATAAAGCATGTTTGCGGTCTTCTCGCCGGTTTGGCCGCGCGCGGCAAGCGGCGGGGCGGCAGCGCGCTAGCGGCGGTCGATGACCCGCCGCGCCTTGCCGAGCGAGCGTTCGACCGACCCCGGGGCCGTAACCTCGACGCGCGCGGTGACGCCGATACGCGCCTTGATCGCATGCGTGAGTTCGCGTCCATAGGGGGCGGGATCCATGCCCCAAGCCTCCGGGCGCGCCTCGACGCGCACTGTCATGGTATCGAGCCGTCCCTCGCGACTAAGTTCGATAACGTAATGACCGGAGAGCGGCGCGATGGCGAGGATCAGCTCCTCGACCTGGCTGGGAAACACGTTGACGCCGCGCACGATCATCATGTCGTCGCTGCGCCCGCCGATCCGGGCCATGCGCCGCATCGGGCGCGCCGTTCCGGCCAGCAGGCGGGTCAGGTCGCGGGTGCGGTAGCGGATCACCGGCATCGCCTGCTTGGTCAGCGACGTGAAGACCAGTTCGCCGGGCTCGCCCTCCGCCACGACGGCGCCGGTCTGCGGGTCGATGATCTCGGGATAGAAATGGTCCTCCCAGATATGCAGGCCGTCCTTGGTCTCGATGCATTCCATCGCCACCCCGGGGCCCATCACCTCGGAGAGGCCGTAGATGTCGAGGGCGTGCATGCCGAAGGCCTGCTCGATCTCCGCCCGCATGCCCTCGCTCCAGGGTTCGGCACCGAAGATCCCGACCTTGAGCGAGGTCGCGCGCGGATCGGCGCCGGCGGCGCGGAATCCGTCGAGGATGGCCAGCATGTAGCTCGGGGTGACGCTGATCGCATCCGGCGCGAAGTCGCGGATCAGCTGCACCTGCCGCTCGGTCATGCCGCCCGAGACCGGGATCACCGCGCAGCCGAGCCGCTCCGCGCCATCGTGCAGGCCGAGCCCGCCTGTGAACAGGCCGTAGCCATAGGCATTGTGCAGCCGCATGCCCGGCCGCACCCCCGCCGCGCGCAGCGAGCGGGCGACGAGCTGCGCCCAGGTGTCGAGATCGGCCTGGGTGTAGCCAACGACGGTCGGCTTGCCGGTGGTGCCGGAGGAGGCGTGGATGCGCCTGATCTCGTCGCGCGGCACCGCGAACATGCCGAACGGGTAGTGGGTGCGCAGCTCGGCCTTGCCGGTGAAGGGGAAGCGCGCGAGGTCGGCGAGTTCGCGGAAATCCTCGGGCCGCACCCCCGCGGCGTCGAACGCCGCGCGGTAATGCGGCACGTTGGTGTAGGCGTGACGCAGCGTCCAGGCCAGGCGCTCCGTCTGCAAGGCCTGCAATTCGTCGCGGGAGGCGCGTTCGATCGGCTCGAACGCTTCCGTGTGCGGCGGCAGATCGGGCAGGGCGGTCATGGTGCCTCCTCGAAGAAGCGTGTGCCGAGGCTGCGGGACTGGCCCCGGAATTCCGCGATCACCATGCCGGCCTCGTCCTCGACGCGGATGTCGTAAATCCCGCTGCGCCCGGTGCGTACGCGCTCGACCGCCGTCGCGTTCAGCCGCATGCCGAGCTTGGCCGGGCGCAGAAAGCTGATCGAGGCGCCGGCGGCGACGACACGCTCGCCATGCGTGTTGCACGCAAAGGCGAAGGCGGAGTCGGCGAGAGTGAAGATATAGCCGCCGTGGCAGATGCCATGGCCGTTCACCATGGTCGGCGCGATCGGCATGGAGATCGTGGCTTGCCCCGGCGCCACGCGCTCGAGCCGCATGCCCAGCGCCGGGCTCGCGCGATCCTCGCGCCAGAGGGCGTCCGCACAGGCCTGCGCCAGCTCCTGAGCGGTCACGTCCGATCATCCCGGTTGCGCGCGCCGCCGAAGCGGGGCGGCCGCTTTTCGCGGAACGCGGCGACGCCCTCGGCGAAATCGGCACTGAACCCCGCCTGGCGCTGAAGGTCGCGTTCGAGGTCGAGCTGGTCATCGAGCGGCAGCCCGGCGGCCATGGCCTGGCGCGTCAGCACCAGAGCCTCGGTGGGCCGCTCGGCGACGAGCTGCGCCAGACGTTCCGCTTCCGGCATCAAGGCGTCGTCGGGCAGGCATCGCCAGATCATGCCCCACGCCTCAGCCTGCGCCGCGCCGACCGGCTCCGCCAGCAAGGCCAGCGCCCGCGCTCGCGCCGCGCCGACGAGGCGGGGAAGCAGATAGGTTCCGCCGCAATCGGGAACCAGCCCGATCGATGAGAAGGCCTGGATGAAGCTCGCCGAACGGCCGGCGAGGACGATGTCGCACCCCAGTGCGAGGTTGGCGCCCGCACCGGCGGCGATTCCGTTCACCGCCGCGATGGTCGGCACCGGCAGCCGGTGCAGCGCGCGCACCATGGGGTTCCAGCTGGTCTCGATCGCAGCGCCGAGGTCGCGCCCGGGCTCGAGCCCGGCGGTCAGGTCCGCGCCGGAGCAGAAGCCGCGCCCGGTGCCGGTCAGCACCAGGGCACGGCAGGCGGCATCGCCCGCCGCCGCTTCCAGAGCGTCGCGCAAGGCGGCGATGGTCGCCGTGTCGAGCGCGTTCATCTTGCCGGGCCGATTGAGCCGGACCAGGTGCCAGTTGCCGCGGTGCTCCACCACGATCGGCTGCTCGCCCGCCTGCTGATCCATTGGACGCCTCCCTGAACGAGGGAGCTTAGGCCCTTCGCGTGACGAGCGGGAGAGGGGCGGCTAGGCTTCGCCCACGCCGGGAGGAAACGCATGACACGAGCCGCGCCGCGCCACCGCGACGACCTCTATACGCATGCCGCGTTGTCGCGCGTGCTGGCGCCGCGCAGCATCGCCGTCCTCGGGGCGAGCCCGCGGCCCGGCGCCTTCGGGGATCGGGTCATCGCCAACCTGGCGCGCTATGGCGGCGCCGTGCATCCGGTGAACGCCAAGTATGCGCAGATCCGCGGGCTCGCGTGCCATCCTTCGGTCGCGGCGATCCCCGGCGGCGTCGATTGCGCCGTCATCGTCACGTCGCGCGAGGCGGTGGAGCCGCTGGCCCGCGAGGCGATCGCGGCCGGCGTCGGCGGCATCGTCGTCTTCGCCTCGGGCTATGCGGAAACGGGCCGTCCCGAACGTGCCGCCGAACAGGAGCGGCTCGCCGCCCTGGCGCACGCCTCAGGCGTGCCGATCATCGGCCCCAACTGCATCGGCATCACCGATTACGCGCTCGGCATGCGCATCACCTTCATGCCCGATGCCGCGATCGCGGCACCGGCGGGGCGCGCGATCGGCGTCGTCAGCCAGTCCGGCGCGCTGGGCTTCGCGCTCGAGCAGGCGGCGCAACGCGGCGTGGCGATCAGCCATGTGCTCACCAGCGGAAATTCCTGCGACGTCGATATGGCCGACTTTGTCGCCTACCTCGCGGACGATCCCTCCTGCGGCGCGATCGCGCTGCTGTTCGAGGGCATGGCCCAGCCGGCACGCCTCGTCAGCGCCGCGCGGCGCGCGGCCGCTGTCGGCAAGCCGCTCGTCGTCTGCAAGATCGCGACCGGCGACGCCGGCGCGCAAGCCGCGATGTCGCACACGGGCTCGCTCGCGGGGGCCGATGCCGCCTGGCGCGCGGTGCTGGCACGCGAGGGCGCGGTCGTGGTCGACGATTTCGAGGCGCTGGCCGAGACCGCGAGCTTCTTCCTGAAGGCTCCGGCGCGGCCGTTGGCGACCGGCGTCGCGGTGATCTGCACCTCGGGGGGCGCCGGCATCATGGCGGCGGACAAGGCGGAGCGCCATTCGGTTCCGCTACCGCAGCCGCGACCCGAGGCGATGGCGGTGCTGGCGGCGCGGATCCCCGAATACGGCGCGGCGCGCAATCCCTGCGACGTGACGGCCATGGTCCTCAACGACCCCGACAGCCTGAGCGCCTGCGCCCATGCGCTGGCTGCCGACCCGGCCTATGGCGCGCTGGCGCTTCCCAGCGTCTACGCCTCTCCGCTCGCCGCTGCCCGCGTGCCCTTCTACGGCGCGCTCGCGCGCGAGCACGGCAAGCCGGTCTGCATCGTCTGGCTGCCGGAATGGCTCGAGGGACCGGGTGCGAACGAGATGGAGCGCGATCCCGATGTCGTGCTGTTCCGCTCGATGGATCGCTGCTTCGCCTCGATCGCGGCCTGGCACCGGCGCGCGGCCGCTCTCGTGCGTGGCGAACCTGTCCGTGTGGCACCTGCGGTGCGCGACGCCGCCCGCGCGACGCTGACCGCCGCCGGTCCCATGCTGGCCGAGCGGGAGGCAAAAGCCCTTCTCGCCGGCTATGGAATCCCGGTGGTGGAGGAGGTGCTGGCGACCAGCGCTGCCGCGGCCGTGGCGGCTGCGGCGCGGCTCGGTTCCCCTGTGGCGATGAAGATCGAGAGCCCGGATATTCCGCACAAGACAGAGGCCGGAGTGATCCGCCTCGGCGTTGCGGGCGAGGCGGCCGTGTGCGCGGCCTATGCGGAACTGATGCAGGCGGCCTCGCGCATCGGCGGCGCGCGCATTGCCGGGGTGCTGGTGCAGCCGATGGTGCCTCGAGGGATCGAGATCCTGCTCGGCGCGCGGGTGGACCCGATGTTCGGGCCGATGGTCGCGGTGGGGCTTGGCGGTATTTTCGTCGAACTGCTGCGCGACACCGTGCTCGCGCCGGCACCGCTCGCGCCAGCCGAGGCCAGGGCCATGCTGGAAGGCCTGAGGGGGGCGGCCATCTTTCGCGGCTTCCGGGGCTTGCCGCCGGTCGATCTCGATCGGCTGGCCGACATCCTCTGCGGCCTGGGCGCCTTCGTCGCGGACCATGCGGACGTGGTGGCCGAGGTGGATATCAACCCGCTGATCGCGACGCGCGACGGCCTCGTGGCCGTCGACGCGCTGATCGTGAAGCGGGCGGGCTGACGATCCTCGCCGCCGGGCGTGCTCCCAGGGCCTAGAACACGATCCGATCGGATGGAATCATCCGACCGGATATCGTGCTCTAGAACCGTTCCACCCAGGGCCGGACTTCGACTTCGTGGCTCCACGCGCTGCGGTGCTGGTTCAGCGCGTGCCAGGCCGTCTCGGCGACGGCTTCCGGGTCGAGCAGGGAGTCGGGCGCCTCGGCTGGCACCGGGCGCGCGTCGCTGCGGATGCCGCCATCGATCACCAGGTGCAGCACGTGGATGCCCTTCGGTCCCAGCTCGCGGGCCATCGACTGCGCCAGGCCGCGCAGCGCGAACTTGCCCATCGCGAACGGCGCGGACTGGGCGAAGCCCTTCACGCTGGCGCTGGCGCCGGTGAACAGGATGGCGCCGCCGCCGGTGGCCAACATGCGCCGCGCCGCCTGCTGGCCGACATGGAAGCCACCCATGGCGCTGACCATGAGCGTATGTGCGACGGCGGAGGCGTCCAGTTCGGCGATGGGACCACGCACCCGTGCGCTCGGGTTGAACACGACGAGATCGAGCGGCGGCTGCGTGGCATCGACAGCCGCGAACAGGCGCGCCACGGCGTCGGCGTCGGCGACGTCGCAGGCATGGGCCACGCCGCCCGTTTGCTCGGCGAGCGCCCCGAGTTTCTCCGGCCGGCGGCTGGCAAGCGCGACCTTGACCCCCGCGGCGGCACAGCGGCGCGCGAGGGACGCGGAAAATCCGGGACCGGCTCCGACGATCAGGGCGGAACGGAAGGCGGGCGCTGCCATGGTGTCTCCTCTCGGTGCGTCGCCGCTGACATGGCATGGCTCCTGCGCCTAAACTAGGCCGGTTTCATGCGAGGGCCGCCATGCCGATGCCGATCATCACCGTCATCTCCGATGTCATCTGCCCCTGGTGCTTCATCGGCAAGCGCCAGCTCGAGCGGGCCCTGACGGTCCTGGCCGGGCAGGAGCTGGGATTCGCGGTGGCCTGGCATCCCTATCAGCTCAACCCGGACATGCCCGTCGAGGGGGTCGAGCGCGCCGCCTATCGCGCCGCCAAGTTCGGCAGTCCGGAGCGGGGGCGGGAGATCGACGCGCGCCTCGCCCGCGCCGGGGAGGCGGTCGGCATCGACTTCAACTTCTCCGCGATGCGGCGCACACCCAACACCGTTGCGGCGCACCGCGTGATCCGCGCCGCCGGCGCCGAGGGCCGGCAGAACGAGGTGGTGGAACGCCTGTTCGCCGCCTATTTCCTCGAGGGCCGGGACATCGGCGATCCCGACGTGCTCGCCGCCTGCGATGCCGCGGCCGGCGGCGATGCCGCGGCAACGCGCGCGTTGCTGGCCTCGGACGCGCATCGGGCCGAGGTGCTGGCCGAGGACCATGCCGCGCGGCGTGCCGGGATTTCGGGCGTGCCCAGCTTCGTCCTGGCGAACCACGTGCTTTTCTCCGGTGCGCTGCCGGCGGAGACGATGGCGGAAGCGTTCGCCGAGGCGTGGAAGGTGCTGGGCCGCGACGCCGCCTGAGGCTTGGCGCGTGTGGGGGGACGCCAGGCGTCGATCAAGAAAATCAATCGAATGATCGACGAAATCATATCCTGGCGTAGCATTCAGAGCGGATAAATTCGCCATCGTCGGAACGATCGCGACGTGCGAGTTCGGATTGCCGTCGTTAATTTCTTGAACAATTCGAAATCTGAGATTATGGCGGAACGATGACGTCACGCCCACGCGCGGGCGAAGGCGGGTCCGTGCGCCAAAAACCAGGGGAGGAAAAGCCGCGTCATGAGCGGATTCTTCGATCGGGCGCATAGCATTGCGCCACCCGACTACAACCGGTCCCTGATCCCGCCCGCGGCCTTGGCGGTGCATCTCTCGATCGGCTCGGTCTATGCGTTCTCCACCTTCAACCTGCCACTGACGCATCTCCTCGGCGGGGCCAAGCCCGCGCCGGGCGATTGGACGATCCCCGACGTGCTGTGGATCTTCTCCATCTCGATCCTCGTGCTCGGGCTCGCGGCGGCGGTGTTCGGCCGCTGGGTGGAACGCGTCGGGCCGCGCAAGACGATGTTCGTCGCCGCCTGCTGCTTCGGCGGCGGCTTCCTGGTCAGCGCGGTGGGCGTCGTCTCGCACCAGCTCTGGCTGATCTACCTCGGCTACGGCGTGCTCGGCGGCTGTGGCCTCGGCCTCGGCTATATCGGCCCGGTCTCGACGCTGATCAAATGGTTCCCGGACAAGCCGGGCATGGCCACCGGCATCGCCATCATGGGCTTCGGCGGCGGTGCCTTCATCGCGGGCCCGCTGTCGGTTTCGCTGATGGCATCGTTCAAATCCGCGACGTCCTCGGGTGTCGCCCCGACCTTCGTGGTCATGGGCATCGCCTACTTCATCATGATGACGTTCGGCGCCCTGATCGTCCGCCTGCCGGCGCCGGGTTGGAAGCCCGCTGGCTGGACCGCGCCCGCGGTGCCGAAAAAGATGGTGACGACCGCGAACGTGGAGGCTGCGGCCGCGCTGCGCACGCCGCAGTTCTACCTGCTGTGGCTCGTGCTCTGCATGAACGTCACCGCGGGCATCGCGGTGCTCTCGCAGGCGAGCCCGATGCTGCAGGAAAGCTTCAAGGGCATTTCCCCGGCGGCGGCGGGTGGTTTCGTGGGCCTGCTGAGCCTGTTCAACATGGCGGGCAGGTTCTTCTGGTCCTCACTCTCCGACCTCATCGGCCGCAAGGCCACCTATGCCTGTTTCTTTGTCCTGGGCATCGTCCTTTACTGGTTCGCGCCAACCCTGGGTGATGCGGGCGAGCTCGCGCTTTTCGTTTTGGCGATCTGCATCATCATCAGCATGTATGGCGGCGGCTTCGCGGCGGTTCCCGCGTACCTCAAGGACATCTTCGGCGGCATGCAGGTCGGCGCGATTCATGGCGTGCTGCTGACCGCCTGGTCGGCGGCGGGCGTGTTCGGCCCGCTGCTCATTGGCCAACTCCGCGCCTATGAGGCATCGCTCGGCATGAAGGGGGCGGAACTCTATGCCAGCACGCTGCACGTCATGTGCGGCCTGCTGGTCGTCGGGCTGATCGCCAACCTGCTGATGTCGCCGGTGCACGAAAGGCACCATTACCAGGGTGCCGTCGGACAGGAGGCCAACTGATGAGCGCTCGCATGGTCATCTACTGGGCGGTGGTCGGACTTCCGCTCGCCTGGGGCGTCATCCACACGCTGCAATCGGCCGTGGCGCTGTTCAGGTAGAAGCGTCGGGGCAGGGCAGGCGGAACACCAGTTCCGTTCGCCCTTCCCGGTGCGGATTGGGCATGCGACGCAGCAGCACACCGCCGCTGCGTTCGATCACGCGGCGCGAGATCGTGTTGTCCGAATCGCAGCAAATCTCGACGCGCATCATCCCCGCCTCGCGCGCGACGTCCAGCATCAGCCTGAGCGCCCGGCCGGCATAGCCGCGCCGCCGCTTCCAGGGCACCACCGCATAGCCGATATGGCCGAGCACATGCTCCGGCAGCGCTTCGGTGCCCGGCACGTGACGGAAGTTGATCGAGCCGGCAAACGCTCCGTCCCACATCCAGCGCACGCAGCCCGGCAGACGTTCCACCACGCGACCGTCCGGAAGCGCGATCGTCTCGCCCGGCTGCGGCACCAGGCTCCGCAGGAACGCATCGGCGTCGGTGCGGATCGCGTCCAGCTGATCGCCGCTCACGTCGCGGAGCGTGTTGGGCGACCAGCCCGTCTCCAGGGCCGCGACGTAGCTCGGGAGGTGCTCGTGCGCCGGCACGACGAGTGAAAAGGGCATGGCGTCAGGCATGCGCGCGATGTATCCGTTGAATGATCGTTGGAAAACCGAGCATGAACGCCCCCAAGGAAGCCGCCCCCAAGGAAGCAGCCAGCGTCCACGCCTGGCACGCTCACGTCTACTACACGCACGAGACCCGCGCGATCGCGGAGCAACTCCGCGCCTGGGTGGCCGAGCGGCATCCAGCCGCGCGCCTTGGCCGCTGGCACGATGCCAAAGTCGGTCCGCACCCGCAGTCGATGTATCAGATCGCGTTCGCCGCGGAGGATTTCCCGACGCTCGCGCCGTTTCTCGCGCTCAATCGCCAGGGCCTGACCATCCTGCTCCATCCGCAGACCGGGCGACCCAAGGACGACCATCTGCTGCACGCGCTCTGGATGGGCACCGTGCTGACGCTCGACGCCACCAACCTGCCGGAGACGGAGCCGCCAGGCGCAGCCTGATCGCCTGCCCGCGGCCCATCCTCGCGGCAGGCCATGGCGCGGCGGCGGTCAGCGCTTGCCGCCGGGGGCCGGAACGACGCCGTTGTGCGCAGGCGCCACCGGTGCCGCCGGTGTTGCCGGCTCGTCGAAGATGCCGAACACGCCGCGCAGGAAGCCGGGCGTCAGCGCCGCCAGCGGGTTGACGCCGACGGACGGGTCGTTGCAATCGCCGGTGAGGCCATAGGTCGCGGCGAAGACGCCGCCGCCCTTCTCCGGGCTGAACAACCGGCCGATCAACGGCACCCGCCCCAGCAGCGTGTTGAAGAAATAGGCTGGCACCAGCGTGCCCTGGACGTCGCAGCGATTGGCGCGAAGATCGATCCGGCCCTTGGCCGTGAGCCCGAGGGAAGCGCTGAAGGCGCGGGCCTCCGCAAGCGTGATCGTATCGTCCTGGTAGCGGAACGGTGCGATCAGCGTGTCGAACGCGACCCCCTTGCTCCTCAACGCGTCGAGGACGCCATAGAGCGTCATCGCCTGCAGCAGCTTGCCGAGCACCGGCTGGTTGCGCACGGAGAAGCCGTGCATCGTCAGCGTGCCCGCCCAGTCGGAGCCGGCGCCGGCGGCAGCGTCGGTCGCGGTGATGTCGAGCTGGCCACCGAGCACGGAATCGCTGACGCGCATCGCTGTGAGCAGCGCACCGGCATCCGCCGTGGCGATATGCATCGTATAACTCGTCGCCTGCCGCGCGATCGTGGCGGAAAATGGAGCCGTCCCCGTCAGGCCCTGCGCCTGCAGCGAGACGAGGCGCAGGCCGTCGCTCGCGGCCCGCAGGTTCAGTTTGTCCAGGCCGAGCCCCGCTCCCGTCACCAGCCGTTGCACATCGACCGTCGCGCTCCACGCCGGGCCGGGTGCCTTGGGCAGACGATCGACCGCCGGTTGCGCGCCGCGCGGCCCTGCGGGCGGGGCGAGCAGGGCGGAGACGTCGAAGCGCTGGCCGCTCACGGCGATGGTCCAGCCGTCCCCCGGCCGGAGCGGGAAGCCGACCGCGAGGCTGGCCGCCGTGCCGGGTTCCCAGTCCAGCCGGTCGAGAACGAGCTCGCGGGGCTGGCCGGCGGTGAAGTCGAGTTGGCCGGTGACGTCGATGCCCATGCCCGTCAGCCGCAGCGCATCGAGCGCGGTGATGCGGTCGCCCGCCAGCACCAGCCGGCCCTGCAGCTGTGCCGGCGTTCCCGCGGGCTTGCGCCAGTCGAGTTTCGGCACGGTGAGGCTTGCGTTCGCGAGATCGAGGTTGAAGGTGAGCGAGGCATCCCCACCGCGCTGGTGCTGCCAGTTCGCTTGGGCAACGACCGGGCCGGTCAGCGCGCCGAACGTCTCGACGCCGGCGGCGGCGAGCGCCGCGGCCGAGGTCGTGGCGGTCACCTTCGCCCGCTGGGTGACCTGGCTCGGCGGGCCCGCCCGGAAATCGAGCGCGGCCTCGACCTGGCTGGGGATGGCGGCGAGCGTGGCGCGGCCGTTCAGCGACAGCCCATCGTTGTTCACCGTGAACGAGAAATCGCCATGGTCTAGATTGCGGCCTGCGACCAGCCCTGCGAGTTGCAGGCCGCTGGTCGTTCCCTTCGCCTCGACCTTGACGTCCTCGGCTTTGAGACGGGCGAGCAGCGGCAGCCGTGGGATGCGCAGCGTGCCGGCGATCTGCCCCTGCACGTCCCGAAACGCGAGATGGGCGCGCGCCAGAAGGTTGAGGCGTGGCTGGCCGAGGATGCGCGCGACATCGGCCGCGGGACCGGCGAGCGTCACCGAGATGTCGGCGAACTGGTCGTGCTCCTCGAGGCCGGTGATCGCCATGCTGGCGCGCGAGGCCGTGAGGCTCGTGCCCGCCTGCTGGCCGGTCGTGGCGGTGATGGTGAGCGCGTCCGGACCCGCGAAGGCGAGCGTCGCGTTGACATGCTCGACCGGCGGGATCGGGGCGAGCCAGTGGATCGTCAGGTCATGCCCGCTGATCCCGCCGGCGATCGTGAGGAGCTTCAGCGAGGAGAGATCCGGCGCGACGTGGCCGCTGAGCGCCACATGCCCGTCGCGAGCCTCGCCCGCCGTCACGTTTTGGGCGAGCCACGGTTCGGTGGTGTCGCCGCCCACGCCTGGCGGCCAGACCTGGGCGATATCGGCGAAGCGCAGCCGGTCGAGGCTGGCGCGGGCGACGATGGCGTATCCGTCCGTCCCCCGCGTCAGGTCGGCATGGCCGGCAAGGGTGGTGACCGGCGCGCCGGCCGGCGCGAGCCGCAGATCGCCGACGTCGATCGCGACATGATCGGGTGAGCCGCTTACCCGCACGTCCCCCCCGGCGACCGGCTCGGCCAGCCCATGCACCTCGACCGTTCCCGGGCCGACATGAAAGGCAACGTCAGCCCCGACGACCGAGAGGCCCGCATCGAGGCGCAGGATACCGGTGGCGGAGACCGGCACCCGCGCGCCGGCCAGTTGCGGCCAGCCCGGCACCAGCGGCGCCAGATCCGCCGGCACGACGGCGCCGGCCTGGCCGGTGACCACCATCGGCCCCGTCTTCGCGTCGCCGAATCTGCTTGGGATCGTCGCCGTGGCACGCACGTCGGCGCTCTTGTCGGCGACGATCAGTTGGTCGCTGATCGTCGCTGTCGCGCCACCCGCGGCGGCGCGACGAAGCTCGAGGTCGAGGTGGCGGGCGTTCCAGGTCGCGCCGAGCCGCTGGTCGATGAAGGTGATGCTGCCGTCGGTGAGACGGACACGCCGCAGCGCCGACAGGGCGCCGTCGCCGCCCGGCGGGGCAGCGAGCGCGGCGAGCACCGCGGTGAGCGGCGTCTTCTCGCCCGCCGTGCCCAGGCCTGCGATGCTGACCTTGCCGGCCCGATCGCGCTCGAGCGTCAGCGCCGGTGCATCGATGCTGACCGCGCGGATCCGCACCCGTCCCCTGAGCAGGGCGGCGACCGACAAGGTGACGCGTGCGCGCGGCACGACCAGCCGGTGTGGTGCCGCAGGGCCCGAAACCGCGACGTCTGCCACCCGGATATCGAGGGGCGCGGCGCCGCCGCGGGCGAAACCCTCCCAGGCCAGTGCGGCGTGCCCGATCGAAAGCGTGAGGCCCGGCGTCGCCGCCTGTTCCAGCACCCGCGCCAGCGCGGCCGATTCCCACGGGCCCTGCGACAGCCGCCAGGCGACGCCGCCGGCACCCAGCGCGAGCAGCAGCAGGATGCCAACCAGGATCTCGGAGAGCAGGTGGGCGCCGTGATGGCTGAAGCGCAGCGTGTGCCGCGCGGCTTGACCTGCCCACCGCCTCACCGCGAGGCTCCGCGGCGATGCATGGTTTCAGCCTTCCGGCGGCCTGGCCCCGCCCCGCCGATCCTGCCGCGGCGGATCGGCTGCTCGAACGCTTCGCCGCCCTCGGCGCGGGGCCGGGGCGGCTCGTGCTGAAGCCCGCTCCGCGGGCGATGCTGGCAGCCCTCGGCGGCGGTTCTCCCTACCTGGCGGACCTCGCGCTGCGCGAGCCGGACATCGTTCTGGGCTTTGCCCGCCAGGGTCCGGAGCCCGCCGTCGCCGCGGCTCTCGCCAGCGTGCGCGCCGCAACCCCGGCGATGCCGCGCGCGGATCTCGCGCGGCGCCTGCGCCTCGCCAAGCGTCGTCTGGCGCTGGCCGCGGCACTCGCCGATATCGGCGGCATATGGCCGCTCGCCCGCGTCACCGCCGCGCTGTCGCAGTTGGCGGAGGTGGCCCTCGGCGCCTGCGTCGATCATCTGCTGCACCATGCCGCTGAGCTGTATCTCCCGCGCCGCTCGAGCCCGTCCACGCGCTGCGGCTTCACCGTGCTGGGCATGGGCAAGCTCGGCGCGGGCGAACTCAACTACTCGAGCGACATCGACCTGATCCTGTTGCAGGACCCGGAGGCCGGTACCTATCGCGGCGATGCCCCGGCCCAGTTCTGGGCGCGGATGGCGCGCGACATCGTGAGCCTGCTCGAGGCGCGCGATGCCGAGGGCTACGTGTTCCGTGTCGACCTTCGCCTGCGCCCGGACCCGGCCGCCACGCCGCCGGTGGTCGCGCTGCCCGCGGCCCTCGCCTACTACGAGAGCATGGGCCAGAACTGGGAACGCGCGGCCATGCTGAAGGCGCGCCCGGTCGCCGGCGATCTCGCCCTCGGTCAGCATTTCCTGGACGCGATCCGTCCCTTCGTCTGGCGCCGCCACCTCGACTTCGCCGCCATCGCCGATATCGAGGCCATGAAGCGGCGCATCGACGTGCACAAGGGCACGACTCTCGCCGACAGTGCCGATCCGGTGGAACGCCTGCTCGGCCACGACGTCAAGCTCGGCGAAGGCGGCATCCGCGAGATCGAGTTCCTGGCGCAGACGCAGCAGCTCGTCTGGGGTGGGCGGGCGCCGGAGCTGCGCACGCCACGCACGCTTGAGGCGCTGCCGGCGCTCGCGGCGGCGGGGCATGTCGGCGAGGATGCCGCCGCGTTTCTCGCCCGCGCCTATCAGCGCCTGCGCGTGGTCGAGCACCGGTTGCAGATGGTGGCCGATCATCAGACGCACAGCCTGCCGCGCTCGCGTGACGAATTCGCGGCGTTCGCCACGTTCATGGGGGCGCCCAGCGCGAGCGCCTTCGCCCACGATCTGGCGACCTTGCTCGATGGGGTGCGCTCTCGTTTCACCGATGTCTTCGGCCACGCCAGCGACGAGGCGCCTTCACTCGATTTCACCGGGCCCGAGCCGCCGCCCCGCACCATCGGCATGCTGCGCTCCATGGGGTTCGCCGCCCCCGAGGCGGCGGCCGAACTCGCCACCGGCTGGCTTGCCGGCCGGCCCCGCGCGCTGCGCTCCGAACGTTCGCGCGGCCTGATGGCGCGGCTGCTGCCATCGCTGCTCGAGGCCTTGGCCGAGCAACGTTCGCCCGACGCGGTGTTGCAGCGCTTCGATGCCTTTCTCGCCCGCCTGCCTGCGGGCGTGCAGCTGTTGTCGCTGTTCGAACGCAATCCGGCGCTGATGCGTCGCATCGCCGGTGTGCTGGGCGCCTCGCCGGCGCTGGCCGAACACCTGGCGCGCCACCCCGCGGCGCTGGACGGGCTGCTGGCGCCGGAACCGCCGCGCGCCCTGTTCGCCCGCATGCGCGCCCGCCTCGGCGACGCTCCCGACCTGGAATCGTCAATCGAGGTGGTGCGCGAGACCGTGCGTGCCCAGGATTTCTTCACCGCCGTCGCCACGATCGAGGGGCGGTTGGATGCCGATGCCGCCGGCGAGGCGCGCAGCACCACCGCCGACGCGGCACTGCGTGCGCTGCTGCCGGTGGTGCTGGCCGATTTCGCCGCCCGCCACGGGCGCGTGCGTGGCGGCGGCATGGCCGTCGTGCTGCTCGGCAAGGCGGGGGGACTGGAGATGATGGCGGGCTCCGATCTCGACCTGATGTTCATCTACGACCACCCGCCGGCCTCGAGCCACAGTACCGCGCGTGGCGGCGCCCGCGAACTGCCGGCGAGCCAGTGGTTCATCCGTGCCGTCCACGCCTTCGTCGCGGCGGTGACGGCCCCGGATGCGGCGGGACCCATGTATGCCGTGGATATGCGGCTGCGTCCTTCGGGCAACAAGGGTCCGGTCGCCGTGCCGGCGGCGGGCTTCGCACGCTACCACGCGACCGAGGCCTGGACCTGGGAGCGCATGGCGTTGACCCGCGCGCGCGTCGTCGCCGGCCCCGCCAGGCTTCGCGCGCGGGTCAACGCGATGATCGGCGAGGCGCTGCGTGTGCCGGACGCCTCGCGCGTGCGCGCCGATGCCGCGGCGATGCGCGCGCGCCTCGCTCGCGAGCTGCCGCCGGCCGGCCCCTGGGATGCCAAGCACCGCCTCGGCGGACAGATGGAGGTCGAGTTCATCGCCCAGGCCCTGAGCCTGATCCACCCCGGCGCGGCCCATCCGACGACGCGCGTCGCCCTGGCGCAGCTGCGTGACGCAGGCGCGCTGGACGCCGCGGAGGCGGCGGCGCTGATCCACGCCGACCACACCTGGAGAACGCTGATGGGCATGCTGCGCCTCGCACCGCCCGACCGCGACACGCTGCCCGCACCCGTGCTCGCCGCACTCGGTGCCGGCGATGCCGGCGAGCTTGCCGCCCGGCTCGACGCGATGGCCGCCGACGTGCGGCGCATCTTCGAGACTCGCATCGGCCCGGTGGGCTAGGATCGGCCATGACCCGTATGCTCCGACTCGCCGCCGCCCAGATGGGCCCCACGCAGCGTGCCGACACGCGCGCGGCAACCCTCGCTCGGATGATCGCCCTGCTCGAGCAGGCGGCGGCGCGAGGGGTGCGGCTCGTGGTGTATCCGGAGCTTGCCTTCACCACCTTCTTTCCGCGCTGGCTGCTGCCGGAGGAGGAGGTCGAGCGCTTTGTCGAGCCGGCGATGCCCAACCCATCCGTGCAGCCGCTTTTCGACCGCGCGCGCGCGCTCGGTATCGGCTTTTACGTGGGCTACGCCGAGCGCGCCGGGGCGCAGCGCTTCAACGCCGCCGCGACCGTCGGGCCGGACGGCGCGGTGCTCGGCCATTATCGCAAGGTGCACCTGCCTGGCACCGTCGAACCCCGTCCGGGCGAGGCGCACCAGCAGCTGGAAAAGCGCTACTTCGCGTATGGCGACCTCGGCTTCCCCGCCTTCCGCGGCCCGGCGGCCTGGGGCTCGCCGGTCCTGGGCATGCTGATCTGCAACGACCGGCGCTGGCCGGAGGCGTGGCGCGTCTATGCGCTGCAGGGCGTCGAGCTGATGCTGATGGGCTATAACTCCGCCGCCCACGATCCCAACGGCGGCGATGCCGAGTCAGCGGAACGGCGGACCTTTCACTCGACGCTCGCGGCCCAGGCGAACGCCTACATGAACGCGACCTGGGCGGTCGCGACCGCCAAGGCCGGCGTGGAGGACGGCGCGGGGCTGATCGGCGGCTCCTGCATCGTCTCGCCGGACGGCATCGTTGTCGCCCAGGCTGCCACGCTCGATGACGAGCTGGTGGTGGCCGACTGCGACCTCGATGCCTGCCGCCAGGGCAAGACCAAGATGTTCGACTTCGCGGCCCACCGCAGACCCGAGCATTACCGGCGCATCGTCGAACAGACCGGGGCCATCGTCGAGGTTTGAGGTTGACGCGCCCGTCCTGGCCGCCATGTCATGGCGCGCAAACGAGGAGGGTTCGATGGCTCTGGCCGAAGGCGACAAGGCTCCCGACTTCACGATGCCTGCGAGCGGCGGGCGGACCGTCAGCCTCAAGGCCATGCACGGCCGGCCGTTCCTGCTCTACTTCTACCCCAAGGCCGACACCCCCGGCTGTACCAAGGAGGCGTGCGGCTTCCAGGAAGCGCTGCCCCAGCTGGGCAAGACCGGCATCGAGGTCATCGGCGTCTCGAAGGACAAGATGAAGCCGATCGAGGCCTTCGCTGCCAAATACGGGCTGACGTTTCCGCTCGCCTCCGACGAGGATGTGGCGGTTGCTCAGGCGTACGGCGTCTGGGTCGAGAAGTCGCGCTATGGGCGCAAGTACATGGGCGTCGAGCGTGCGAGCTTCCTCATCGACCGGCACGGCAAGATCGCCAGGATCTGGCCCAAGGTGAAGGTCGAGGGCCACGCTGCCGAGGTGCTGGAGGCGGCCCGCGCGCTGGGCTGATCGCGGCGCTGGCTGATCGCGGCGCTCAGGCCAGTGCTGGCGCGCGCCGCGGGCGCCGTCTCCAGCGGCGGGCGGCGCCGAACAGCGCCACGGCGACGAACACGGCGCCGATCCACAGCGCCGGGCGCGGCCATGGCGATACCTGCAGGTTGGCGGCGAGCACCCGCATCGCCGGCACGCCGGTGGCAAGCGCATACCACAATGTCTCGATCGCCGCGGTGGCCAGCGCCGCGGCCGCCGCAAGGGCCGCGAAGGCCAGCGGCTGCGCCTGCATCCGCCGCGGCAGCAACCGCCAGCAGGCGAGCCAGACGAACACCCCCGCCGCGAACACCGCGTTGGTGATGTCGATCTTCGATTGCAGGAAGTAGTGGATCAGCGCCAGCACCGCGAGCGGAAAGACCAGGCGGTGCAGCTTCTTCCAGCGTCCCCGCAGCCGCCGCTGCCAGCCGTCGGTGGAGGTGACCAGCAGCGCCGTGAGACCGCACAGCGTGACGAACCCAATGGTGAGGTAGAACCGCTTCACGATCTCGCTGGCGACAAAGGCCACGCTGAAATTCTGCTGCGCGACATAGAGCGTGACATGGGCGAGCGCGTAGCAGCCGCTGGCGACACCCAGCATGCGCCGCAGTTGCACCACGCGTGGCCAGTCCCAGACCGCGCGGGCAGGCGTGACAGCGAGTGTCAGCAAGAGGAAGCGCACGGTCCAGTCGCCGCAGCGGCGCAGCAATTCGGTGATCGGCCGCCCGCCGAGATCTCCAGCGAAGCCGCGCAGCAGCAACCAGGCCGCGGGCAGGAAAAGGCCCACGAAGACCAGCAGCTTGAGCCATGAGAATCGTCCGGCAGCGTCCTTCCAGGGCACGATCAACTCCTCTTGCGCGTCATATCAGCAACGCGCGGGCAGGCGAGACGTAACAGAACGGATAGGCGTGGGGGGCGCGGCCGGAGGATGACAATCCGGCCATCCGCGGGCCCGCCCGACCGGCTCGCCCGCAGCCTGCGCATAGCATAGGCTGCGCTCAGGAGGAGGCGGCATGAATCTTTCCCGGCTGGCGGCGGCGCGGACGGATTCCGGCAACAAGGTGCGGGTGGTGCAGGTGGGGGCCGGCAAGTTCGGCGCCATGTTCCTCGCCCAGGTGCCGAGCTCGCCCGGGATCGATGTTGTCGGCATCGCCGACCTGGCGCCGGACCGCGCGCGGGCCACGTGCCGCAACATCGGCTGGGACGCGGAGCGGGTCGCCGCCTGCCGGTTCTCCGACGATGCCGTGGCGCTGATCGCGGCGCTGCGGCCCGAGGTGGTGGTGGAGGCGACCGGCAACCCGGCCGCCGGCATCGCCCATGCCCGCGCGGCGATGGCCGCCGGCGCGCATGTCGTGATGGTCAATGTCGAGGCCGACGTGCTCGCCGGCCCGCTGTTGGCCGCCGAGGCGAAGGCGGCCGGGGTGGTCTACTCGCTCGCCTATGGCGACCAGCCTGCGCTCGTCTGCGAGATGGTGGACTGGGCGCGCGCCGCCGGGTTGCGCGTGGTCGCGGCGGGCAAGGGGACCAAGTATCTGCCGGCCTACCACGCGGTGACCCCGGACGACGTCTGGCGCCATTACGGGCTGTCGGCGGAGGAGGCGAAGGCGGCGGGGATGAACCCGCAGATGTTCAACTCGTTCCTCGATGGCACCAAATCCGCGATCGAGATGGCGGCGATCGCCAACGCGACGGGCCTGGGCGTGCCGCGTGCCGGGCTCGCCTTCCCGCCGTGCGGAGCCGACGACCTGGCTCACACGCTGCGTCCGCGCGCGGCGGGGGGCGTGCTGGAAGCCGCGGGCCTGGTCGAGGTCGTCTCGTCGCTGGAACGCGATGGCCGGCCGGTGGCGCGCGACCTGCGCTGGGGCGTCTATGTCGTCTTCGAGGCGCCGACGCCCTACGCGGCTGCATGTTTCGCCCAGTACGGGCTGCGCACCGACGCGACCGGCCATTATGCCGCGATGTTCAAGCCCTATCACCTGATCGGCCTCGAGCTCGGAATCTCCGTCCTCTCCGCGGCGCTGCGGCGCGAGCCGACCGGCGCGCCGCAGGGGTTCGCCGGCGATGTCGTCGCGGTCGCCAAGCGCACGCTGGCGGCCGGCACGCGCCTCGATGGGGAGGGCGGCTACACGGTGTGGGGGCGGCTGATGCCGGCCGCCGAGAGCCTCGCGTCCGGTGCCCTGCCCATTGGCCTCGCGCACGGGATCTGCACCACGCGCGAGATACCGGCGGGGACGGTGCTGCGCCGCGCCGACGTGCAACCGCCGGCCGGCATCGCCGCCGAGGCGCGCGCGGCCATGGAGGCTCGTTTCGCGAGCCCGCCGAAACTCGCCTGACGGCGACGGGCCGAAACCCGCCTCGCGGCTACTGGAAGAACATCTTCCCGGGATTGAGGATGCCCTTGGGGTCGAACGTGGATTTGATGTCGCGCATGACCCCGATCGCGGTCTCGCCATGTTCCTCGAGGATGAAGCCGCGCTTGCCGAGGCCGACCCCGTGCTCGCCGCTGCACGAGCCGCCAAGGGCCAGCGCGCGCGCTACGATCTTGGCATCCAGCGCCCAGGCGCGCTCGACCCCGTCGGGCTCGGGCGGGATCAGCACCACGGTGTGGAAATTGCCATCCCCGACATGCCCGACGATCGGTGCCGACAGACCGGATGCCTCGATGTCCGCCTTCGCGCCGAGGATCGCTTCCGCCAGTTTCGATATCGGCACGATCGCGTCGGTGGTGAAGGCCCGGTGGCCGGGCCTGGAGGCGAGCGCCGCCCAGTAGGCATCGTGGCGCGCCTGCCACAGCTTCGTGCGTTCCTCGGTCGCCCGGGTCCAGGCGAAGTCCCGGCCGCCGTTGTCGTGCGCGATCGCTTCCACCGCCTTCGCCTGTTCGGCGACGCCGGCCTCGCTGCCATGAAACTCCAGGAACAGCGTTGGCGCCGGTGCCATGCCGGCCAGCTTCGCATAGGCGATGCAGGCCTGCAGCATCGTGTCGTCGAGGATCTCGATGCGCGCGACGGGGATGGCCGCTCCCATCACCGCCATCACCGTCTCCACCGCGCCGGCGAGGGTGGCGAACTGGCACACGGCCGAGGAGATCGCCTCGGGTATGGGGTGCAGCCTGAGTCCGACCTCCGTGATCACGCCGAGCGTGCCTTCCGAGCCGATGAACAGCCGCGTCAGGTCGTAGCCGGTCGAGGATTTGCGCACGCGCCCGCCCGTCCGCACGATGCGCCCGTCCGCCATCACCACGGTGAGCCCGAGCACGTTCTCGCGAATGGTGCCGTAGCGGACGGCATTGGTGCCCGAGGCCCGCGTGGCCGCCATGCCGCCGAGCGTGCAGTGGCTGCCGGGATCGACAGGGAAGAACAGGCCCTGGTCGCGCAGGTGCTCGTTCAGCTGCGCGCGTGTGACGCCAGCCTCGACGCGGCAGTCCATGTCCGGCGCCTGCACGTCGATGATGCGCGTCATCCGGCTGAGGTCGAGCGAGAGGCCGCCGCGCACCGGGGTGACGTGCCCCTCGAGCGACGTTCCGGCGCCGAACGGCGTCACCGGGACGGCGTGCGCATGGGCGAGCTGGAGCACACGGGCGACCTCGTCCGTCGTCTCGGCGAACACGACCGCGTCCGGCAGCACCGGCTTCTGGCTGTCCTCGCCATGCGAATGCTGCTCGCGCAGGGCCGTGGCGGTGGAGAAACGTTCGCCCAGAAGGGCGCGCAACTCGGGTTCGATGTCCATGCAGCCTCCGCAGCGAGAGCCGGGGTAAGGTCCCGGCCCGCCAGGAACACCTGGTTCCTGCAACCCGCAAGCCTTATCAGGCCGCCAACGCGATCCCAATCCCCGCGGCGGCGGCCAGCACCACCACGAGCAGCGGCGGCGCGCGCCAGGCGATCAGCAGCACGAACATCGCCGCGGCGACGGCGAGGTCGGTCGGGCCGTGGACCGCGCTGGACCAGACCGGGTTGTACAGCGCGGCGGCCAGCAGCCCGACCACGGCGGCGTTGGTGCCGCGCATCGCCGCCTGCGCCCCCGGGCGTGCCCGCAACCCATGCCAGAACGGCAGCGTGCCCATCAGGCACAGAAGGCCCGGCACGAAGATCGCGAGCAGCGCGATCCCGGCCCCGGCCACGCCGCCCGGCGCGATCCGGGCCACGGCGCCGAGATAAGCGGCGAAGGTGAACAGCGGCCCCGGCACGGCCTGTGCCGCGCCGTAGCCGGCGAGGAAGGCGTTGTCGGCGACCCAACCCGGCGCGACGACGGCGTTGCGCAGCAGCGGCAGCACGACGTGCCCGCCGCCGAACACCAGCGCGCCGGAGCGATAGAAGGCATCGAACAGCGACCATGGCCCGCTGTGCGCCGGCAGAAACGCGATCGCCAGCAGGATGAAATATAGCGCCAGGCAGGCCGTCGCGAAGCGCCGCGTCACCGGCATCGGGAACCCTTCCGCGAGCCTCGCGCTCTCGCCCCGGCACAGCATCCATCCGGCGAGGCCGCCAGCGACGATGACGCCAACCTGAAACAGCGAGGACGGGGCCAGCAACATCACGATCATGGCGACCGTCGCGATCGAGGCGCGTCGGCGATCGGGGCACAGGTTGCGCGCCATGCCGATCACGGCCTGCGCAACGATCGCGACCGCGGCGAGCTTCAGCCCGTGCAGCATGCCCGCGCCGGCCGGCGAATCCGCGATCGCTCCGGCGCCGTAGGCGAACAGCACCAGCAGCGCCGCCGACGGCAGGGTGAAGCCGGTCCAGGCGGCCAGACCCCCGGCCAGCCCGCCGCGTATCAGCCCGATGGCAAACCCCGTTTGGCTCGAGGCAGGACCTGGCAGGAACTGGGCAAGGGCGACCAGATCCGCCAGGGACCGCTCGGTGAGCCATTTCCGGCGTTCCACAAACTCGCTGCGGAAGTAGCCGAGATGCGCGACCGGCCCGCCGAACGAGGTGCAGCCGAGCCGCAGGAAGATCAGAAGAATCTGGAGCGGGCCGGACGTGCCGTGGCCCCCTGCGGCAACCGGGGAAGGATCAGCCTCGCCAGGCGGGGACTCGGACATCGCCCGACGGTAGGGTCACGGGCAGACGCCAACAAGCACCGGCCCCGCCGCGCGCGAGCGGGCAGCCGGGCCCGATGACTGCCCCGCCGACGGCTATCGCCTCAGACCGGCCGCCCTTCCAGCGGGTAGGCGGGGTCGTTGTAGCCGGGGGTCGAGGGGTGGCCCGGCGCGACCAGCCGGTCGACCAGCGCCTCGTCCTCGGCGCTGAGCCGGACGCCCAGCGCGGGCACATAGTCTTCCCACTGCTGCATGGTGCGCGGTCCGGCGATCACGCCGGTGACGAGCTTGTTGCGGAGCACCCAGGCCAGCGCCCACTGCCCCGGGGTGATGCCCAGCGCGGCGGCGCGCGTCGCGAACTCGGCGGCGATGGCGAGGCTTTCCGGCCGCCACTCGGTCTCCATCATCCGCTTGTCGCGCCGGGCCGCGCGCGTGCCCTCCGCGGGGGCGACATTGGGCCGGTATTTGCCCGTCAGCACCCCGCGCGCCAGCGGCGAGTAGGGGAACACGCCGAGGCCGTAGGCGCCGCAGGCCGGCAGGTGCTCGACTTCCACCATGCGGTTCATCGCGTTGTAGAGAGGCTGGCTGACGACCGGCCGGTCGATCCCGGCCTCGTCGCAGAGCCGGCAGATCTCCGCGATCCGCCAGGCGCGATGGTTCGAGACACCGAAATGCCGGATCTTGCCGGCGCGCACGAGATCCTCCATGGCACGCACGCTCTCGCCGAGCGGGGTCGTGTGATCCTCCTTGTGCCAGTAGAGGATGTCGATCGTCTCGAGCCCCAGGCGGCGCAGCGAAGCCTCCGTCGCGCGCATCGCATGCCGGCGCGACAGACCGCCGCCATTCGGCCCCGCGGCCGTGTCGGTGGGATTGGCGAGCTTGGTGGCAACCACCCACCAGCCCCGCTCGGCGGCGATCGCGCGCCCGACCACCTCCTCGGACGCGCCGGCGTTGTAGACGTCGGCGGTGTCGATGAAGTTGACGCCCTGCTCGCGCGCCCGCGCGATGATGGCCCGCGAGTCCGCTTCCGCGGTTGCGCCGCCGAACATCATCGCGCCGAGGCAGAGCGGCGAAACCTTGAGGCCCGATTGGCCGAGACGGCGATACTCCATGGTCATCTCCTCGCGCCGCACGGCCGGGTCAGTCCGCCCAGCCTCCCATGCGGCAAAGCTTTTTCCACAAGGCCGGCGGTACCGGCATGACCGAGAGCCGCGACTGGCGCACGAGGGCGAACTCCGCGAATGCCGGGTCGGCCTTGATCGCCGCGAGCGTCACCGGCTTCGGCATCGGCCCGACGGCGCGGACATCGACGGCGACCCACTCGCCCTTCTCGGCCGTGGGGTCCGGATAGGCCGATCGGACCACCTCGACGATGCCGACGATCTCGCGGCCCACGTTCGAGTGGTAGAAAAACGCACGGTCGCCCTGCTGCATCGCGCGCAGGTTGTTGCGCGCCATGGCGTTGCGCACCCCGGTCCACGGTTCCACCCCGTTCGCCACCTGTTGTTGCCAGGAGAACGCATCGGGTTCCGACTTGACGAGCCAGAACGTCATCAGCGGCGGTCCGGCAAGGGGCGGGTCATCGTCTCAGGCGACGCGTTCGCCGTCGCGATAGACGGACCGGAAGGGGCGGATGACGGTGCTCTCGAACAGGCCGGCCTTGGAGTAGGGGTCCGCGGCGGCGAAGCCCTCGGCGGCCGCGCGATCCTCCACGTCGATGATGAGCAGGCTTCCCGAGGCCCTGCCCTCGGTGTCGAGCAAGGGCCCGACCTGGACGAGCTTCGTGGCATATTGCTCGAGATAGGCGAGGTGCTGCGGCCGGGTTGCCATGCGCAGTTCGAGGCTCGCGGGACGGTCGGTGCAGATCAACGCGAACAGCATGGCATGGTCTCCGGGGCGGTTGGCGGCCCCATTGGCGGGGCTTGGCGGCTGAACGGCGGCTTGATTAGCCGTAATGCCATTCGGCTTCAAATCCGGTGGGCTTCAAACCCCGGGGCGGCTCATCTATAGGACCGGCGTGGACGCCACCGTTTCAACGCCGCGGCCAGGGGGCTGGCATCGGTTTGCCAATCCCGGCCGCTTCCTGCGCCTGGCGGGCCGGGTCACGCCGCCCATCGCCTGGGCGGGCGGCATCCTGACGGCGGCCGGCCTGCTGTGGGGCCTGTTCATTGCCCCCGCCGACTGGCAGCAGGGCGAGGCGGTGCGCATCATGTACCTGCATGTGCCCAGCGCCTGGCTGGCATCGGCGGGATATTTCGGGCTGGCGCTGTGCGCCCTCTCGTCGCTGGTCTGGCGCCACCCGCTGGCCGATCTCGCCGCGGTGGAAATCGGCCCCGTCGGCGCCGGCTTCGCGGCCCTGTGTCTCGCGACCGGCAGCCTCTGGGGCCGGCCAACCTGGGGCACCTACTGGGTCTGGGATGCCCGCCTGACGTCGATGCTGGTGCTGTTCTTCCTCTATCTTGGGCACATCGCGCTGATCCGCGCCTTCGACGATCCGGAGCGCGGCTATCGCGCCGCGGCGATCCTGGCCCTGATCGGCGCCGTCGACCTGCCGATCATTCACTTCTCGGTGCAGTGGTGGAACACCCTGCACCAGGGCAACAGCATCTCTCTCACCAGCGCGCCGAAGATGTATATCGGCATGCTGGCGCCGCTGCTCGTCTCGGCCATCGGGTTCACGCTGCTGTTCGCGGCGCTGGTGCTCGCGCGCCTGTCCGCCGCGGTGATGGAACGGCGCACCCGTGCGCTCCTGCTGGCCCAGGTGCGCTCCGCTTGAACCCGATCCCCTATGTCATCGCCGCCTATGCCGTCGGCGTCGTGGTCGTCGGCTGGCTGTGCATCGATGCGGTGCTGCGGCTGCGCTCCGCCCGCCGGCGCCTGGCCGCGGCCGAGGCTGGGCGGGTGCGCCGGTGACCGGGATGGCCGACCAAAGGGGCGGAACGATCCGCCGGATGAGCCGATGAAGCGCAAGCACCGACGCCTGCTCGTGGTCCTCGCCTGTCTCGCCGGCCTGGGGACGGCAACAGGGCTCACCCTGGCGGCCCTGCGCAACACGATCGTGTTCTTCCTGTCGCCGGCGCAGGTTGCCGCCAAGCCGCCCGGGCCGGGTCAGGTGTTCCGCCTCGGCGGGCTGGTGGTCACCGGCAGCGTGCGCCACCTGACGCAGAACGGCCATCCGGTGAACGACTTCACGATCACCGATGGCAAGGGATCGGTGCCGGTCGTGTTCGCGGGCGTGCTGCCCGATCTGTTTCGCGAGGGGCAGGGGATCGTCGCCCTGGGCTCGCTGCGTCCGGACGGGCGCTTCGTCGCCACCGAAGTGCTGGCCAAACATGATGCGAACTACATGCCCAAGGACGTCGTGGAAGCGCTCAAGAAGAATGGCGAGTGGCGGCCGAGCCAGGGTGAGCCGCCGCCGGCCGCGACCTGGGATTTCGGGGTGAGGACGCAGGGCGCCAACGCGAGGGGCGCGCCGGCGACGCAGGGAGGCTAGGCATGCTCAATCCGGAACTCGGGCATTTTGCCCTGGCGCTGGCCGTCGTGCTGGCAGGGGCGCAGGCGGCGACGGGCCTGTTCGGCGCGCAGCGGCGCGACGCTGCGATGATGGCGGCGGCCCCCGCGCTGGCCGTCGCCCAGGCGATCGCCCTCATCATCTCCTTCGCCGTGCTCATGCACGCGAACCTGGTGAACGACTTCTCCGTTCGCGTCGTCGCCGAGAACAGTTCGAGCCTGAAACCGATTTTCTACCGCATCACCGGCACCTGGGGTAACCACGAGGGCTCGGTGCTGCTGTGGTGCCTGGTGCTCGGGATCTGCGGCGGCGCGGTCGCGCTCTTCGGCACCAGCCTGCCCTCTGCCGTGCGCGCCCGCGTGATCGGCGTGCAGGGCCTGTCGTCCGTCGGCTTCACCCTGTTCGCGCTCATCACCTCGAACCCCTTCGCGCGTCTCTGGCCGCCGCCGATGCAGGGCATGGACATGAATCCGCTGCTGCAGGATCCCGGCCTCGCCCTGCATCCGCCGCTGCTCTATCTCGGCTATGTCGGCTTCTCGGTCCCGTTCGCCTTCGCCGTCGCGGCGTTGATCGAGGGGCGTGTCGATGCCGCCTGGGGGCGCTGGGTGCGACCGTGGACGCTGGCAGCCTGGTGTGCGCTGACCTGCGGCATCACGCTCGGCTCCTGGTGGGCCTATTACGATCTCGGCTGGGGTGGGTTCTGGTACTGGGATCCGGTGGAGAATGCCTCGCTCCTGCCGTGGCTGACCGGCACGGCGCTGCTGCATTCGGCGATCGTGGTGGAGAAGCGCGAGGCGCTGAAGACCTGGACGGTGCTGCTGGCGATCGGCACGTTCTCGCTGTCGCTGCTGGGCACGTTCCTGGTCCGCTCGGGCATTCTCAACTC
>JAGWQN010000092.1 GCA_028869995.1 Rhodospirillales bacterium
CGGGCGCCGAAAGCCGGCACAACCTCGCCTACTGGCGCTACACCGACTACGCGGGCATCGGCCCCGGCGCGCATGGTCGTGTCTCGGTCGGCGGCTCGCTGCTCGCCACGCGCCGGCACCGCGCGCCGGAACCCTGGGCCGAGCGGGTCGAGCGGAGCGGCCACGGCACCACCGAGGAGGTCGTCGTGACGCCGCCGCAGCGCGCGCGCGAGGCGCTGCTGATGGGGCTGCGCCTGGCCGAGGGGATCGCGCCGGCGCGCTTCGCCGCGCGCACCGGCATGCCGCTCACGGACGCACTCGACGCCGCCATGCTGGCGGCCACGATCGAGGCCGGTTATATCGAATTCGATACGAATTTGCGGGCCACCGAGGCCGGACGGCGGCGGCTCGATGCGCTGCTCGGCGCGATCGTGCGGTAGGCGGGCGGGCGGGGCCGGCGGTCAGCGCCCGATCGCGATGATGCTGAGCAGCACCGCGGCCAGGGCGGTGGCGAGACCCATCGGCTGCTGATGCACCGCGAACCAGGTGGTCAGCGCCCAGGCCATGCCGGCGATCGGGCCCAGCACCGCGCCGCGGAACATCTCCCCGGGCCTGGCCCCGAGATCGATCACCCGGTCGGGCGAGACCCCCGCCTCCCCGATCAGCAGCGCGCCGGCGCCGGCGACGAGCATGCCGGCCAGCATCGGCAGAATGGTCACCGGCTGCCAGATCCCGATCAACACCGCCATCGGCAACGCCAGCGTCGCCGCGCCGGCCGCCGTCGCGACGAATTTCGCCGCGCGCACCCATGCCGCCGGCACCGGCGCGCTCAGCGCGAGCGCCGGCGCCTGGTCGCCGGCCATCGCCGTCACCATGAACAGGCGTGCCAGCTCCGAGCCGATGAAGACCGGGGTGGCGGCGATCACCGGGGCCACGACACCCGCCCCGCCGCGCCAGGCGGCGATCAGCACCGGCAGCAGGTAGACGCCCTGGTAGAGCGCGCGCCCGATCAGCCCCGGCGTGCGCCAGACGAGCCGCCACTCCTTGGTCAGCAGGGCCCGCCAGACTCCGGCACGAAAATGCAACGACGTGGTTGGCCGGCGCACGGTGCGGCGCGCGATGTTGTCGAACCCGCCGCTGGCGAAGCGCCGCTCCACCCAGACCGCCGCCAGGCCCGCTGCGACGAAGGCGGCAAGCAGAAGTGTCAGCAGCGGCCCCACCGCGCCCATCGCCGCGCGCGACGGCCACCACAGCAGCGTCACCAGGCCGGTGCCGTGCGGATGCAGCGCCTGCCACAGCCCCGCGCGCTCGGTCGGCGACAGCACCGCGCGCACCTGGCTGCCGACGAACACCGAGCCACCGGCCAGCATCGAGACGCCCATCACGATGCCGCGCATCGTGCGCAGCCCCGCGAGGTCGCGCAGCAGCACCACCAGCGCGATCGAAAACGCCGCGGCGAGCAGCGCGAGGGCGGCGATCACGGGATAGATCGCGAGCGCCGCGGGGGTGACGAAGACGGCGAGCGCGTTCGCCATCGTCCCCGCCAGCACCAGCCAGAGCCAGCCGGCATTGAGCGCGATCGCCGCCATGCGCGCGCGCAGAATGGTTCGTAACGGCAACGGTGCCGAGGCCAGCCAGGCGAGATCGCGCCCCTCGTAGAGCGCGTCGGTGGACTGGCGCAGCGCCTGCATCAGCATCAGGCCGAGCACGTAGACCAGGCCGACCGTCGCCGCGGCGGTGAAATCCGCCATGGTCCAACCCAGCTGGCGCAGCGATGCCGCCAGTCCGAACGCCACCACGTGCAGCAGCACCAGCAGCGAAACGACGGCGAGCGGAAACGACACGCCGAGACGCCCGAACCCGCCGCGCCGCCAGGCCAGCCGCAGCTCGTGGCGCAGCAGGAAGCCGAGCGAGGCGCCCGCCGTTCCGCTCACGCCGGCGCCTCGCCGGCCGCCGCGCGTGGTGCGGTGAGACGCAGAAAGATCTCCTCCAGCGTCGCACCGCCATGCCGCGCGCGCAGCTGCGCGAAGGTGCCGAGCTCGAGCAGCCGGCCATGCGCGATGATGCCGATCCGGTCGGCGATGCGCTCGGCCACCTCCAGGATATGCGTGGTCACCACCACCGCCGCCCCCTGCGCCACGCGCTCGGCCAGCATGTCCTTCACGTCGCGCGAGGCCGCGGCGTCGAGCCCGGTCAGCGGCTCGTCGAGGATCAGCAGGCGCGGCTCGTGCAGCAGCGCCGCCGCCACCACCGTCTTCTGGCGCATGCCGCGCGAGAACCCTTCGCAGCGCTCGTCGCGATGCGCCCACAGCCCGAGCCGGCGCAGCAACGCGGCGGCCCGCGCCTGCGCCTCGGGCGGCGGAATCGCCCACAGCCCGGCGATGAATTCGAGGAATTCCAGCGGCGTCAGCCGATCGTAGAGCAGCGGCTCGTCGGGCAGCCAGGCGAGCATGCGCTTCGCCGCCACGGGGTCGGCCACGACATCGGTGCCGAACACCTCGATCGTGCCCGCGTCCTGGCGCAGCAGGCCGGCGACCATGCGCAGCGTCGTCGTCTTGCCCGCGCCGTTGGGCCCGAGGAGCGCGAAAATCTCCCCGGCGGCGACGCTGAGATCGAGCGCGTCGACGGCCGGCCGGTCGAATCGCTTGGAAACACCGCGTAACGAGAGGGCGGGGACGCTCACGCGGTCAGGACGTGCCGCCCACGGACATCGTGAACGGCGGCGCGAGCCCGGCCGGCAGCGGAGAGCGATACGGGCTCGCCTGCAGCCGCCCCTGGTGCTCGGCCTTGGCCCTGGCCAGCAGGGCGGGGTTCTGCAGCACCTCGACCGCGGTCGATGCCATCGCCTTCGCGGTGTGGACCATGCCGGTATGGGCGGCCGGCGTCTTGCCCTGCGCGGTGAGCTGCCAGGTATGGCCGGTGGTGCCGATCGCGTAGGTGGCGCCGCGCGCCTGCACCGTGGGCACCGCCCAGGAAACGTCGCCGACATCGGTCGAGCCCACCATCTTCTCGCCCACCGCGTCGAGCGGCACGATCAGGCGGCACAGCGGCATGTCCTTGTCCGGTTTGACGCCGGAACGACGGAACGCCGCGGTGATGTCGTCCTCGCGCACCGTCGCGCGGATGCGGTTGGCGAACACCTCGTCCGCGGCGGTGAAGGGCGGCGGGCCGAGGCGCTGGAAGGCGGCGTGCATCGTCTCCTCCAGCGGCCGGTTGCCGAGCAGGTTGGACATCGCGCTGACCACGTTGTGGGTCATCGCGGTGCCGGTCATCAGCGCGGCCCCCTCGGCGATCTTCACCACCCGGTCGGTCAGGGCGAACAATTCCGCCAGTGCCGCCGCGCGCACCAGGTAACGGACCGTGGTCTTCGCCTGCACCACGTTGGGCGCGATGCCGCCGGCGTCGAGATAGGCGGCATGGATACGCGCGTCGGACGGCATGTGCTCGCGCATGTAGTTCACGCCCACGCTCATCAGCTCCGCCGCGTCGAGCGCCGAGCGGCCGAGATGCGGCGAGGCGGCGGCGTGGCTGGCGCGGCCCTCGAAGCTGAAATCCACCTGCATCACCGCGAGCGAGATCGCGGGGTTGACGCCCGAAAGCGGCGCCGGATGCCAGGAGATCGCGATGTCCACGTCGTCGAACACGCCGTCGCGCACCATGAAGGTCTTCGCCGCCCCGCCTTCCTCCGCCGGGCAGCCGTAGTAGCGCACGCGACCGGCGACCCCGTTCTGCGCCAGCCAGTCCTTCACCGCGGCAGCCGCCAGCATCGCCCCGGCGCCGAGCAGGTTGTGCCCGCAGCCATGGCCGACGCCACCCTGGTGCAGCGGCCGGTGCTCGGCGACCCCCGCCTCCTGCGACAGGCCCGGCAGCGCGTCGTATTCGCCGAGGATGGCGATCACCGGCCCCGCCTCGCCCGCCTCGCCGACCACCGCGGTCGGGATGCCGGCGATGCCGGTCTGCACCCGGAACCCCTCGCGCTCCAGCTGCGCCACATGCGCGGCGAGCGAGCGCGTCTCGAGGAAGTTCAGCTCGGGCGTGTCCCAGACCTGGTCGGAGAGGCGCGTGTAGTCGCCGCGCTTGGCCTCGACGAAATCCCAAACCGGATCGGTGTTCTGCATGTGGCGTTCCCTTTCGCCCGGCCATCATTCCTCGCCGCGTCGAGCCTGGGAAGCCCGCAGCGCACGGGCATAGACCTCGCGCCGCGGGCGCCCGGTCGCGGCGGCGACGCGCGCGACCGCCTCCTTGAGCGAGGTCTCGGCCAGGGCCGCCCGCAGCAGTGTGTCCAGGTCCTCGGCCAGCGGCGCCTCCGGCGCGGCGCCGGCGACGACGAGGGTGATTTCCCCGCGCGCCGGGTGCGCCGCGTAATGCGCCGCAAGCTCGGGGAGCGTGGCGCGGCGCACCTCCTCGAAATGCTTGGTGAGTTCGCGCGCGACCGCCGCCGCGCGCGCGCCGAGCACGGCGGCGGCATCGTCGAGCGCCTCGGCCAGCCGGTGCGGCGCTTCATGCCAGATCAGCGTTGCGGCGAGACCGGCCGCCTCCCAGCGCCTGACATCGGCGAAGGCGGCGCGGCGGGCAGCGGCGCGCGGCGGCAGGAAGCCCAGGAAAAGGCAGGGATGCGGCGGCAGGCCGGACAGGGTGAGCGCCATCAGCGCCGCGTTGGCGCCGGGAACGGCCGTCACGGCGAAGCCCGCGGCGATGGCCGCCCGCACCAGCCGGAAGCCGGGGTCCGACACGAGCGGCGTGCCGGCATCGGAGACCAGCGCCAGGTGCTCGCCGGCGGCCAGGCGGGCGAGCAGCCCCTCCACCTCCCGCGCCTCGTTATGGTCGTGCAGCGGCTGCAGGCGGGCCGTGATGCCCAGCGCCGTCAGGAGGCGCCGCGTCACGCGCGAATCCTCGCACAGCACGAGATCGGCCGCCGCCAGCGCGCTGCGCGCCCGCGGCGTCATATCGCCGAGGTTGCCGATAGGCACGGAAACCAGCACAAGTCCTGCCGAAGAGGTCGAATTAGGGGTGGATCCCGATGCGTCGTCGGACATGCATGCTCCTCGCTGCCAGCGTAGCACTCGCCGGCTGCACCACCGAAAGCGGGTTTGGCGGGATGGCCGGCCAGGGCGGGGCGGCGCTGTCGCTCGAACCGGGGGCCGGCGGCCCGCCGAGCAACCGCGCGCCAAGCGGGCGCGGGGTTGCGCTGCTCGCCCCGCTCTCCGGTCCCAACGCGGCCCTCGGCCCGGTGCTGGAGGCGGCGACCAAGCTCGCGCTCTCCGTTCCCGGCTCGCCGCGGCTCGATGTGCGCGACACCGGCGGCACGCCGCAGGGGGCGGCCGCCGCGGCACAGGCCGCCATCGCCGCCGGCGCGGGGCTGATCCTCGGCCCGCTCACCTATGCCGAAACCGCCGCCGCGGCCGGCCCGGCCCAGTCGGCAGGGGTCGGCATGCTCGCCTTCACCAACGATCCCTCGGTTGCCCGGCCGGGCGTCTGGACCCTGGGCATCACGCCACGCCAGCAGGTGTTCCGCCTCGTCGCGGCGGCCAAGGCAGAGGGGCGCCAGCGCTTCGCCGCCCTCCTGCCGGACAGCCCCTTCGGCCAGGCGATGGGGGCCGCGCTCACCGCGGCCTGCCAGGCTGCCGGGCTCGCCGCTCCGGATATCCGCACACCTGCGGCATCGATGGACGCGCTCGCGGCGCAGGTGCGCGAGCTTTCCGACTATGCCGGCCGGCGTGGACCGATCGAGGCGCAGATCCGCGCCCTGCGCCAGCAGCGGCCGAAAGGGTGGTACCAGCGGGTGCAGGCCTTGCGGCGCACGCGCATCCCGCCGCCGCCGATCGATGCGCTGCTGCTCGCCGACACGGGCGACCGGCTGGTGGAGATCGGGACCCTGCTTCCTTATTACGATCTCGACACGACGATCATTCGCGTGATGGGTCCGTCGCTGTGGGCCGACCCGCAGATGCGCGCCGGCGCGCGCATCGGCGGCGCCTGGTACGCGGCGCCCGACCCCGCGGACCGCGCCGATTTCGTCCGCCGCGCGACCGCCGCCGGCCAGCCCGCCCCACCGGCGATCGCCGATATCGCCTACGACGCCGCCGCGGTGGCAAGGGTGGTCGCGGGCGAGGGCGGCTTCGCGCGCAGCTCGCTCGAACGCGGTGGCGGATTCGCCGGCGCGGACGGCGTCTTCGAACTGATGGCGGATGGCAGCGTCCGCCGCGCGCTCGCGGTGTTTGATGTGGTGGTCGGCGGGGCGGATACCGTCGCCTCGCCGGCTCCGGCTTCGGTCTCGGGACCGGCGATCTGACCGCCGCGCGGGGCAAGGCCATGGCGTGCTCGCGCGGCGGAGACCGGCGATGAAGGACCGGCGATGATGGACCGGCGATGATGGCCCAGCGCCTGCTGCTTGCGCTCGCCCTCGCGACGCCGCCGGCCCTGTGCGGGCTCGTGCTGGCGGCAGGCGGCTGGATCGGGGCCTGGCCCGCGGCGGTGGTGGTGGCGGCGGGCCTCGCCGGCGGCGGCGCGGCGGTCATGCTCTGGTCGCGCGACCTCCTCTGGATCGAGAACGCGCTGCGCCATGCCGCGGCCGGCGACACGGCGGGCCTGGCGCGCGCCGCAGCCGGGCCACGGCTGACGGGGGCCGGGCACATCGCCGCGGGGATCGAACGTCTGGCACGCTCGCTCGCCGCGCGCGGGGCGGAGGTGACGGCGCTGTCGCGGGCCAGCGAGGCGATCGTGGAGCGCCTGCCCGACCCGCTGATCGTGCTGGGTGCGCAACGCGAGGTGCTGCGCGCCAACGCCGCGGCGCGCGCCGCGTTCGGCAGCGAGATGGCGGCCGTGCTGCGCCATCCGCTGCTGCGCGAAGCCATCGAGCGCGCCTGGCACGATGGCGCGAGTGCCTCGGCCGAGATCCACCTGCCGGTGCCGACGCCGCGCGAGGTCGCGGCGACGGTGCTGCCCTTCGATCCGCCGCTCGCCGATGGCGGGCGCGCCATCCTGGTGCTGTCGGACCGGTCGCGCGAGCGCGCGCTCGAGCGCACGCGGGCGGATTTCGTTGCCAATGCGAGCCATGAGCTGCGCACACCCCTCGCGAGCCTGATGGGCTTCGTCGAAACCCTGCGCGGCCCCGCCGCCGACGACCGCCCGGCCCAGCAACGCTTCCTCGGCATCATGGCCGAACAGGCGCAGCGCATGGCCAACCTGATCGACGACCTGCTGTCGTTGTCGCGCATCGAAATGAACGAGCATCAGGCACCGTCGGAGGCGATCGACCTGGCCGCACTGGCCGGGCGCGTCGCGGCGGGGTTCGAGCCGCGGCTCGCGGCGCGGGCGATGCGACTGGAACTCGCCGTCCCGGCGCCGACCATGGTGCTGGGCGATGCCGACCAGCTCGCCCAGGTCCTGCAGAACCTCGTGGACAACGCGGTGAAGTATGGGCGCGAGGGTGGGACGGTGCGCATCGCCGTCGAGCCCGCCGCCGGCCCGCCCTGGCCGGCACGGCCGGGGGCCGCGCTGTCGGTCGCCGATGACGGGCAGGGGATCGCGCGCGTGCACCTCGCGCGCCTGACGGAGCGCTTCTACCGCGTCGACAAGGGCCGCTCGCGCGCGGCCGGCGGCACCGGACTCGGGCTCGCCATCGTCAAGCACATCGTCAACCGCCACCGCGGCCAGCTGCTGATCGAGAGCGAGGAAGGCCGGGGCTCGACCTTCCGGGTCTGGCTGCCGGCACCCGAGGCCAAGGCGCCGTGATCGGTGCCGCCTGCGCCCTCGATCATGTCGGCATCGTGGTGCACGACGTGGCGGCGGCGAGGGCGGCCTGGGCGAGCGCGGGCTTCGCGCCGACACCCGCCGGGCGGATCATGCTGCAGGGCAGCTACCTCGAGTTTCTGACACAGAACCCAGCGGAGCCCAGCACCACCCTCGCCGCGATGCTGGCCCAGGGCGAGGGCGCCCATGTCCTGAGCCTGCGTGTGGCCGATGCGGACGCGGCGGCGGCGCGGCTGCGCCGTGCCGGCTTCCGCGCCGACCTCGTGGAGAGCACCCGCGCCGGCGAGGCGGCGGGGAGCGGCGTCGCGCGGTTTCGCCGTGTGCCGCTCACCGACATGCTACCACGGCTGCAGCTGATCGAGCACCTGACACCGGACGTGGTCTGGCATCCGGCCCTGACGGGCCAGCCGAACGGCGCGCGGACGCTGGCCGAGGTCGTGATCGTCGCCGATCCGCCGGCCCTTTTCGCCGCCCGGCTCAGCCGCGTCGCCGGGCGCAGCCTGGTGCCGGCCGATGGCGGCTTCCTGCTGCCGCTGGAACAGGGCGCGGTGCGGGTGCTGAGCCCCGAGGCCTTGCGCCGCGACTGGCCGGAAGCGCCGGTGGCGCCCACGCTGCCACGCCTCGTCGCCATGACGATGCACGGCGCGGTCGCGATGCGACATCCGTTTCCCGGGCTGGCGCTGCGGGTTCGCGCAGCCGGCGGCACCGCGCCGGGCTGACCCGCGCGGTTGGCGCTTTTCCGGCGCGGGAGAGTCGCCAAAAATCACCCCATGGACGATAGCGAGGCGGCGACCGTCGGTCCGTTGCGGGAGACTGTGCGACGCGACCGCCCGCCGCGGGCGGGGCTGGTCGGCGGCATCACGGCGAAGGCGCGGATGACGGCGCTGATCGTCGCCACGGCGCTGTTCATGGAAAATCTCGACTCGACCGTCGTCTCGACGGCGCTGCCGTCCATGGCCCATGCGTTCGGCGCCGCGCCCGTCCACATGAACGTGGCGTTGACCTCCTACCTGCTGGCCCTGGCCGCCTTCATCCCGGCGAGCGGCTGGATGGCGGACCGGTTCGGGGCGCGTAACGTCTTTCGCGTCGCCATCGTGGTGTTCACCCTGGGCTCGATCGCCTGCGGCGCCGTCAATTCGCTGCCGGAGCTGGTGCTGGCGCGCATCCTGCAGGGCGCGGGCGGGGCGATGATGGTGCCGGTCGGGCGCCTGCTGCTGCTGCGCAGCGTCGCCAAGTCCGAAGTCGTCGCGGCGATGGCTTGGCTGACCATGCCGGCGCTGATCGGCCCGCTGGTGGGCCCGCCGGTCGGCGGCTTCATCGTCACGTGGTTTTCGTGGCGCTGGGTGTTCGACATCAACATTCCGATCGGCGTGCTCGGCGTGCTGCTGGTCACCTACTTCGTCGAGGACGTGCGCGAGGACGCGGTGGCGCGCTTCGACCGAACCGGCTTCGTCCTCTCCGGTGTGGCGATGGCGGCGACGATGTTCGGGATGGAGACGCTCGGACGCGGCGTCGTCGCTCCCGTGATCTCGGGCGCAGCCCTCGTGCTCGGAGGCGGAACGATCGCCGGGTATGCCTGGAACGCCAGGCGCAGCGCGGCGCCGCTGCTCGATCTCTCGTTGTTTCGCATACCGACCTTCATGGTCTCCACCTTCGCCGGCACGCTCTTTCGCATCGGCGTTGGCGCGGTGCCGTTCCTGCTGCCGATGATGCTGCAGATCGGCTTCGGCCTCTCGGCGTTGCAATCCGGCATGATCACGTTCGCCGGCTCGGCCGGCGCGCTGGTGATGAAGCCGGCGGCCGTGGGCCTGCTCAGGCGCCTCGGTTTCCGCACCACACTGGTGTGGAACGGCGTGCTGTCCACTGCCTCGCTCGCGATTGTGGGCTTTTTCCGCCCGAGCTGGCCGCTGCTGGCGATCTACGCCGCGCTGCTCCTGGGCGGCTTCCTGCGCTCGCTGCAGTTCACCGCGTTCAACTCCCTCGCCTATGCCGACATCCCGCGCGAACGCATGAGCGCCGCGACCAGCCTCTACGCCACGATCCAGCAGCTCTCGCTCACCATCGGCGTGTCCGCGGGCGCGGCGATGCTCGCGGTCTCCATGGCGGTCGGCGGACACGCCCAGCCGGAGTTGCCGGATTTCACGGCGGGCTTCCTGGGCATCAGCTGCCTGATGCTGCTGGCGTCGCCGGCGGCGCTGCTGATGCCGCGGGCGGCCGGGCGGGAGATGAGCGGGCACCGCGCGCGGGCGGAGTAGAACAGCGGCCCCAAGCCGGCGGCCCCCCGCGCAATCCGGGCGTCAGACCCAGACCCAGGCCCCGGCCCAGGCCCAGGCCCCGGCCGGCGGGCGGGTGGGCGCGCTGTATCCGTCTGGACATAACGAACGGTTGGTGCTGAGTAGGCGCGCCCGGCATCCGCAGCCGGTGGTGCCCCATGACCGGAGATGCCGATGCTGACCCGCCGCGAGACCCTCTCCCTACCCCTCGCGGCGTCGCTCGCCGCGGCCCTCGGCGGGCGTGCCGAGGCGGCCACGCCGTTCGCCGTCGCCTATGCCGGCTCGATGGGCGCGCTGATGGACAAGGGCATCGGCCCCGCTTTCGGCGCCGAGGCGCATGTCGCGTTCCAGGGCATCGGGCGCGGCGCCTTTGCCCTGGCGCGGCTGATCGCGGCACGGAAGATGGTGGTGAACAGCTTCATCCCGATCACCGCGGGCCCCTTCGGCATCGTCCAGCAGGCCGGCCTCGCCCACACGGCGGTGCCGGTGGCGAGCACGCAGATGTGCCTGCCCTACAGCCCGCAATCGCCGCACGCGAAACTCTTCGCCGCGGTCGCCGCGGGCCACGAGCCGCTGACCGCGGCGCTGTCCGCCACCGGCCTGCGCTTCGGGCGCACCGATCCGCGCACCGACCCGCAGGGCCGCAACATCCTGTTCACGATGAAGCTGGCCGAGATCTACTACAAATCGCCGGGGCTCGCGGACCGGGTCCTCGGTCCGGCGATCAACCCCCGCCAGATCTTCGCCGAGCCCTCGCTGCTCGCGCGGCTGCAGGCCGGACAGATCGACCTGGCCTCGGGCTATCTCAGCGCCGTCCATTCGCAGGGCCTGCCCTCTATCGCCCTGCCGGCGGAGATCAATCTCGGGGATGCGACCATGGCCTCGACCTGGTATGCCCGCGCCCGCATGGCCGTGCCGGCCGCGCACGGGACGGTGACCGTGGCACCGCAGCCGCTGGTGTTCTACGCCATGACCCCCACCAATGCGCCGCACGCGCACACCGCTGCCGCCTTCCTCGCCTTCCTCACCGGCACCAAGGGCCAGGCGCTGTTCGCGCGGTTCGGCTACAGCCCGCCCTCGGGTTCGCCCCTCAACGCCTGATGGCCGGCGAACCGCTGCTGGCCCTGGGCGAGGCCGCCACGACCGGCCGCCCCGCCCCGCCGCTGCGGCTGGCCGGGCCCCTCGGCGTCCTCGCGCTCGGCTTTCTGCTCATCCCCTATGCCGGGCTCGCCTTCACCACCAATTGGCGCGCGCTCGCGCCCTCGGCCGGGGACTGGGACGCGGTCGCCACCTCCGTCGGCGCGACCCTCGCAGCCCTGGTTGTGGTCATTGCCGGCGGGACGCCGCTCGCCTGGTGGCTCGCGACGCGCAGGCCGCGCCTGCGCGTGCTGCTGGATGCGCTACTGCTGCTGACGCTGCTGACGCCGCCGCTGGCGATGGGGCTCATGCTGGCGATCGCCTATGGACCCTACAGCCCGATCGGCCGCATGGCCGCGCATCTCGGCCTGGAACTGTCGAACACGCCGGCGGCCTTCCTGCTGGCGCAGATCTATGCCTCCGCGCCGTACTACGTGCTGGCCGCGCGCGGCGCGTTCGAGTCCGTTCCCGCCGAATACCAGGATATCGCCCGCACGCTCGGCCGCGGGCCCTGGTATTCCTTCTGGCACGTTTCGCTGCCGCTGGCGCGACTGGGGCTCGCGACCGGCCTGGCGCTGGCGTGGGTGCGCGCCCTCGGCGAGTTCGGCGTCGCGCTGATCATCGCCTATTTCCCGCAGGGGATCCCGGTGCGGCTCTGGGTCGACCTGCAGGATTCCGGGCTGGCCGCGGTCTATCCCCTGCTGTGGGCGTTCTTCCTCATCGGCCTGCCGCTGCCGCTGCTGCTCGGCCTGTGGGCGCGGGGCCGGCATGCAGGCTGAACCGGCACCCGCCGGCGCGCCCGCACAGGCCCATGCCGGGCCTGCGGCGCTGGCCGTCGATCTGCGCCTTGCGCGGCCGGTCGCGCTCACCGCGCGGTTCGAGGTGCGCGGGTTCACCGCCCTGCTCGGCGCGACCGGGGCCGGCAAATCCACGCTGCTGCGGGCCCTGGCGGGCTTGTTGGCGGCGCAGGGAACGCCGTTCAGCGGCCTGCCCGCGCATCGCCGGCCCGTGGGCTACCTGCCGCAGGGGGCGGGGCTGTTCCCGCATCTGCCGGTCTGGCGCAACGTGGCCTTCGCCCTCGACGGCTCCCGCCGGGCGCGCCGGGCGGCGGCGGTCGCCGCGCTCGAGCGGGTCGGGCTTGCGGACCTGGCGACACGCATGCCCGATGCGCTCTCCGGCGGGCAGCGCCAGCTCGTCGCGCTGCTGCGGGCGCAGGCCCGTCACCCGGCGCTGCTGCTGCTCGACGAACCGACGGCGGGGCTCGATCCCCTGACCGCGGAGAACGTCGCCGCGGACCTGATCGCGCGGCTGCGCGCGGCCGGCATCCCGGCGCTCGCGGCGACACACGATGCGACGCTGGCGGCGATGGCCGACCATGTCGCGCTGCTGCATGGCGGCGACGTGATCCAGGAAGGGGCCCCCGCCGCCGTGTTCGCCAGCCCCGCCTGCCGGGAGGCGGCGTCCCTGCTGGGCTGGCGCAACCTCTTCACCGCCCGGCTGCGCGCTCCCGACCTGCTCGACTGGCCGGCGGCCGGCACGACGCTGCGCCTCGCGGGCCCGCCACCGGCGCTGCCGGGTGCCGCGCTATGCTGGGGCCTGCCGGCCGGCGCGGCGCGGCTGTTGCCGCCGGGCGCCGCCGGCCCTCGTGAGAACCGGCTGACGGGGGTGGTCAGCACCTGCCATGTGCTGAGCGACCGCGCCACGGTCGGCGTGGCGATCGGCGGCGCGACCCTGATCGCGACCCTCCCGCCCCTGCGCGCGCCGGCGGTGGGCGAGGATGTCGGCGTGGTGGTGCCAGCCGAGGCGATTCGCGTCTGGCCCGCCGCGCCGGCCAGGTCGCCAGGCTGAAAAGCGCGGGAGGCGGCCCTTGCGCACCGGCCGGGCGGTTGGTCCTGCCCCAGGAGGCCGAGGGGAACGCGGGAGCAAGAAATCCGATCCGATGATCCCCCCTGATCGGATATGGCTCTAGGCGTCGCCGCCGAGGACGCGCCGGTAGAGCGGCGTGTCCACGTTGCCACCGGAAAGCACGACCGCGACGTCGCGACCCCGCATCGCCTCGCGCTCGCGCAGCAGGGCGGCAAGCGCCGCGGCGCCCGCGCCCTCGGCCACCTGATGCGTATCGCTGAAGTAGATGCGCATCGCGGCCTCGATCTCGGCATCGCTCACGGCGACGATGCGGTCGGCACCCTTGCGGTAGATCGCGAGCGCCTCGGCCACCGGCACGCGCACGGCAAGCCCGTCGGCCATCGTCGCCGCGGTGTTGGTCTCGACCGGCTCGCCCCGCTCGAAGGAGAGCTTCGCGCAGGCCGCGCCTTCCGCCACGACGCCGACGATGCGGGTGGCAAGCCCGAACGCGTCGCGCGCCGCAATGGTGCCGCAGATGCCCGAACCGCAGCCGATCGGTACGTAGACGGTATGAAGCTGCGGCAGGGCCGCGAACAACTCGAAGCCATAGGTCGCAACGCCGCGCACCAGCTCGCGATGGAAGGGCGGCACCATGAACAGGCCTTCGGCCGCCGCCAGCCGCGCCGCCTCCGGCCGGGCTGCGTCGAAATCGTCGCCGAACTCGATCAGTTCCGCACCGAAGGCGCGCATGGCCCGGTTCTTCTCGGCCGAGTTGCCGCGCGGCACGACGATCGCGGCCCGCATGCCGGCGGCTGCCGCGGCGCGGGCCTGGCTCTGGCCATGGTTGCCACGCGTCGCCGTGACGATACCGCGTATGGCGGGGTGCTCGCGGCGCAGCCAGTCGATGAAGGTGACGCCGCCGCGCACCTTGAAGGCGCCGGTCGGCGCGTGGTTCTCGTGCTTGACCCAGACGCGCCCGCCCGCCCGCTCGGACAGCAGCGGCCAGAGGTGCTGCGGCGTCGGCGGCACCTGGCGGTGCACGAGCGCGGCCGCCTGCTCCAGCTCATCCAGGGTGAACATCGGGCGTCTCCCAGAGTTTCAGGCGCCGAGGATAAGGGCGCGTATTCGTTCGGAATCGGAATGACCCATGACGGTATGGGCCAGCCGCGACGCCTCCTCGAGATCGAGCGCGCGCACCGCCTGCTTCACGCGCGGCACCGCGCTCGCCGACATGCTGAACTGGCGCAGGCCCAGCCCGACCAGCAGCGGCGTGAGGCGCGGGTCCGCCGCCATCTCGCCGCAGACCGAGACCGGCACATGGAATCGCAGCGCCGCCTCGGTCGCGAACTGGATGAGACGCAGCACCGCGGGATGAAGCGGATCGTAGAGGGTGGCGACGGCGGCCTCACCGCGATCGACGGCGAGCGTGTACATCGCCAGATCGTTGGTGCCGATGGCGAAGAAATCCGCCTCCTGCGCCAGGGCGTCGGCCGCCAGCGCCGCCCCCGGTGTCTCGACCATGATGCCGAGCGGGGGCAGCTCCTCGGGGATGCGCGTACCCGCCCGGCGCAGGCGGCGGGCCGTCCGCTCGAGATGCTCGCGCGCCTCGCGCAGCTCGGTGAGCGCGTTGACCATCGGCAGCAGAATGCGCACCGGCCCCGCGACCGCCGCGCGCAGGATCGCGGCGAGCTGGGTGTCGAGCAGCTCCGGCTGGCGCAGCAGCAGGCGGATGCCGCGCAGGCCCAGCGCCGGGTTGGCATCGCGCGCCTCCGGCACCAGGCCGGCATTGGTCAGCGCCTCGATCTCCTTCTCGCCGCCCCAGTCGAGCACGCGGATCGTCACCGGATCCCCGCCCATGGCCTCGACGATGGTGCGATAGGTCTCGGCCTGATCATCCTCGTCCGGCAGCGCCTCGCGGTTCATGAACAGGAACTCGGTGCGCAGCAGCCCGATGCCGGTCGCCCCGGAACGCGCGATCAGCGGCAGTTCCGCAGGGAGCTCGAGATTGGCCGCGAGCTCGATCGGCGTGCCGTCGCGCGTCACCGCCGGCAGGTGGCGGAGCTGGACGAGGCGCTGGCGCTCCCGGGCATAGGCCATGATGCCGCGGCGTGCGGCGCCGCGCGCGGCCGTTCCAGGGTTGACCACCACGTCGCCGCTGCCGCCGTCGAGGGTGACGGCGGTGGCGCCGCGCACCGCGGCGAGCAGCCCGGGCACGCCCAGCACCGCCGGCACGCCCAGCGCGCGCAGCAGGATCGCGGTATGCCCGTCCGTGCCGCCCTCCTCGGTCAGCACGCCGGCGAGCTTGGCCGGCTCGAGCAGGGCGGCGTCGGCCGGGCGCAGCCCTTCGGCGATCAGGACGGCGCCTCCCGGCAGATCGGCAAAGCTGCGAAACGGCGTGCGCGTGAGGTTGCGCACCACCCGACGCGTGATCTCGCGCACCTCGTCGGCGCGGCGGCGGCGGCCGGCGGCGTCGCCGGGCAAAGCCGTCAGCGCGATGACGATCTCCTCGCACGTGTCGCCCAGGGCGGTCTCGGCCGAGACCAGCGCCTCGGCGATGCGCTGGCGCGCGCCGCGCAGCAGCCGCGAGCCCGCCAGCATCTGGACATAGGCGTCGAGCAGCGGCGCGATCTCCGCCTGGCTGTCCTCCGGCAGGATGGCGAGCCGTGCGCGCAGCTTGAGGAGCTGGGTGCGCGACTGGGTGACGGCGGCATCGAGGCGGGTGGTCTCGGCGGCGGTGTCCGCCGCCTGGATGCGCCGGCGAACGATCGGCGCTTCCTTTTCCTCGGCGGTGAAGACCGGCCCGATGGCGATGCCGGGGGAGACGGGGATGCCCCGCAGCCTGCGCTCGCGCCGGGCCGGCTCCGCCATCAGCCCAGCCCCTCGCTCACCCGTCCCTGCCCGAGGTGGCGCGCACGCATCAGTCGGTCTCCCCGAAGCCGGATTCGACCAGGCCCGCCAGGGCTTCGAGCGCCTCGCGCGCGTCCCAGCCCTCCGCCTGCAGCTCGATCTCGCTGCCGGGGCCGGCGCCGAGCAGCATCAGGCCCATGATGGAGCGCGCGGACACGCTCTGCCCGTCCTTGTGCACGTCGACATTGGCGCCGAAGCGTTCGGCGAGGGCCACGAACTTGGCCGCCGCCCGCGCGTGCAGCCCGCGCTGGTTGACGATCCGCAAGGTGCGGACCAGCACCGCGACACCCTCACGGCGATCCTCTCCGCTCGCGGCGTCGGTCACGTCAATGCGGCTTGGCGACGGCGTGGCCGTTCAGCGGCTCGGCCGGCCCCGCCGGCTGCCCGAGCTCGGATGCGCAGGCGATGTATTTGCGACCGGCGTCGCGCGCGACACCCACCGCATCGGCGAGCGTGCGGCTCGACCTCACCTTGGCCAGCTTGACCAGCAGCGGCAGGTTGACACCGCCGATCACTTCCACGGCGCGGCCGTTCATCTGCTTCATCGCCAGGTTGGAGGGCGTGCCGCCGAACATGTCGGTCAGCAGCACCACGCCGTCGCCGGAATCGACCTCGGCGATGCGGCTCTCGATCTCGGCTCGGCGGCTCTCCATGTCGTCCTCGGGCCCGATGCACACGGTCGCCACCTGGCGCTGCGGACCGACCACGTGTTCCATGGCACGGCGCAGTTCGTCGGCCAGGTGGCCGTGAGAGATAAGAACGAGTCCGATCATGGCGCTTTGACGGCGCGGATCAGGCGGTGCCGTGATGAACCGCCGCGCGCTGCGGGGCAGCGCCCTCGCGGGCCAATTCACGATGCCGAATGCTGACGCGCCAGCTTTGTCCTGTAAGATGCCTCGCCAATGTCTCGACGACGTGCACGGAGCGGTGGCGTCCACCTGTGCACCCGACCCCAATGGTGACGTATTTTTTGCCCTCTTGGACGAAACGTGGCAAGAGCAAGGCAAGAAGACTGGTCACGTGGCCCATGAAGGGCCCGAAGTCGGGGTCCGACTCAACGTAGGCGCCGACCGTCGGGTCCAAACCCGTCAGCGGTCTTAAATTCAGGTCATAGTGAGGGTTACGAAGGAATCTTGCGTCGAGGACGAGGTCCGCCTCGCGCGGCAGCCCCGCAGGATAGGCAAAGGAGACCAGCGTCACGGCCAGCAATGGACCTGCCGTCTCGCCCAGCGGATGGGCGTAGCGCGCCTCGATTCGCTGGCGCAGCTGCGACAGCGGCAGCTCGGAGGTGTCGATCACCAGGTCCGCCGATTCCTGCAGCGCCGCGGTGATGCGCTGCTCCTCGGCGATGCCGTCGGCGACCTGGCCCAGCAGGGCCAGCGGGTGGCGCCGCCGTGTCTCCGTATAGCGGCGCTGCAGCACCGCCTCGTCCGCCCAGGCATAGATGAGCTCCGGCCACAGCGCCGGATCCTCGCGCAGCCTGGCGAGGGCGGCGAGAACCGCCCCGGCATCGAAGCCGCGCGAGCGGGCATCGACGCCGATGGCAAGCCGCCGTGCCCCGCCCTCGCGCGCCAGCGCGCCGATCATGCCGAGCGGCGGGTTGTCCACGGCCTCGAAGCCGATGTCCTCGAGCGCGCGCAGAATCGACGCCTTGCCGGCGCCGGACAGCCCGGTGACGAGAACCACGGGCACGCGCTCGGTCATGCGGATCCACCGAAGGCGCCGGCGACCGAGGCGAGCCGGCCGGTCGCCACGTCGAGCGCGCGTTCGAGCAGGGCCGCGGCGGAAGCCGGGCGAGGATCGACGAGGATCTCCGGCACGCCGAAGACCGCGGCCGCGCGCTCGGGCAGGCGCGCCACCTCGGCGGCCGCCACGAGGCGCGCTGCGAGAGCCAGCCGCACGCCGCCGAGGCTGGGCAGGCGCAGGATCCCGAGGCCGCGAATCTCCAGCAGCCCCGCCAACGCCGGCGGTGCCCGAGCGAACCCGTCCTCCACATCCACCCGATCGTCGGCCACCAGAACGAAGCCCCTGTCGAGCAAGCGCAGCAGAAGGTCCGATTTACCCGAACCCGGGGGACCGAGCAGCAGAATCCCCGATCCCGCCCGCGCCGCGCAACTCCCATGCACCTGCATTATGCGCCAGCATGAACCTTTCTCAATGTCGGGGGAAGCGCCAGATTGGCGCGCGCAACGAGCGAGGAGCCGATCATGGACGAACCCCCGGTGGTGCTGGAACGCGACGCACGCGGCATCGCCACGGCGACGCTGAACCGCCCGGCCCGCGGCAACGCCTATGACGAGGCGATGCTCGGCGCGCTGATCGACGGGCTGGCGACCCTCGGCGACGCACGCGCGCTGGTGATCCGTGGCGCAGGGAGACATTTCCAGGCGGGCGCGGACATCAACTGGCTGAACCGGGCCGCGAATTATCCACCCGACCAGGCTTTCGCCGCGTCGATGGCGACGACGCGGGCGATGCAGAGGCTCAACGAGCTTCCCTGCCCCACGATCGCGATCGTCCAGGGCGCGTGTTTCGGCGGCGGCTGCGGGATGCTCTGCTGCTGCGACGTCGTACTGGCCGACCCCGCGGCGATCTTCGGCCTCACCGAGGTGCGGGTCGGTGTCGCGCCGACGCCGATCTCGACGCACATGGTCCACGCGATGGGGCTGCGCCATACCCGCCGCTACGCCCTCACCGGCGAACGGTTCGACGCCGCGGAGGCGCTGCGCATCGGCCTGGTGCACGAGATCGTCGCAGCCGACCGGCGCGAGGCGCGGCTGGCCGAGATCATCGAGGCGATCATGCTCGGCGCACCCGGCGCCATCGCCGCGACCAAGGCCAGCTTCCTGGGTGCGAACGGTGTGACGCTCGACGAGCGGCAGATGACGATGCTGGCGCACGAGAGCTGGATGCAGCGCGCCGGCGCGGAAGGCCACGAGGGCACGGCGGCCTTCGCCGAGAAGCGCAAGCCCGCCTGGTACCGATAGGGCTCCTGCCGCGCAGCGATCGGGCCTCAGGGCAGCAGGCGGCTGATCGTCACCAGGCGTTGCGTGCGATCCTCGAGCTCGAGCGTCGTAGGCACGGTGAAGGTCGTGACCGTCTCCAGCCGCTCGCGCGGCGGGAAGGCGCGGCCGGGATCCGCGACGAGCACCAGCGCGCGCCGCGCAAGGGCGCGCAGCCACGGCAGGATGCGCGCCGTCATCGGCTGCTCGTAGAACACGTCGCCGGCGAGCACGATGTCCCACCCGCCCTCGACGCCGACGAGATCGGCCTCGGGAATCGCGAGCGCGACGCCGTTCGCCGCCGCGTTGGCGGCAATCGCGGCGCGCGCGAGGGCGTCGATCTCCGCCGCCTCCGCTTGGGCGCCGCGCAGGGCGCACGCGATGGCGGCAAGGCCGGAGCCGGCCGCGAAATCGAGCACGCGACGGCCACCGACCGCGATCCCGCCGTCCAGCACATATCGCGCCAGCGCCTGGCTGCCGGGCCAGGCGAAGGCCCAGTAGGGCGGCGCCACGCCGCGCTCGGCAAGCGCTGCCTCGGTCGCCTGCCAGAGCGGCGTCAACTCGGTCGCGAGATGCAGCCGGATCTCCGGGACCAGCGCCGGCGTGTCGAGCACGGTCCAGGCGGCGACGAACTCGGCCGGGATCACGCGGCCGCCATCAACGCGGCCTCAACTGCGCCCGACCAGGATCGCCAGCGCGACCAGCAGGCCGGTATTGCGGTTGGCCTTGAACAACGCGAGGCACAGCGCCGGATCGTTCACGTCGAGCCGGACCACCTGCCACGCCAGCAGCAGCGCCGGCAGTACCAGCGCCACGTCGTAGGCGGGGGAGAGCCCGGCCAGCAGCCCCGCCAGCACCAGCAGCGCCACCATCGCCGCGTAGACCAGCGCGATGAACGCGCGCGAGCGTTCGCCGAAGAGCCGCGCCGTGGAGCGAACGCCGACCAGCGCGTCGTCCTCGCGGTCCTGGTGGGCGTAGATCGTGTCGTAGCCCAGGATCCAGAAGAAGGCCGCCGCGTAGAGGACCAGCGCCGGCGCCAGCGCCACGTGCGCCGCGGCGGCGCCCACCGGCGCCGCCCAGCTGAAGGTGAGGCCCAGCACCGCCTGCGGCCACCAGGTGACGCGCTTGGCCAGTGGGTAGAGCGCCACCAGCGGCAGCGAGGCGACCCCGACCAGCCAGGCCAGGCGCGGCAGTACCAGCAGGACCGCGAGCCCGACCGCGCAGAGAAGGGCGAGGAAGATCAGCGCGCCGAGCGGCGCCACGGTGCCGGCGGCGAGCGGGCGGGCGGCGGTGCGCGCCACGCGGCGGTCGAGGTCGCGGTCCCAGAGATCGTTGACCACGCAGCCTGCGGCCCGCATGACGAAGGAACCGATCAGAAAGAGCAGCGCCAGGGACACCATCCGTTGTCCCCTGGCGCCGAGGGCGATGGCCCACAGCCCGGGCATGTAGAGCAGCCAGGCGCCGATCGGACGGTCGATACGGGCGAGCAGCGCGTAGGGCCGCAGCCGGCCCGGCAGGCGGGCAACCCAGCCGGCGGCCCTGATGTCGGTATGCGCGGTTGCGGCGGACGGCGTCACGCTGTCTCATCGCGCGCGCATGGGGCACGGGTCAATCCGCATTTTCGTGAGCGCGAGGCTGGCGGCGGGCGCGTCGTTCGCCGCCACCGCGCAGCAGGCGCACTACCTGCTGCGGGTGATGCGCCGGCGCGACGGCGAGACGGTGGCGCTGTTCAACGGGGACGATGGCGAGTGGTCGGCAGCCCTCGCCACCGATGGCCGGTCGCTGCGTTTCACCGTCGGCGAGCGGCTGCGGGCGCAGGCGCCGGACGCCGATCTCTGGCTCGCGTTCGGACTGCTCAAGCGTGACGCGACGGATCTCGTCATGCGGCAGGCGACGGAGCTGGGCGTCACGCGCATCTGCCCGGTGCTGGCGCGGCGCAGCCAGGGCGAGCGCGTCAATCTGGCCCGGCTGCAGGCCATCGCCATCGAGGCCGCCGAACAGAGCGAGCGCCTGACGCTGCCCACGATCGATCCGCCGCAGACGCTCGCCGCCCTGCTCGGCACCTGGCCGCCGGCGCGGCCGCTGGTGGCGCTGGTCGAGCGCGCGCACGCACCCTTGATCCGGCCGGCGAGCGGGGCCTCGGGACTGCTGGTCGGGCCCGAGGGCGGCTTCGCGCCGGAAGAGATCGCCGAGATCGGACGGCATCGCTGGGTGGTCCGCGCGTCGCTGGGGCCGCGGATCCTGCGCGCCGAGACTGCCGCCATCGCCGGGCTCGCCCAGTTGCAGGCGGGCATTTGATGCACCCGGCAGGGGTGTATCCGCGACCGGATCACCCTACATAGGCGCGACCACCAGACGGAACGTCCATGTCCAATCCCGGAGACGCCGATGCGACCCCGATCGCGTCGGAACGCCAGCTCGTCGAGTACCTCGCCGTCGGCTGCAAGCAGGAAACCGCCTTCCGCCTCGGTACCGAACACGAGAAGTTCGGGTTCTACACCGACGATCTCGCGGTACCGCCGTACGAGCGCGACCCGGGCCGCAGGGGCGGCATCCAGGCGATGCTGGAGGGCCTGACCGAGCCCGGCTGGACGCCGATCATCGACAGCGGCAACGTCATCGGCCTCAAGGGTCCGACCGGGGCCGCGATCTCGCTCGAGCCGGCCGGGCAGCTCGAGCTTTCCGGCGCACCGGTGGAAGATCTGCACCAGACCCGCGACGAGTTCGAGGCGCATTTCGCCGCGGTGCGTCGCGTCGCCGGGCCGCTCCGCATCGGCTTCGCGCTCGCCGGCTTCCATCCGCTGGCGCGGCGCGAGGACATGCGCTGGATGCCAAAGGGGCGCTACGCCATCATGCGCGCCTACATGCCGAAAGTGGGCACGCGCGGCCTCGATATGATGACGCGCACCTGCACGGTGCAGGTCAATCTCGACTATGCATCGGAAGCCGATATGGTCGAGAAGCTGCGCGTCTCGCTGTGCCTGCAGCCGCTCGCCACGGCGCTGTTCGCCAACTCGCCGTTCGTCGAGGGCAAGCCCACGGGGTTCCTCTCGAACCGCGCCCACGCCTGGACCGACACGGATAACGAGCGCAGCGGCATCCCCGAGGTCTTCTTCGAGGACGGCTTCGGCTTCGAGCGCTACGTGCGCTGGGTGGTCGATGCCGTGCCGATGTATTTCGTCTATCGGAATGCGAGCTTTATCGACGCCTCAGGCCGTTCCTTCCGCGCCTTCATGCAGGGGCGGCTCGGCATTCCCGAGGCCGGCCCCGCGACGCTGGGCGACTTTGCCGACCACCTCACCACGGTGTTCACCGATGTGCGCCTGAAGCGCTTCCTCGAGATGCGTGGCGCCGATGCCGGCTCGCTCGAGATGATGCTGGCGCAATCCGCGCTCTGGGTCGGGCTGCTCTATGATGGCGCGGCGCTGGCAGCAGCGAAGGCGCTGGTCGCGCGCCATGGCTGGCGCGATCTTGTCGCGCTGCGCGGCGCGGTGCCGCGCACCGGAATCGCCACGCCCTGGCGCGGCGGCACGCTGCGAGACCTTGCGCGCGACGTCATCGCCATCGCGCGCGACGGCCTCGCGGCGCGCGCGCGCAAGAACGCGGCGGGCGAGGACGAGCGCATCTACCTCGCCCCGCTGGAGGCGATCGCCGCCGGCGCGCCGAGCCAGGCGGAGCACTGGCTCGAACGCTATCACGGGCCTTGGCGCGGCGATGCCTCGGCGATGCTGCGGGAAGCCGCGATCTGAGACAGTCTCGTCACAGACCCGTTTTATTCAATTGGAAATGAATATTTTTCGGGAATTTTCGCGACAATAACGGCCTCGTAGCATTGCATCGGAGCGCTGCTCTTGCCGCGCCACGACGCTTCACCAATAGTGCCGGCAATGTCGCCAGGCGGATCACGTGCCGCGATGGGGGGGTATGCCGGCCTCGGTCTGGGGTCCGATGGCATGCTCGTACGTCTGCGCCTAATCGGGCAGATGGAAGCCTGGTCGCTCAATTCCGATAATATCCTGCCCACAGGCCGGAAAACGCGCGCCCTCCTGGCCACCCTCGCCCTCGCCTCGCCGCGGCCGGTGCTGCGCAGCAAGCTCGCGGAATTGCTGTGGAGCCGGCGCGGCGAAGAGCAGGCGCGCGCGTCGCTGCGGCAGGAAATCCACCGCCTGCTCGAAGCGATGGCTCCGCACGGCACGCAGGTGCTGGCCATCAATCGCGATCATCTCGCACTGCGCCAGGGTACGGTCTGGGTTGATGTGGACGAGGTGCTGCGCGCCTCGCCGACCAACCCTGCAGCGCTCTCTCTGCTCGATGGAACCTTGCTCGAGGACCTCGACGGCGTTGATCCGAGCTTCGATTCCTGGCTCGCGGCGGAACGTGAGCGCCTGTCCGATCGTGCGCGCGACCTCGCCGAGCGGTTGTTGCGCGAGAAGACCGACCCCGAGAGCATCATCCCCGCGGCGCAGCAGCTGCTGGCCATCGACCGCTCGCACGAGGGCGCCTGGCGGGCGCTGATGCGCGCCTATGCCCAGCGCGGCGAACGCGGCATGGCGATCCAGGCCTACGAGCGCTGCCGCGCGGTGCTCATGGAAATGCTCGACGCCGAGCCGTCGGAGGAGACGCAGGCGCTGGCGATCGAGATCCGTGCCGCCGCGCCAGCCAAGACGCCGACCACGGCGGTGCTGCCGCCCCTGCCGCGGCTGCCGCTGCCCGCCGCCGCCCTGGCCGAGCCGCGCGACGGCGGGCGCGCCGACCAGGCGCGGCTGCATCATCGCGGCGGCGCGCGCGTCGGCGTGCTGCCGCTGCAACTGGTGGGCACGGGCGAGGCGGAAGCCCATCTCTCGACGGGGCTTGCGGAGGAGATCACCGCCGCCCTCGCGCGCTTTCGCTGGATGTTCCTGGTCGCCTCCTCCTCGCTGGCGCGCTTCGCGGTCCAGGGCCGCGACGAGGGCGCGATCCGGCGCGCCTTCAGCATCGACTTCCTGATCGACGGCTCGGTGCAGAAGGCGGGGGAGAGGGTGCGCATCTCACTGCGGCTGCTCGATCTGCGCGCCGGCAACCGGGTGGCATGGTCGCGCCGCTTCGACCGTCCGGCGCGCGACCTGCTCAGCCTGCAGGACGAGATCGCCGCAGAGGTGGTGGCCCAGATCGATCCGGAGATCCTGCTGATCGAGGGCCAGCGCGTCGCCGCGCGTCCGCTCGCCGATCCTTCGGCCTATGACCTGGTGCTGCGCGCGCTGCCGCTGCTGCACCGGATGGAACACGTGCCGTTCCTGGAAGCAGGCGAATTACTGCGCCAGGCGATCGGCCAGGAGCCCGATTACGCGGCCGCGCATGCCTGGTATGCCTATTGGCATATCTTTCTCGTCGGGCAGAACTGGATCGATGACGCCGAAGCCGGCCTCGCGGAAGCGGCGCGCGCGGCGGATCGCGCGATCACCCTCGACCCGCAGGACGCCAAGGCGCTGACGATCGCTGGCCATGTACGGGCCTTTCTGCACCGGCGCGTGCGCGAGGGGATCGCGCTCCATGACCGTGCGCTCATGGTCAATCCCAATCTCGCGATGGCATGGAATTTTTCCGGCGTCGCCCACGCCTATCTCGGCGACGTTGTCGAAGCGGAACGGCGGGTGCGCCGCTACAAGCAGCTCTCGCCGATCGATCCCGCGGCATTTTATTTTGATACCGCAGCGATCATCGTGGCCCTGATCGCGCGCGACAACGAGGCGGCGGTGCAGGCCGGGCGCGCGGTCACCAGCATGAACCCGAATTTCTCCGCCGCCTACAAACCTTACGTGGCAGCACTCGGACATCTCGGGCTTGCAGGCGAGGCTGAGGACGTGCTGCGCCGGCTGCTCGCGATCGAGCCGCGGTTCAGTGTCGGCAGCTTCGTTGCAACCTCGCCGTTCGAGCGCATCGAGGACCGAGACCACTACGCTGCAGGGCTGCGGCTCGCCGGGGTGCCGGAATAGGCTATTCGCTGCCCTCCCGCTCACCCCCCCTGGCACGGCGCCGTGCCGCGGCTGCATATTCCCCCCGCGGTCGCTTTTCGGCGACGTTCGGGCGAACGACCGTGTCGTAGTAATTGTCCCAGTCCTCGGGCCGCCATTGCTCGAAGCCCGGAACCAGCTCCATGTCGTTCTGGCCGCGCTCCTCGAGCGCCTCGCGTGGCAGCGCCTGGACCTGCAGGATCGGGAAATCGGCGCGGAACTCCACCGGCACGCCGGTACGGGTGACGCGAAAGTTGGTGATCAGCGGCCCGAACCAGCGGTCGGTCTCAATAATGCCCTCGTAGAACTCGACGGCCTGGCTGCGCGGCAGGTTGGCGCAGGGCCGCACCAGCAGGCTCCACCCTGGCATGGTGCGAACCATCAGCCCGGTCCAGATCTGCACCAGCCCCGGCTCCTGCAGCGGCCCGATGAAGGGGGGCGAAAACCCCTTGAGCTCCGGCGGCACATGTTCGTCGAAGTAGCCGGCGAAATGCGGGAACTGCGCCGTCCGCAGCGGTATCCAGCCGTCGCCGCCCTCCCAGCTCCAGGTGTACTCGTTGCCGTCCCACATCAGAGAGAAAGAGATCGGCGGGAAAATATAGTAGCCGAAGGCCGAGGCGCTGCAGACCGGCTCGCAGTAGCGAAAGGCACGAGTCGGCAACGAACCGGCAGCCGAACGGTCGGCCCGCTGCGGTGGGCGCGCCGAGGGGATGAGACGGTAGAAAGTGAGGCGCGGGGTAGGGACCGATGGGTCCTGTTGGACATCCTTCTGCAGCTCGTCAGCCATCGCGCGTTCCTTCCGGCAGGGTGGCGGATGTGATCACGCCGCAGCGCCGAATGCGAGAGTTGATTTCACCCGTGCGGCCCCCCTCAACAGGAAGGGACCGGACCCCGAGGCCCGATCCCATCATCGGCCAATCCTGAGCCGAGCAGCGGTCAGAGCGACGGGCTCATGCCACCGAGGCGGACCTTCGCCGCATCGGCCACCGGCAGCGACGGGCTCATGCCACCGAGGCGGACCTTCGCGGCGTCGGCCACCGGCAGCGACGGGCTCATGCCACCGAGGCGGACCTTCGCGGCGTCGGCCACCGGCAGCGACGGGCTCATGCCACCGAGGCGGACCTTCGCGGCGTCGGCCACCGGCAGCGACGGGCTCATGCCACCG
>JAGWQN010000093.1 GCA_028869995.1 Rhodospirillales bacterium
ATCAACAAACTGAAGATGATCAAGCGCCAAATGTACGGCCGCGGCAACCTCGACCTGCTCCAGGCCCGGGTCATCGCCGCAGGTCGATGATCATCACCAAAACTGCGTCAGAACCAAAATTGCACGCCGAAACACACACTGAGTCTCTAGGTACTTTCGATACCAAACAGAACGGAGAGCGGGCTGCTCGTTTGCCAGACAATGCTCACCTGGCTGAAACGTCCACGAAGCGGCACCAGACAGTCGCATATCGTGCGGCCTTTTCCGGCTCGAGGGCCAGGCCGATCCCGTTCCGGTCGTCATCGGGCCGCAAGTGCGACACCATCAATCGCCGATGCTTGCTCCGTCGCTAACTCGCCGCCTAACCTCCAGCACAGATCGGCCGGATCCTTGGCCAACCATCGAACGCCATTTTCCTACAGCATTCGACGGGGAACGCATCGTGCAGGCGCATCTTTCCCCGCTTCGGCTTGACGTGGGCCGTGAGTCGACCGGCATCGGTCGCCAGGGTGCGTGCCTTCGTCGACCGCCCTACCTGTCACGCAACATCAGCCGCAGCGCTCGTCGCGCAACGACAATGCCGCGCTGTCGGGTAAGCTTCCCGACGATGGAACGCACCGCTTGGTTTCAAAATACGCCGATAAGCTCCATCGTCCGCCGGAAGCTCGCCGCATAACTGCGGGTGCACAGCAGCTCATAGGTCGGCATGTCATCGGCCTGCCACAGCAAGACTGGCAGATGCGCGGCCAATGTCGCAGCAGCGTGGCCGGCCTGCATCGCGCGCGGATGCAGGTCAAGCGGCAGGAACTTCCCGAGCGCCGCACGGCTGCCGGCGCCACGCACCCGCATCCCAACATAGGCACCCGAGACATCGACCATGTTCGCCGCATCGCCAAACGCTTCCGCAAGCAGCGCTCCCAGCCACTCGGCCGTCCCTTCCCCCAAGACGAGCCATTGGTCCGGCCTGACACACACCGTGCGCAGGCCATCCGTGAAAAGCGTGCGTCCGCATTCCGGTAGTGGTGTGGGGAGCGCCCGTTGCGAACGCTGCCGCAACGCCTCGCCTCGCCGTGGTGCGACGGCGAACATGGCCAACTCCGGCAGCACGACAGCCTCGAGATCCCGCTCAACCATGCAGGCGCACTCCCTCTGGGTCGAACTGGCATGGCGGCATGATCTCGACCTCGGTTTCCCGGTTCCGCAGCGGATCGTAGGCCCGGACGCGTTCGCCGTGCCGCGCGGCGCCGTTTGCCAGAAAACCCAATCCGATCCAGTGGCCGAGCGTGGGCGAGAAGGCAACCGAACTGACCCATCCCTCGTCGTGTGCCGCCGTCGCCGGCGCCTGGAGCGCGAGGAAATGCGCTCCCCCATGCAAGCGAGCTGAACGATCCGTTGGCCGCAGGCCGACGAGGGTGGGGCGCGAGGCCTCCTGCAGAGCCCGGCGGCGCATCAGCACGCGGCCGATATAGTCTTTGCGCTTCGCCAGCATCTTTTCGAGGCCCAGATCGCGCGGGGTGGTCTGACCGTTGATCTCGCCGCCCGCCGCATACCCCTTCTCGATGCGCATAACCGACATCGCCTCAAGCCCGTATGGCGTGATCCCCTCGCCCGCGCCGGCCTGCATCAGAGCGCGAACCGCCGTCTCCGCCTGCGGCGCCGGCACCGCCAGCTCGTATGCCAACTCGCCAGAGAAAGAGATCCGGAACAGCCGGATCCGCAGTCCGCCGAAGGCGCGCCCTTCCGCCGCCGCCATGAACGGGAACGCGTCACCGGAGATGTCGAGCCCCGGGTCCAGCACCGCCTGCAGCACCGCGCGCGACCGTGGGCCAGCGACGGCGAACTGCGCCCATCGATCCGATATCGATACAAAATGAACATCGAGTTCCGGCCACAAGACCTGGTGGCAGTATTCCAGATGGCTCATCACCGCGTGAGCCTCGCCGGTTGTCGTTGTTATAACAAACCGATCAGGCTGGAGACGGGCGATGGTGCCGTCGTCGAGCGTGAACCCGTCCTCGCGCAGCATGAGCCCGTAGCGCGCGCGGCCAACCGGAAGTGTCGCGATCGTGTTGACATAGACCCGGTCGAGGAACGTCGCCGCATCGCTCCCTACGAGCTCGATCTTGCCCAGGGTCGAGACGTCGCAGAGTCCGACCGCACTGCGCACGGCATGGACCTCGCGCGTGACCGACTGCAACCAATCGTCCTCGCCCGTTCGCGGAAAATACTGCGCTCGCAGCCACGGACCCGTCTCAATGAAGACCGCCCCCTGCTCGCGCGCCCATCCCTGCGCCGGCGTCAGTCGGGTTGGTCGGTAGTCGCGGCCCCGGTGCATACCGGCGAGTGCACCGATGGCAACGGGCGTGTGGGGTGGGCGCAAACGGGTCGTGCCGGTGGCAGCGATGTCTCGACCGGTCATCTGGGCCATCAGCGCCAGACCATTGACGTTGGCCGTCCGCCCCTGGTCCGTCGCCATGCCCAGCGTCGTGTAGCGCTTGAGATGCTCGACCGACCGGTAACCCTCGCGATGGGCGAGCGCCACGTCGGAGACGGCAACATCGTGCTGGAAGTCCACAAACGCCTTCTGCCGGTTCGCCGGCATGAACCATAGCGGCGCCGCCGCCTCGCTGTGCGTCGCCATCGCAGGCACCGCGACCGCGAAGCCGCACGCCGACGCGGCTTCGGCTCCGCCGTGAGCACCGCTCTCGAGCGCCTGGACCAGTCCGATCAATCCAGCGGCCCCACCGACAAGACGCAGTCCTGGCGGAGCCTCGGCGGCCAGGAAGGCCGAGCTTTCCTCGTTCCACACGGGCTTGGCGCCGAGGTGGCAGGCAAGACCGATGGCCGGTGTCCAGCCACCGGCCATCGCCAACAGATCCGCCGTCAGCCGCTGGCGCTTCCCGCCCGAATCAAGCACCTCGACGGCGGACAATCTCCTTGCGCCGGCGGTAGCACCGATATGCCCGCCTGCAAAAACCTGCGCCCCGGCGCGGCGGGCGAGGTCGAGGCGATCGGCCGCAATCGTCCCGCGGCGGTCGACGATCGCCGCCACGTCCACGCCAAGGCGCACGCAATCGGCGAGCAGATCCCACCCGTCATCCCCCGTGGTGGCAATCACGGCTCGCCGTCCCGGTGTCACAGCGTAACGGTTCAGATAGGTCCGTACCGAGCCGGACAGCATCACGCCGGGCCGATCGTTGCCGCCGAAGACGAGCGGTCGTTCCGTAGCACCGCAGGCGACGATCGAGCGGCGCGCGATGATGTGCCACACTCGCTGGCGCGGCTCGCCACCCTCTGGCATGAGCTTGTGATCGGCGACGCGTTCCACGGCGACATACGTTCCGTGGTCGAACGTCGCGAGGACGGTCGTGCGCGGCATCACCCGCACCTCGTCCATCGTCTGCAACTCGGCCACGGTTTGCTCTGCCCAGATTGCGGCTGGACGGTCACCGATTGGGCCGGGCTCCGACAGAAGCCAGCCCCCCAGGCGCGATCCCTCGTCGCAAAGAACCACCCGTGCCCCGCTGCGCCCTGCCTCACGCGCCGCCGCCAGTCCGGCCGCCCCACCGCCGATCACCAGCACGTCGCAGAACAACGTCGCCCGCTCGTAGTGATCGGGATCGGGTTCGGTGGCCGACCTGCCCAGGCCAGCCGCGCGGCGGATCAGTGGCTCGTACAATCTTTCCCAGAACGACGCCGGCCACATGAATGTCTTGTAGTAAAAACCAGCACCAAAAATCGGCGCTAGGAGCCCGTTGGCCGCCAGCAGATCGAACCGCAGCGAGGGATACCGGTTCTGGCTGGCCGCCACCAAGTCTGGATAGAGTTCGACCATGGTTGCCGGAACGTTCGGCTCCCTTCGGGCCCCCTCGCGCAACTCAACCAGCGCGTTGGGCTCTTCGGAACCCGCCGACAACAGACCGCGCGGCCGGTGATATTTGAAGGAGCGACCAAAGAGTCGCACGCCACTCGCCAGAAGTGCCGAGGCAAGGGTGTCGCCAGGATAGCCGGTATATGTGACGCCATCGAACCGGAATGGAATCGTGACGGACCTGTCGATCAGTCCTCCCTGCGAGAGACGGTTCGTCATGACAGGGCCATGCTAACGTCGGTGACGGCCGCAATCACATGCGTGCGCGTGTCGCGCGTTACAACCAGCCAGCGCCGGCACCCATGCACGTGCTGCCACAGCTCGCGATGGCTGCCGTATGGGTTGTCTCGCAGATAGACGTAATCATGCCATTGGGCTTCGGTCGCATCGGCCGGCGGTCGCGGCAGGCCCGCCGCACCACGATAGAGGAACTCGTCATTGCCACGCTCGCCGCAATGCGGACAGGGAATGCGCATACCCGTCTCCTCTAGTGGAGGTTCGGCTGGGCGCCAGCGCCCTTCTCGTCGATCAGCGCGCCGGTGGCGAACCGGTCGAGCCGCATCGCAGCGTTCAGCGCGTGCGCCTCGTCGTGAGCGATGGTGTGGGCAAAGCACCAGCCGGAAGCCGGCGTGGCCTTGAAGCCGCCATAACACCAGCCGGCGTTGAGATAGAGCCCTTCGACCGAGGTGCGGTCGATGATCGGCGAACCGTCCATCGACATATCCATGATCCCACCCCAGGAGCGCAGCATGCGCAAACGCCCCGTGCAAGGCAGCAACGCCACGCAAGCCTCAGCCACGTCCTCCACGATCGGCAGGCTGCCGCGCTGCGCATAGGAATTGTAGCCGTCGATGTCGCCCCCGAAGACCAGACTGCCCTTGTCGGACTGGCTGATGTAGAAATGTCCGGCGCCGAACGTGATCACGGTGTCGACCAGTGGCTTGATGGCCTCGGAGACGAAGGCCTGCAGCACGTGGCTTTCGATCGGCAGCCGCAAGCCGGCCATCGCCGCGACACGCGAGGTGTTCCCGGCGCAGGCGAGCCCGACTTTGCCGGCGCCGATGTATCCGCGCGTGGTCTCCACGCCGCGCACGCGCCCGCCCTCCACACGAATCCCCGTTACCTCGCAGTTCTGGATGATGTCCACGCCGCGCCGATCCGCCGCGCGGGCATAGCCCCAGACCACCGCATCATGCCGCGCGGTGCCGCCGCGGCGTTGCATCAAGCCGCCGGTGATCGGGAACCGGGCGTTGTCGAAGTCCAGCAGGGGCACCATGGTGCGAACCTGCGCGGCGTCGAGCAGTTCGCCGTCCGCTCCGTGCAGCCGCATCGAATTGCCGCGGCGCGCCGCGGCGTCGCGTTCGGCGTCGGAATGAAAGAGATTCAACACGCCACGCTGGCTGACCATCGTGTTGAAGTTGAGATCCTGCTCGAGGCCCTCCCAGAGCTTCATGGAATGCTCGTAGAAGACCTCGTTGCCGGGAAGCAGATAGTTGGAGCGGATGATGGTGGTATTGCGCCCGGCATTACCCGAGCCGATCCAGCCCTTCTCCAGGACCGCGACATTGGCGATCCCGTGCAGCTTCGCCAGGTAGTGGGCGGTCGCCAAGCCATGCCCGCCACCACCGACAACGATAACATCGTAGCGCGGCTTGGGAGCCTGATCGCGCCAGGCCGGCTGCCACCCGGAGTTACCGCGCAATGCCTCTCGCGCGATCCGCCACACTGAATATGTCATGCGATCAAAGCTCATGAAGAACGTGACAAAGACTAGCGTAAGCGCTCAACATCGCCCGACATGACCAGCAGCGACATCCCCTTGCTTCTACACGACAGGCCGCCGACGACGATCGGCTATCTGCTGATACCGAATTTCAGCCTGCTCTCTTATGCCTGCGCCATCGAACCGCTGCGCGCCGCCAACACGCTTTCGCGCGCGCCGCTGTATCGCTGGCACCATATCTCACCCGATGGCGACCCGGTCGCGGCGTCGAACGGCGTGACTGTCATGCCCGATCTGCGGCTGGAAGACGCTGCCGGGCTGAACCTCCTGTTCGTCGTCGCTGGCGGCAACCCGGCGGCCTTCCGCGATCGCGCCACGCTGGCGCGGCTCCGCCGCTTGTCGCAGGGTAAGCTCGCGATCGGCGGCATTAGCGGCGGCACTTACATTCTCGCCCGCGCCGGCCTGCTGCACGGCTATCGCTGCGCGCTGCATTGAGAGCACGCCGAGAGTTTCCGCGAAGACTTTCCCGACCTCGACCTGCGGCACTCGCGCTATGAGATCGACCGCAGTCGCGTGACCTGCAGCGGCGGCACGGCGCCGCTCGACTTGTTGCACGAACTGATCGCACGCCAGCACGGCTCCGCGCTCGCGATGCAGATAAGCGACTGGTTCCTGCAGGCGGAGATCCGCGCAAGCAACGACTTGAACCGCATGGCCCCGGGCGCGCGTCTCGGTGTCGGCAATCCGGCGCTGCAGAAAGTCCTCGCCGCGATCGAGGCGCAAACCGACGTCCGCTTGTCGCCGCGGGAACTCGCGGGTCTGGCCGGGGTATCGGTCCGACAATTGGAGCGGCTGTTCCAAACCCATCTGGGCGTCGCGCCGCGGACCCATGACCGTCACGTCCGGCTGGACCGCGCCCGCCTGCTGCTTCGCCAGACCAACCTCTCCGTGCTGGAAGTCGCGGTCGCCTGTGGCTTCACGAGCGCCAGTCATTTCTCTCGCATTTATCGCGCCACCTTCGGCCATCCGCCCATTCGGGAAAGAAAGCCCTCCACAGCCGATAACGGGCAGGGGAAGGCTGTCCGCGTTTGACAAGCTGCACGGCGAGCGCCGATGATCCGGCCGTATCGACCGCTCAGATGCCCGCGCTTTGCCGATCACCGTGCCCATGAGCGGCACGCCCGGCGCGATGCCATCATGGCGATCGCTGGTGCATCAGGAGAAAACTGACATGGGTCCGGTCGTCGATCCCGTTCCGCCGGAAGAATCGATCCCCGCGCAGGCCGATGTCGTGATCGTCGGCGGTGGAATCATCGGCACCAGCGCCGCGCTGTACCTAGCGCAAATGGGCGTTTCCGTGGCGCTCTGCGAAAAAGGGCACATTGCCGGCGAGCAGTCGAGCCGCAACTGGGGGTGGGTTCGCAAGGCACGGCGCGATCCACGCGAGTTCCCGCTCATCGTCGAGAGTCTGCGCCTTTGGGGCGAGATGAATGAAAGGGTTGAGGGCGAAACGGGCTTCCGCGCGAGCGGGATCGCCTTCGCGGCCGAGGACGACGCAGCCGTCGCCCGGTACGAAGGCTGGCTCAGCCAGGCCCGTCCCTATCAGATCGACGCACGGATGATTTCTGGCGACGAGTTGGACCGCATCATGCCCGGTGCCCGCGGCCGCTGGAAGGCTGCGCTTTACTGCCCGACAGACGGACGTGCGGAACCACAGAAGGCAGCACCCGCGATCGCCGCCGCGGCACGGCGCGCCGGTGCAGCCATTCTCGGCCATTGTGCTGTTCGGGGCGTGGAGCGCAGCGCGGGCGCGGTATCCGCCGTGGTCACGGAACATGGCCGCATCGCCTGCAACACCGTTGTCGTCGCCGCCGGCGCCTGGTCGCGCCGCTTTCTCAAGGATCTCGGCGTCACGCTGCCGCAGCTCAAGGTCCGAGCGAGTGTGATGCGCACGGCACCGCTCGAGGGTGCGCCAGAGACGGCTTTCTGGGGCGGCGAATTCGCCTTTCGCCGGCGTCTCGACGGCGGCTACACGATCGCCAACGGCTATGTGAACGTCGCTCCCCTCGTCGCTGACAGTCTTCGCTTCCTCCCCAATTTCCTGCCGGCTTTGCTGACGGAATCCAAGAGCCTGAAGCTGCGGCTGGACCATCGGTTCATGCAGGAATGGCGGGAGGCGAAGCCGGTGCCGCTCGACCAGCCATCCCCCTATGAGAAGATCCGTGTCCTCGACCCCGAACCCGATCGCCTGTTCCTGCGCCGGGCACTTGAGCGACTGCAACAGGCCTTCCCGGCCTTCGCGGCGGCGCAGGTGGTACAGGAATGGGCCGGGATGATCGACGTGACGCCCGATGCCGTTCCGGTGATCTCCCCGGTCGAGAGCGTGCCCGGCCTCATCATCGCCACCGGATTCTCCGGCCACGGCTTCGGCATCGGACCCGGTGCGGGACGCCTCGTTGCCGATCTCGCCATGGGCAAGTCCCCGGTGGTCGATCCGAGGGATTTCCGCTTTTCACGCTTCACGGACGGCACACGCATACGGCCAATGTCCAGCATCTGAGGCGGCTCGCCCCGCCCGTGTCGGCTACATCGCCGGCTGCAGGGTAAGATCGTCGCGTATGCAGGCGCTCTGATGGTCAGGCGCGACGTGACGCAATGGCGGGATCTCGCCCGCGCAGGCGGGAAGCGCATAGCGGCAGCGCGTGCGGAAGACACAGCCAGACGGCGGATTGATGGGGCTCGGAATATCGCCGCTGAGGATGATGCGTGAGCGCCTTGCGTCCGGATCGGGATCCGGTGCGGCCGAAAACAGTGCTTCGGTATAAGGGTGGCGCGGGTTCGAAAACAGCTCGATCGTCGGAGCGCTCTCGACCATCCGGCCGAGATACATCACGGCGACCTTGTCGCAGAGATGTCCGACGACGGCGAGGTCGTGCGAGATGAACAGCATCGCCAGCGAGAAACGCGCCCGGAGATCGAGCAGAAGATTGACGATCTGCGCCTGGATCGAGACGTCGAGCGCCGAGACGGGTTCGTCGGCGACGAGGAAATCCGGCCGCAGCAGAAGTGCCCGCGCGATACCGATGCGTTGCCTCTGGCCGCCCGAGAACTCGTGCGGGAAGCGCCCCGCATGGCCGGGCAGAAGGCCGACCATCTGCAGCATCTCCGCCACGCGCTCCGCTCGCTCCGCCTGACCCATCCGCGGCTCGTGGATGATGAGCGGTGCGGCGATGATGCGCCCGACCGTCATGCGCGGATTGAGCGAGGCGAACGGATCCTGGAACACGAGCTGAAGCTTGCGGCGAATCGGGCGCATCTCGCGCCTCGATAGATGGGTGATGTCCCGACCACGGAACCGGATTGTCCCATCCGTTGGCTCCGTCAACCGCAGCAAGGTACGTCCAACCGTCGTCTTGCCCGAGCCGGATTCGCCGACCAGCCCAAGAATCTCGCCACGACGAACCGAAAAGGAAACGCCGTCGACGGCCTTTACGTCAGCACCCGATCGCGAGAACAAGCCTCCGCCAACTTGGAACCATTTACGCAGATTCAAAGCCTCGACGATCGTCTCGTCAGACGGGTTCATCGCCCAACCCCGTCCGCGATCTCGCGCCAGCGGACGCAGCGCACGAAATGCCCCGCCCCCACCTCCTCGAGGGCGGGGCTTACCGCGTCGCATCGGCCTTCAGCGGCGTGGCTGCAACGCGGCGCAAAAGCACAGCCTGGCGGCAGGTTCGTCGGGTCGGGTACGCTGCCGGGGATCGCCTCCAGGACCACCCGCTCGCCCCCGATCTGCAGCCGCGGTACCGAATGCATCAGCTTGACCGTGTAGGGCATGCGCGGCGCCTGGAACAGCGTGCGCATCGCCGCCTGTTCGACGATGCGCCCGGCATACATCACCATCACCCGATCGGCGATCTCGGCGACAACACCAAGATTATGCGTAATGAAAATCACCGCCATACCGGTACGCTTCTGCAACCGTCGCAGCAGGTCGAGGATTTGCGCCTGTACCGTGACGTCAAGTGCGGTTGTCGGTTCATCGGCGATCAGCAGCGCCGGATCGCAGGAGAGTGCGATCGCGATCATCACCCGCTGGCGCATACCGCCCGACAGATGGTGCGGGTAGGTAGCCAGCCGCGCTCGTGGTTCGGGAATGCCCACAAGTTCGAGCAAGTCGCCGGCCGCGTCCCACGCACTGGCGCGCGCCGTGCCCCGGTGCACCGCGATCGCCTCCGCGATCTGCTCGCCGATCGTCAGAACCGGGTTGAGCGAGGTCATCGGCTCCTGGAAGATCATGGCGATCCGATCGCCTCGCACCTTACGCATCGCCTCGCTGGGTAGCGCCAGCAGGTCGAGCGGCACGCCGTCGGTTCCGCGCAGCCATACGTGGCCACCGACCTGGCAGCCAGGCGGTGACGGCGTCAGGCGCATGATGGCAAGGCTCGTGACGCTCTTGCCCGACCCTGACTCACCCACAAGCGCCACCGTCTCCCCCGACCGCACCGCAAAGCTAACGCCGTTGAGCGCCGAAACCACACCGGCGTCGCTGCGGAAGCGCACGCTCAGATCGTCCACCTGCAGCAAGGCACCGGGGTCCATTTGCCGTGGTTGCGTCATGTGATGTCGAGCCGGGGGTCGAGAGCGTCACGCAGCCCATCGCCAACAAAGTTGAAGCCTGTGACCGCGAGAATAATGAAGAGACCCGGCAGCAGCGCGAGCCAGGGAGCGGTTGCGAGATACTCCTGCGCGTTGTTGAGCATGTTGCCCCAGCTCGGCGTCGGCGGCTGAATGCCGTAACCGAGAAAGCTGACATAGGCCTCGAGCAGGATCGCCCGGGCGACATTCAGCGTCGAGGCGACGACGATCGGCGCCACCGCGTTCGGCAGCAGCTCGTGAAACATGATATGCGCATCGGAGGCGCCGAGCACCTTGGCAGCCAGGGCGAAGTCGCGTTCCCGCAGCGAACGGATCTGCGCCTCGACAACCCGCGCCACTTCCATCCAGGCGGTCGCCGCGATGACCAGGGTAATGGTGAAAAGATTGGGTTGCACAAAGGCCGCAAGTGCCAGCAGCAGAAAAATCGACGGGAAACAGAGCACCGCATCGACGAAGCGCATGAGCATGCTGCCGATGGCGCCGCCGAAATAGCCCGCGATCGTCCCGACGAACGTGCCGATGACCGTGCTGATGGCCATCGCCGCGAAGCCAACGGTCAGAGAAACCCGGCCGGCGATCATCAAGCGCGCGAAGAGATCGCGCCCCAGGGCGTCCGCCCCAAGGATGTGCGCGCTCATGAAGGGCTCCGCAAAGCGGTGGCGTATATCGATGCGCAGATCGTTGTAGGGCCAAATGTAGGGCCCGACGGCACATAGCAGAACCAGGACGATAATCGCCCCAAGCCCGAACAGCGCCAGCCGGTGGCGCACGAAGCGTGCCAAAGCCCGACTGCGCGCACGCCGCGCCGGGCTTACACGGGGAGGAGTCTCAGTCGCAACTGCCATGCCGGTCTACGCCTCAGTCCAGTCGGATACGCGGATCGGCGGCCGCATAAAGCAGATCCGCGGCGAGGTTGCCGAGCAACACGAGAACAGCCGAGAACATCAGGATTCCCATCACCACCGGATAGTCACGATACCCGATCGAATCGAGGAAAAGCCGCCCCATGCCGGGCCATGTGAAGACGGTTTCGGTAACGAGCGCCCCCGAGAGTAGTGTCGGCAGTTGCAGTCCGGCGATGGTAATCATAGGCAGCAGAGCGTTGCGGATCGTGTGCCTGAAGAGAATCGTCTGCTCCGGAACCCCTTTGGCACGAGCGGTACGGATGTAGTCCTGGTTTACGACCTCCAGCATCGAGGCGCGCAGGTACCGGCTCCAGATCGCAATGGTAACCAGTGCCAGAACGATCGATGGGGAGATCAGGTGCACCGCGTAATCCAGGAAAGATCCATTACCGATCGTGTAGAGGTTACCTGCAGGAAGCCAGGCGAGCTTGACGGAAAAGATGTAGATCACGACCAATCCGAACCAGAACGTCGGGATTGAAAGCGCGATCATCGCGCCTACGGTGGCCAGATAGTCGAACACTGAGTAACGCCGGATCGCTCCCAGAACCCCGACCCACGTGCCGAGGAGGATGGCAATCACGGTCGAGCTCACCATGAGTTCCAGCGTCGGCCAGAGATGCGCGGCTATGACGTAGAGCACCGGCTGGCTATCGCGATATGATCGCCCCCAATTGCCCGCCAGCATGCGCCGGAACCATTCCCAGTATTGCACCGGGAGAGGACGGTCCAACCCCATCTGATGCGCAATCAGCTTCAACTGGGCGGTCGTCATGCCGGGGATGAGTGTGAACTCCGCCAGTGGCCCCCCCGGCGCCAGATGAAGCACCGCAAAGCCAATGACCGAGACCAGCCACAGGAGAACCAGGGATTGCGCCAGCCGGCGGAGCAGGAAGCGTGTCATCGCTTCCTGCCCGCCATGCCGACGCCCGGGCTCAAGTAGCCCAGTACCATGTATTCACGTTCCATGTATTCGTGGAAACGTAGACACTCGGTTCATAACCCATAAGATTTTTCTTGGTTCCCTCGATCGTCGCATACTGAAAGATGGGAAGCAGGGGCAGATCGTGGCGGATAATCTCTGCGGCCTTCCAATAATCCTTCTGCCGGGTCGCGTGATCGAACGTCGACGCGCCCTCCTGCAGCAGCTTGTCAACCTCGGCATTGCTGTATTCCATCGTGTTCTGCCCCGCCCCGCCCTTCGCCGGAATCGCAGCGCTGAGGAAGAATTGCGACACATCCGGGTCTGGACCGGTCATGAAGTCCTCGCCAACCATGACCGTATCGTAGTGGGACATATTGAAATAATCGCCCCAGATTACGGCTGGCGGCATGTTTTTGATCTTCATGTCGACGCCGATGTCCTGCCAATTTTGCTGCAGCAGCTGCTGGGCCTGCTCGCGCACATGGTTACCGGCGGTGGTCGAGTTCTGGAAGCTAAGACGCACGCCGTTCTTCTCGCGGATACCTCCACTACCCGGCTTCCAGCCTGCCGCGTCGAGGATCGATTTCGCCTTCGCCGGGTCATAGACATGCGGCGCCACATGCGGGTTGTAGGCCCAGGACTGCGTCGGGAGGTAGGACGACGTCAGCTTCGGGAGGCCGTAATAGATCTGCTCGACGATCGTCTTGTTATCCATGCCGTAATACAGCGCCTCCCGGACAGCCTGGTCCGCGAACTGTGGCTTCGAGAGATTCATCATGATGCTCTCGACGAACGGCGCGGGACCGACAACGACTGTCCGATACTTCAGCTTCTTCGCCTGCGCGTAATGATCCGCGGTGATTCCCTGAAGGCCGATATAATCAATCGCCCCGGTTTGGAATTGCGTGAACATCACTGTTAGATCAGGAATATACTTAAATACAATTTCCTGAAGATACGGGCCTGTACCGAAGTAGTGGGGATTGGCCTCCAGCGTGATGTGGTCACCAGGAACGCGCTGCTTCCACATGAATGCACCGGTACCGACGGGCGCCTGGTTGAAAGAGGATGTGTTAGGGTCCGCTGCCTTGCCGAGAATATGTTCGGGCACCATGAACGTCCAGCACAGGATCGAGATCATGGGCGCATATGGCTTCGCCATCGTCCACGTGATCTCCGTCGGGCTTTCGACCTTGATGTTGCGCATCAGCTCATAGCCGCCCCGAGACCAGGCACGAAACTTCGGATTGTTGAGAAGGTCGAACGAGAATTTGACGTCCTTGGCCGAGAACGGCTGTCCGTCATGCCATTTCACGTCCGGTCGCAACTTCACGCGCCACGAAAGTCCATCCTTGGAAATCCCGCCGTTAGCAATCGTCGGGACCTCGGCCGCGAGTTGCGGCACCAGCTCTCCCTTTTCGTTGGCAAGCCACAACGGACTGAACAGGTTCCAGTGCACACCCTGGTCAACTTCAATGTGGGGCATCAGCGGGTTAAAGACCGTCGGCTCCTGCGAGAATCCGATTGTCATATGCCCGGTCGGATGTGCCGGCGGCTTCGAGGCCGCGCGCGCCGCCGCTGGCAGAAAAAGACCTGAGGCCCCGACTGCCGCCGATGCGCCGAGCAATCGGCGCCGCGAGATGCCACCATGAACCATCCTCGGGAAGCAACCAAAATCAGCACGCGCGTCGTCAGTCATGTGTATCTCCTGAAGACTGCCGACCAGATCGGGTCGGGCTTATGGTTGACGTTGAAACCCACAGCTCGCTCTTGGCCGCCTCGGAACCCAGCGGCGACCCCGCAACCTAGCAACGATGGTGGAGATATCGGGCGCCGCATGACCGCCAGCGACATCAGCTTATCTACAGGCGACATACCGGCGCGCGCGATATCCGCACGGGAAAAGCACGGCTCGTGCGAACCCAGGAGACGGCGCGCGTCGGCGATACTCTCGCCGCCGGTCATGGCTGTCATGGGCATCACTCCCCCCATCGCTTGCTTGCCACAAACGAAGTTCTTCTTCTAGAAATTCTTATACCAAAGTCGGTCGCGATCAAGCCGGCGAAGGTTCACGACTTCGCAGGGGCGCAGAACAGCCAGGGCGTGCGAATCAGCTTTTGCCGGGTCGGGCTCAGTGACCGGCGCGTGGACCATCGTGGCTGAGTTCCACAGCGAGCAGCAAGACGAAGCCCGCCGCAAAAATCTCTACCAGCGCTGGCGGCCTGGATGAACCCGGCGAATGGGCGTGCCATCCGCGCGCGCCTCCGGAAATTTGCCAGAAACACCCGCATCGGCATTCGTCTGATCGTCGCTCTGAATCACTCGATGCGTTGGATCCCGATCCGGGCAGGTCACTCTCGATATGTTGGCGTTCCTAAAAGATGACCTTGTGGCGCATCTGTCGGTGATCGAGTCTTGCGCGGAGCGGTTGCCCGGGACCTTGCTGTCGCGGCAGGATGCCCCTCGCATCGTCAGCGAATTTCTGCAATTCGTTGCGTCCGATCGAATGTACTCAGGAAGGCAGCCCATGAACGGAAAAGTCGCTATCATCACGGCTGGCGGCAGCGGCATGGGCGCGGCCGCAGCAAGGCGGCTGGCGGCGGACGGATTCAACATCGCGATCCTGTCCTCGTCCGGCAAGGGAGAAGCGCTTGCGCAGGAACTCGGCGGCTATGGCGTCACGGGCTCCAACCAGTCGTCGGACGACCTGAAGCGCCTCGTCGACGGCACGATGGCGCGCTGGGGTCGCATCGATGCCCTCGTCAACAGCGCCGGGCATGGTCCGCGCGCACCAATCCTCGATATCACCGACGAGCAATGGCTCGCTGGCATGGAGGTCTATTTCCTGAACGTGGTGCGCGCAACGCGACTGGTTGCCCCGATCATGCGCGCGCAGATGGGCGGCGCCATCGTCAACATCTCGACGGCTTGGGTCGGCGAACCGAGCGCGATGTTCCCGACTTCCGCCGTCTTTCGTTCAGGCCTCGCCGCCTATACCAAGATCTTCACCGACGCGTTCGCCGCCAGCAACGTAAGGATGAACAACGTATTGCCGGGCTGGATCGACAGCCTCCCCGCCACGGAGCAACGCCGGCAAACCGTCCCGCTTGGTCGCTACGGCCGGGTCGAGGAAGTGGCCGCCGCCATTGCCTTTCTCGTCTCCGACGCGGCCGGCTACATCACCGGGCAAAGCCTCCGCATCGACGGCGGACTCACGCGCTCCGTCTGACCGTGGCCGCGCCCGTGGCGGGCGGCTCCACGCGATCGTCCGGATGCCCGAGATTGACAAACCAGCCGCCGAGATATCGCACAGCGGGCGCATCGGGATCCGCTGCAGGCAACCTGGCTTCCACCGCAGCCCGGTCGGCCTCGGTACTGTCTTGCGGCTGAAACCCGATATGGCCTGCAAGACAATTGTCCACCATTTGATGGCGGTTGCGTGAGGTCCCGAAAATGATGGAATGCGCGACGCGTGGCGCTGTCAGGCAAGCTTCGACCAATCGAACGCAATCATCAAAGGTCAGCATGGACCAGAGCATACGACGGTCTGAGTATTGATCGAAGGAAGAAAAAATGCGACAGCAAGCCGTCTCGATTCCGAATTTATCCCAGTAAAGACGGCTCAGATCCTCGACGAAGCATTTCGAAACGCCATAGAGGCTGTCCGGCCGATGCGATGCACTCGCATCGATATGGGCTTCGACCCCGTGGTACCCTATTGCATGAACCGACGACGCGTAGACGACGCGCTTGACGCCATTTTGTCGTGCGCCTTCGTAGATGTTATAGCCGCCCCGGATATTGGCACTGAGGATCGTTTCCCAATCCGTCTCCAGCGCCGCGCCGCCGAAATGCACGATCGCATCGACGCCCTGCGTCATCCTCCGGACAGCCTCGGCATCAGCCAGATCGCAGACCACCGCCTCTTCGTTTGCCCTCAGGTCGGCAATATCGGTTCGATCCGAAAGGCGCAGGCGCCGGGCAAGCGGGGCGAGGCCCCGGCGCAGCTGCGATCCGAGCCGCCCGGCAGCGCCTGTGATGAGAAGCGTGTCGAATTGGTGGCTCATGCCCTGCCTCCCCCGGTAGCGAGGGCTGCGACCGCCCGCCCGATCCGCGTCACGGCCTCCACCAGAATCGCATCAGCGGTAGCCGTGGAAATACGAAAAAATGGCGATAGCCCATAAGCGGTACCCGGCACCGCGCTCACGTGACCTTCCGCAAGAAGATAGTGCACCACATCGACGTCATCCTTGAGCACACTGCCTGACGGCGTCTGGCGACCGATAAGGTCGGCACAGCCGATATACGCATAAAAGGCACCTTCCGGCGGTGGCAGCGTCAGCCCTTTGATACCGGCAATGCCGGCAACAACCAGGTCTCGCCGACGCTCGAAAGCCGTACGGAACATTGGTACGCAATCCTGCGGGCCGGTGAGTGCGGCGCGCGCGGCGGCTTGCATCGGGGCAGCGACGGAGGTGCAAGACTGGCTCTGCACGGTGTTCATAGCCTTGACCAGCGGGGCAGGACCAGCCGCGTAACCGATGCGCCAGCCGGTCATGGCAAAGGCTTTCGCAACGCCGTTCACAATGAGTGTACGCTCGCGCAGTTGCGGACAGGCCTTACCAAAGGACGTGAATTCCCGGCCATCGAAGATGATATGCTCATAAATTTCGTCGGAAAGAACGAGAACTCCGGGATGACGCTCGAGCACCGCTGCCAGCATCCGTAGCTGCGCCTGTGAATAGGCAGCGCCCGACGGGTTGTTGGGCATGTTGAGGAACAGCCACTTTGTCCTCGGCGTGATGGCCGCTTCCAGGGCATCGGGGGTCAGCCGGAAGCCCGTCGCCGCGGGACAGTCGGCGATGATTGGCACGCCCCCTAAAAGCTTCACCATCTCTGGATAAGAAACAAAATACGGCGCCGGCAGAATCACTTCGTCGCCGTGGTTGAGCGTTGCCATCAGCGCATTGAAAATAACTTGCTTCGCACCATTCGCGACCACGATGTCTGCGGGCCGATAATCCAGATCATTCTCACGACGGAACTTCTCGACGATGGCCTCGCGCAGCGCCAGGGTTCCGGCGGCTGCAGTGTAGTGCGTTTCGCCGTCGAGCGCCGCCTTATACGTCGCTTCGATGATATGAACAGGCGTCGGAAAATCCGGCTCGCCAAGGCCGAGGTCGATCACGTCCACCCCCGTGGCACGCAAAGCTTGCGCGGCCATTGAAGCCGCCATCGACGCCGAGGGTTTGACGGCTGATAGCTTTGCAGAAATATAGTTCATACTTCGCCCTCCACGATATATCCCCTTGCTCGGTCCTCCGCTCTCGCCGCCGCGGAGCGGTTAGCGCGATCGCCATAGCCCCCACCGCCGGGCAGCTCCAGAACCAGCCGCCGCCCCGCGGGTACGTGCTGCCAGCCCTTCGATCGCATTTTCGTTCCGTCATCGAGTCTTACGATCCCAGCGGCGCCCTCCTTACCGCCGGCGCGGCCCTTCGGCGCATGCTGGGAGCGGTCAAACATAGCGGAGAAGTCAAACTCGTGACCGTCGTCGGGTGCGATCTCGATAATCTGTCCGAGCCCGCCCCGGAATTCGCCATCACCGCCTGAATCGGGCCGAAGTTCCTTGCGCCAGATGACAATCGGGCCGGTTTGTTCTGTCGCCTCTGCCGGCATCGTATGAACACCGGAAGGAAATGCGGTCGCGGACAATCCGTCGAGTCCAGGACGCGCTCCCATCCCGCCGGAATTGAACATCAGCACCTCCGCGCGGCGCCCCTCCCGGCCGGCAGCTGGGCGGACGGATATGTGGATGTTCCACAGCGCTCCCGCCCCCTCAGCCAGGATCTTTCCTGGAAGAGCCTGCGCCAAGGCGCCGAAGACCAGATCCGGCACCAAGTGTCCCAAGATATGCCGCAGCGCTACGGGTGCCGGTCTCATCGCATTGAGCACATTGACGGGAGATACCACGTTGAAAAACGACAACGACGCCGCGTTGTTCGGGATATCCGGTGCCACCACGCATTTCAGCGCATAAGACGCATAGGCCTTGCTGTAGATCCCGGGGCAGTTGATACCCCATCGGCTCATTGGATCGCTGCCGCTGAAGTCGACGAGCACATCCTCATCAAGAATGGCCACCTTCACCATGAGCTTTATCGGTTCGTCGTAACCGTCGGTCACCAACTCGTTTGACCAACTTCCCTTCGGTAGCGACTTAATTCGGTCGCGCATCGCTTCCCGCGTCCGCGAGAAGATGAAGGTCCCCAGATCCGCGAGTGACGAAAGGCCGATTTCGTCCATCATCTCAACGAGGCGCCGGTGCCCGACCTCGTTGCACGACGCCAGCGAATAAAAATCGCCGATCACTTGTCTCGGCTCTCGGACATTCACCTGAAGGATCCTAGTCAAATCCCGGTTGACCTCGCCTCGCTCGGCGAATTTCATGATCGGGATCTGGATTCCTTCCTCGTAAACCGACCGGCCGTCCGCACCAAAGCCGCGCCCACCGACATCCACCACGTGCGCCGTACATGCGAAAAATGCGACGAGCTTCCCATCCCGGAAGGAAGGAGAAACCATCGTGATATCATGCAAATGGCCCGTCCCCTTCCAAGGGTCGTTGGTGACGTAGGTATCCCCCTCGTACATAGCCTCGCGCGGAATCTCCCGGATAAAGTTGAGGACCGCCTCGGCCATCGTATTGACGTGCCCAGGCGTTCCGGTGACGGCTTGCGCCAGCATCAGCCCCTGCGGATCGAAGACACCCGCAGACAAGTCGCCCGATTCACGCACCGAGGTCGAAAATGCCGTGCGCAACAGGGTGAGCGCCTGCTCCTCGACCACCGAAATCAGCCGGTTCCACATGACCTGCATGCGGATTTCACCGATGTCCCTCACGTGTTCCGTACCTTACGAATGAGAAGAATCGAGCCGTCATTCTGCACCACGGCATCAAACAACGAACTCACAACGGTTGTTGTCTCGTCCTCGACGACGACCGCTGGTCCTACGACCAGATCGCCCTTCACAAGAAGGCCTCTCGGCACAATCGAATGCCGGCGCATCGCACCCACGGCTGGATCGAAGACGCATCGAAAAGACGAAGGCTCGACGGTTCGCCCCTTCGTTAGCAGTTCTCGACGCTCAACGCCCGGTCGCTCATCCATTGCCTTGACCGACCAGGTCACAACTTCGATCTCCAGGCCGTCGAGTGCGTCGATGCTGCGTCCAAAGAAGCGCTGGTAGTTATCCCGAAAGAGATCGGCCAGTTTGACCGGTGCATCCGCATCGAACGGCACATCCGGGAGCAAGACCGGTATTTCCCAACCCTGTCCGGCATAACGCATGAAGGCCGTAACTTCCCGCACGATGCTTCGGCTTGTGCCGGCGCGCACAAATCTCTCCGCCGATTCCTTGAGGTCAGCCAGCATCTGGTTCACCACCTCCACGTCGAACTCCGAAAGTCTGGTGAACCGCGACGCCAGCGCTTCATAACCGAATGGCGCTTTGAGAAAGCCGATGGCCGAGCCGACGCCTGCACCTCGCGGAACCAGGCATAATTCCACACCCAACTTTTCGCACAGCCGCGCGGCGTGAAGCGGGGCAGCTCCACCGAACGCAATCATGACGTTCTCAGAAATATTCTTACCACTTTCGACAGCGTGCACACGCGCGGCATTGGCCATGTTCTCGTCGACCACTTCGCAGATGCCAAACGCCGTCGCAACCGCGTCGAGACCGATCTGATCGCCCACCTCCTTCAGGATCGCTCGCTTGGCCTCGCCCTCATTGAGCCGGATCTTGCCGCCCGCAAAATTGTCCGCATCGAGCTTTCCCAGGACGAGATCCGCATCCGTAATCGCCGGCCAGGTCCCCCCACGATCGTAACAGGCAGGACCTGGCTCCGAGCCCGCGCTTTCGGGCCCGGTCTGGATACGACCCATTGTATCCAACCACGCAATCGAGCCGCCTCCTGCGCCGATCTCAATCATCTCGATAACCGGAATCGAGATAGGCATGCCCGACCCCCTGCTGAAGCGGTAAGTTCGGGCCACCTCAAACGTACGCGCGGTACGCGGAGCAAACTCTTCGATCAGGCAGATCTTCGCTGTGGTACCTCCCATGTCATAAGAAACGACCTTCTCCAGACCGAAGCGACGCGCGATATCAGCCGCAAAAATCGCTCCGCCCGCAGGTCCTGACTCCACCAGCCGGACAGGAAATTCGGCAGCCGTCTCGACCGCGATGAGTCCGCCACCCGAATGGATCATGAAGACCGGACAATTCACACCGATATCCTTGAGACGCATCCTCAAGCGCCCGAGATACGTCGCCATTCGGGGTCGGACATAAGCATTCGCGCACACCGTATTAAATCGCTCGAACTCGCGCATCTGAGGAGAGACTTCGGCGCTAATCGAGATGGGAACGCTCAGTTTACGGGAGAGAATTTCCTGCGCCCGGCGCTCGTGCCGTATGTTCACATAAGAGTGGATAAAGCCAATCGCCACCGACTCGAATGCTTGCTCCGCGATGACCGCGGCCAGCGCCTCAACTCCCGCCTCATCCAGCGGCTCCAACTCGCGACCATTTGCCCCGATGCGACCCCTGACCGGGAATCGATGCTCACGGGGGATCAGCGGCTGCGGCAGCCGCAAATTCAGGTCGTATTGATTAAAGCGGTTTTCCGTCCGCATTTCGATAACATCACGAAAGCCAGACGTTGTGACGAGCGCTGTCTTAGCACCACGACGCTCGATCAGAGCGTTGGTCGCAAGTGTCGTACCATGGATAACAACACCGATATCGCTTCGATCGACGCCGGCCTCCCGTATCACGATGTCGATCCCATCCAGGATCGCCTGCTCCGGAGCCGAATAGTTCGTCAAAACTTTGGCCGAAAAAATTTTTTCATCGCCAAAATCACCCGATGGCCCGACAGCAAGAACGATATCCGTGAAAGTGCCACCAATATCCGCTCCAAGGCGGATGCGATCTTTCGCGGACGTCATGAACTGGCTCTCCTCGGAGCGATCACATTCGTGCGTAGGTGTACGGCCTGCGTACCCTTATTGCGTAATGAGCGGACCCTTGTCATCCCCATCACTATTTCTTCTACCCCCATGATCGTCTCACTCTCTTTTTGCCGGCAACGCCTGACAAATCCTACAACGGATCCTGGCGACAGAACGCAGAGATAGGCCAACTCCTATCTCGTGACGTGCCCCCCTCTGAGCGTCCTCACCAAAAAGCCAGCGCCTTGGTGACATAATGCAGCGCGCGGCAACGCGAGACGCCTCTCCCGCCAAGAGCTTGCCGCAAGTTTGTGGCTCGTGCGCCGCGCTCATTGTGGCTCGTTGGGTCCCTTCGTCTATGCACTGCCAGTCACGGCGAGCTTGTTGTCCGATTGTCTTCGCTCGAATGCGCGCCACCAACTGCGCCCAACTCAGCGGACTGCTGGATCGCCTCAAGAGCGCTTCACGATAAAAATGCTCCAGGCAACCCGCTTACAAAACGAAGAAAAGCCGCCGATCGGAAAGATATTCTTTTCCGCGCCTTTGCGCTTACGCGTCTCCCGGCGGTTGGAGCTTACGATCAGGCGAGTGGCGTCGTCCTAGGCCACGCCGGAAGGTCCGGATCGTGCCGCCAGTCCTGATGGATGAGCCACTGATGAAGCGCGGCAACGACCTTTGAACGCAAATGCCCTCGCGGTACCACGAGAAAAAATCCCGGAATTTCCTCTGATTTCATATTTCTAAGCACGTCTCGCCCCAGCGGGGCAACCAACGCTCCCGAACGCAGGTCCTCTTCCGCGTGCAGCAACGAAACCAGTCCGATGCCGATGCCTTGCAGCGCGGCGCGACGCATCGTCGCCGCATCGTCAAAGCCGATGCTGCGGTCGCTCTCGGTCATCTCGACACCAAGATGCCGCAGGATATCGGGCCACAATCGCTTCGACTTGACTGCATCCAGTAATGTAAATCGCGTCAGATCGGCTGGACCGCCAATCTCTTTGGCGATCTCCGGCGTGCAGCAGATAATTTTGGGATCAGAAACGAGAAGTGTCGTCTGGTAGCCTTGCCAACTCCCATATCCCCACTGGATCGCCATATCCACATCGTCTCGGCTGAAGTCGGGTAGGTCCACTCTGGTAGTGAGCCGCAAATCCGCATCGGGCAACATCGCGCGGAACAATGAGAGGCGCGGCAGCAGGTAGTGAGCTGCGAAATAGGGACTGGCGTTAAGATTGATCAGGTCTCGCAACGTTGTGCGTCTGACAGCGCGGACGCCTGCGTAAAATTCGTCGAATCCCGCCTTCACGTAATGTGAGAGCATCATCGCCGGTTCCGTAAGTTCGACAGACCTTCCCTTTCTTTCGAACAGAGTTACCTGCAGCGTGTCCTCGAGCAGCTTAATTTGTTGACCGACAGCCTGCGGCGTCACGAGCAATTCATCCGCCGCCTGGCGAAAACTGCGGTGCTGTACCACAGCATGAAAAACACGTAGCGCATTCAGTGGTGGCAGCCGCAACTTGGCGGACATCGGCGCCCTTGCTTCTTACCCTCCCATTGCTGGGCGACCCCAACGCTCAGGCGTAGATGTAACCCCCTGAGACGATGACCTGCTCACCGGTCATGTACGTGTTCCTCGGACCACCTGCCATAAGCACCCATTCGGCGACCTCGCGAGGTTCCGCGCCGCGCCCGAGCGGACTGGCTTTTGCCAATTCTGGGAGGAAGCCGAGCGCCTTCGCGCGCTCGGTGGCCATCCCGGCCGGTGCAACTGAGTTGACAAGGATCCCGTCTTTGGCGACCTCCTGGGCAAAAGAACGTGTCAGACTCACCACGGCAGCCTTTGTCGCTGCGTAATGGGCGTTCTGCGGATGGGCCTTAAAGGCATCGACGGAAGTCAGGTTGACAATGCGTCCCCGCACATGATTACGCGGTTCCTGCCTGCGCATATGCAGCACGGCCGCGACCATCATGTGATACGTGCCTTTGATGTTGACGCCATTCTCGGCGTCCCACTCGGCATCGGTTATTTCAAGTATCGGCCGCCGCGGATAAATGGCAGCACAGTTGATAAGGGTATCAATTCGTCCCAGCACATCAGCCACCGCGCCGAAAGCGCCATGGCATTGTGCCCCCACCTGAATGTCGCAGGAGCGTGCTTCAGCCGGCACCCCTCGTGCGCGTGCATGCCCAAGAGCTTCTTCCGCCGCTTCGCGATTGATGTCGATGATGCCGATAGCCGCCGCACCCGCGTCCACTGCCGTGTCGGCGAGCAGGGCACCCAGCCCTGATCCTCCACCGACGATAAGTACCGACAAACCGTTCATTGCCACCTCTCTACTTTGTTCCGCTCGGTGTGACCGGTCGTGTCGGGACGATATCGAAACGTACCACGGTCGCTCTTTCGGGCAGGGCGAGGATAGCCTCGACTACCTTGGCAACATCTTCCGGCTGCAGCGCCACATCACCCGCATACATCGCGGCCCGGGCCTTCTCGTCGAGAATCGTCTCATACAAACGTGTCTCGACACGCCCGGCGACGATCTCCGTCACGCGAACGCCATGTGGCGAAAGATCGGCTCGCAACGACGCTGCGAAGCCGGCGATTGCCGCCTTGGTGGCGCTATAGACGGCGATGTTGGCGAAGCCGCTGTGCCCCGCCACGGAGCCCGTGAAGATCACATGCCCCGATCGGCGTTTGCACATCTGGGGCAGGACAAGACGCGTGAGGAGGATCGGCGCGTTAAGATTGATCTCCAATGCCGCATCGATATCCGCGATCTCCATCTCGGCAAAATTGCCGAGCGGCGGCATGATACCAGCATTGTTGATAAGGACATCGATGGTGAGGTCAGCGACTGCCGCGGCCACCGCATGGCGATCAGTGATATCAAGGCAGATTGGTGAAATACTGGGACCGTTCCGCCGAAGCTCTTCAAGAGCCGCCTCGTTACGGCCGACAGCGTAGACAGTGTAGCCAGCCTCGTTCAGGCCGACGGCTATCGCCTGGCCAATGCCGCTCGTTGCTCCGGTGATAAGAGCCGTCGTCACGTCAGGTCTCCTGTCGTGTTGGAAGTGATTGCGGTGGGACGTCCGCGCTAGACCGTCGCGGCGCCTTCCCCGGCGGCTTCAGCCCCGCGAAGAGAGCAGCCGCCGCCTGCTTTTGTTCCTCATCGGTCGTCGCAACTTCGACACCTTGGACGAGTGCGCGTACACGAGCGAGGCTGTTGGAGAGATGTCGGCGCATGGCCTGTCGAGCCGAGCGATCATTGCGCCGGTCGATTGCGTCGACGACGGCTCTATGCTCACGGTGAATCTGCGCGTAGTAGCGATCCTTGAGTCCCGGCTCGACAACGTAACCGAGCCGGAGCCTCGGCACGATCCGCGGCTTCAGGTAACTTAGGAAGCCATGGATAAATTCATTGCGAGCGGCTTTGGCAATAGCGAGATGGAAATCGTAATCGTAATGGACATGGACAGAGCTTGGATCCTGCTGTTCGGCGTCGATCCTTTCCATCAGCGCCCGGATAGCAAGGACCTCACTCTTCGTTCGCCGTTCCGCACACAGGCCTGCGGCTTCGACCTCGACGCTCAGACGAAGTTCAAGAAGCGCGATCGTTTCGGGAAGCGTTCGCAGCGCCTCGTCGGGTATTGTAAAATTCCGCGCCTCTGGCATCTCGCTGACAAACATCCCGCGCCCCTGATGCGGAATTACGAGACCGTCAGAGCGTAGACGCGCGACCGCCTCGCGCACGACCGTACGGCTCACGTCATACCGGGTACACAGCTCCGCCTCCGTCGGGAGCTGCGCTCCCGGTTTGAGGCGTCCCGAACGAATGGTTCGGGCCAGACTCTCGGCCACGACAGTCGACAAGGACGGTCGCCTGGTCATCGCTTTCTTTCTCGCTCGCAGCGGCGGTTAGGGACCACGGCTCTTCATTCCGATCAGATGGCGACGATGGGGCGGATCGGGTTTCCCTGTAGGTAGTGGGCGTAGGGCGCCTGCACCAGCCAGCCCGCATCGACCGGCAGGGTCACCCCGGTGACGGCACTCGCGCGATCCGAGCAGAGGAACATCGCCGCCTCGGCGACGTCGCGCGGGTCGACGAACCGGCGCAGCGCCGTGCTCGCCTTGATGGCCTCGGGGTTGCGCTCGCCCTTGGCGATCTTCTCCTTGAGCCCATCCGACAACGTATAGCCCGGCGCCACAGCGTTGACGCGCACGCCCCGCGGACCGAGTTCCGCTGCCAGGATCTGGGTCAGGGCCAGCACCGCATGCTTTCCCGGCGTATAGGCTGGCAACGACAAGGGTGCGAAAGAAGCGAGCGATCCGACATTGAGGATCGCCCCTCGCCCCGCCGCGGCCATCATCCGGCCGAAAACCTGGCACCCGAGCAGGGTGCCACGATAGTTGACGCGCCAGATCGCCTCGTCTTCGTCGAGTGCCTGATCGAGGACCCGTTTGCCGCTCTGCAGGATCCCGGCGCAGTTAATGAGCACAGACGGTACGCCAAACTCCCCGGCTACCGCTACGCCGAGAGCCTCGACCGACCTCGCTTCGCCAACATCGGTCTCAACATACCGCGCCGCCGGTGCGCCGGCCGCTTCACAGGCACGCGCAACCTCCAGCCCCGATGCCTTGCCGCGCCCCGCGACCACGACGTGCGCTCCGTCCTCGGCGAACCGCATCGCAATTGCCTTGCCGATACCGCGCGTCCCGCCGATTACGACGACGGTACGCGCCTCATCCATGGCCGCGATCCCTGCGCTCGATATCGAAGAACTCCGACATTCCGCGCACCTGGAAATCCATCATCGGCTGTCCCGGCTGTATGCGGCAGCCTCTGTTTTTGGCCTCGAGCAGCAGTGCCGTCTCGACCGGGTCCATGATGATGTCAACGACCGTCATGGCGGGTGTCAGCTTCGTCACGTCCATCGGCAGTGGATCGTTCTCGTGCAGGCCAGACGGCGTCGCGTTGATCGCCATGTCCATCCCCTCGGGATCAGCATCGCCGACCTCGATGCGGCAGGCGGGAAAGGCCTCCGCCACCAAAGCAGCAAGCCTTGCCGCGCGCGTGGGATCAATATCATGGAGGCGAATTTCCGCCGCCCCCTCCTCCGCGAGGCAGTAAGCTAGCGAAGCGCCCGCACCTCCCGCTCCAACCTGCAAGATCTTGCGTCCCGCAATAGGATGGTTGCCGGCCTTGAGCCCTTCGATGAAGCCAACACCGTCAAAGTTGTCAGCATACCAACTTCCGTCCTCCTGCCGACGCACGGAGTTGGCACTTTGTACACGGGATGCGCGCGGATGCGCTGCCGAGCATTTGTGAAAGACGGCGACTTTATATGGAACCGAGACAATAACACCGCGCACATTTTGCGCGGCCGTAACGCCAGCCCAGAATGTATCGAAATCCTTCGGCTGGCAGGTGATGGGGACCATCAAACTGTCCAGCCCCTTCGCCTCGAAAATATCATTGAACATGCCAGGACTTTTAGTGTGCCCAATTGGATGGGCCAGCATCAGGAAGACATCCGCCTTGCCGCTTCCACGCATCGTCTCTTTCCTTTTCGATCGACGCCCGGTGGTGTGGGTCGTTTGCGCGACTGTGCTCACCGGGTGACTTGCTTGCCGCCCGCTACGTAGGATATAAGATATCATACAAATTTCAATCCACCAGGAAACGCCGCATGTTGGGACGCCCGAAGCCACCGTTCGTGCACGCCAATAGGGCTTTTGACCGGCTCTCGGCCCATGCCGGTCGTCGCCTGACTTGGGGGCACGATCGGAGGCTCCATCACGTCAGATGCCGATCGACGAGCCCGCGGCACTGATAACCTGACGACGTTCTTCGCCCGCTGAAACCGGAGCTTCGCTGATGCCGATTCCCCGCTATAAATCGCCTTCCCGCGACGCCTATGACATCGTCATCGTCGGCGGCGCAGCCGTTGGTTCCTCGACCGCCTACTGGTTGAGCCTGGCACTCGGGAGAGCCGCATCAATTCTAGTCGTCGAGCGTGACAGCAGCTACGAGTTCGCGTCGACCGCTCTGTCAACGAGCTCGATTCGCCAGCAGTATTCCAACCCGATTAACGTCAAGATCAGCCAATTTGGCATCGAGGTCATCCGTAGCTTTCAGGCGCGCATGGCGCCCTTTTTTCCCGGAGAGGCCGCGCCCGATCTCGGCTTTCGGGAGCACGGCTATCTTTATTGCTGCTCGCCCGACGGCGTGGATGCCGCCAAGGCACGGGTGGAGCTCCAGCGAAGCCTCGGCGCTGGCACCGTTTTTCTTGAGCCTGCAGCGCTGAAGGAAAAATTTCCATGGATCAATGTCGACGATCTCGGCGGGGCCTCATGGGGCTCACGCGACGAGGGATGGTTCGATTCGATGGGGCTGATGAACGGCTTCCGCCGCGCGGCACGCATGGGGGGCGTCGACTATCTCGATAATGCTGTCACCGACCTGAAGGTGGTCGACAACCGGGTTGTCGCAGCTCGCCTGGCAACGGGCGACACGGTGACGTGCGGCACGCTGGTCAATGCCGCCGGCCCGCGCGCCCAGGTGGTGGCACAAATGGCAGGTCTCTCGATTCCTGTTCGTCCATACAAACGCTACAGCTTTGTCTTCGCCAGCGCCACGCCGATACCTGGTCGGATGCCGAATGTCATCGACCTCTCGGGCACGTTCGTGCGCCCCGAAGGGGAGCTCTTTCTCACCGGAAACACACCGCAGGACGACGGCCCGGCTGACTACGACGACTTCGAGATGCATCACGAAGAGTTCACGGACCACATCTGGCCGGCGCTATGGCACCGAATTCCCGCCTTCGATGCTCTCAAGGTGCAATCGAGCTGGACCGGTCATTACGAATACAATATGATGGATCACAATGGAATTGTCGGCTTTCACCCTGACGTGGCGAACTTCATGTTCGCCAACGGATTTTCGGGGCACGGGCTGCAGCAATCGCCGGCTGTCGGACGCGCGGTGTCGGAACTGATTGTCCACGGTCGCTTTCAGACACTCGATCTCTCGCCGTTCGCCTACGAGCGCATTCCCCGCAACGAGCCATTCATGGAAGAGGCTGTGATCTGAACCGCCGATCACATGGGAAGGCAAAGGATGCAAATCTCAGTATCTCGGCTGCATGATCTTTGATTGCTGTCCATGAAGGTCGATGCGACTGATCGGCGGCAAACGAAAAGTTTTTCTTTGGCCCAAGAAAACGAACTTGAGCGACGGGTCGGCGAAGTGCCACTAGGGTTTCACGCTTCCCCGATCCAAAACGTCGGATCGTCTAGGAAACCCGCAAACGAAGTATGACTCAATAATCAGGCTTCCATCAGGAGGGGACTCCATGAAGAAAATTTTGCTAGCCGCCGCGGCAGTGGCACTGGTGACACAGGTCGCTGCGGCCCAGACGGTCAAGATTGGCATCCTGCTGGGCTTTACCGGCCCAGAGGAATCGCAGGCGCCCGGCATCTACAACGGCGCCGAACTGGCCATCAAGCAGATCGATGCATCGCATGCCTTCCTCAAGGGTGCGCAGCTCGAGGGCGTGAAGGGTGACGATACGTGCACCGATGCGTCGGCGGCAGTGGCTGCCGCGACGCGCCTGGTAACATCGGACCACGTGGCCGGTATCGTCGGTGGGCACTGCTCGGGTGTGACTGCGGCTGTGCTGCAGTCCGTTGCACGCCCCAACGGCGTTGTCATGATCTCGCCTTCGGCAACGTCGCCTTCGCTGTCGACTGCGCCATCCGACGGGCTGTTCTTCCGCACAGCTCCATCGGATGCTCGTCAGGGCCAGGTGATGGCGGATGTCCTCATCAAGCAGGGCATCAAGAAGGTCGCGCTGACCTACACTGATAATGACTACGGCAAGGGCCTCGCCGATGCTTTCAGCGCCGCCTACAAGAAAGAGGGCGGGACAATCACGATCTCGCTGCCGCATCAGGATGGCAAAGCAGACTACTCAGCCGAGGTCGGGACCCTTGCGGCCGCGGGCGGGCAGATGCTGGTTGTCGCGGGATACGCTGATCAGGGGGGTAAGGGCATTATCCAGGGCGCGCTCGACACCGGCGCCTTCAGCAAATTTTATCTGCCGGACGGCATGTACACGGCAAGCCTGCTGCAGCATTTCGGCAAGTCGCTCGACGGTTCGATCGGCGACATCGGAGAAAGCAACAGCTCCGGCTTCAAAACCTTCGTTGCTGAGGCTAAAAAAGCTGGCTTCGACGGCACGGCCGCATACTCGGCCCAAGGTTATGATGCGGTGGCGCTGATGGCGCTGGCCATGGAGGCCGCCCACTCGACCAAGGGTACGGTCTACAAGAACAAGATCGAGGCTATTGCCAATGGTCCCGGCGTGAAGATCTATGCCGGTCAGTTGGCGAAGGGCCTGAAGCTTCTGTCGGAGGGCAAAGCGATCAACTACGAAGGCGCGTCGAGCGTCCGCCTGATCGGACCCGATAGCGCCGGCAGCTATCGTGTCTACACGATCAAGAACGGCAAGCGCGTGACCGACTACTACGAGTAACGTCTGGTCGCTTTCGTCTCTCGGAACGGCCCGGCCTCGTCCGGGCCGTTCACTCTGCGCCAGGCTCGTCCGCCATCCAGCCAACGACAAGCGGGGCGAAGGAAAATGGGCATGATCGTCGTCGACAATCTGCACAAGAGCTTTGGCGGCTTCCACGCCGTCCAAGGGGTCTCGCTCACGGTCGCGAAAGGATCGATCACCGGTCTCATCGGGCCGAACGGCGCCGGCAAGACCACACTCTTCAACGTGATTGCGGGCCATCTGGCACCAACGTCCGGCCGGGTCCTGATGGACGGCGAAGACATTACCGGTCTCTCTCCGCACGAGCTCTTCGCCCGCGGCTTACTGCGCACGTTTCAGATTGCGCGCGAGTTCCGATCGATGACAGTGCGCGAGAATCTCATGATGGTTCCCGGCGGTCAGAAGGGCGAGAGTCTGTGGAACACCTGGTTTCGTCGTCGCGAGATCGCTCGCGACGAGCGAGCGCTGGCAAAGAAGGCGGACGAGGTGCTGGAGTTCCTGACCATTTCACATCTGGCCGACCACAAGGCAGGCCAGCTCTCCGGCGGTCAGAAGAAACTTCTCGAGCTTGGTCGTACGATGATGGTGGAAGCCAAGATCGTCTTTCTTGATGAGGTAGGAGCCGGCGTGAATCGAACCTTGCTCAACACCATCGGCGACGCCATCGTTCGCCTCAACAAGGAGCGCGGCTACACGTTCTGCGTGATCGAGCACGATATGGATTTCATCGCGCGACTGTGCGACCCGGTGATCGTGATGGCGGAAGGGCGGGTGCTTGCCACCGGTCCCGCCGAGCACATCATGGAGAACGAGGCCGTGATCGAGGCGTATCTGGGGCGGGGCCTGAAGAACAAGATCAGGGCCAGCGCGTAGCTGGCTGCGGGGGAAAAGAAAGCATGGGCGCGCCCTTCCTCATCGGAGAGAAGATGACCGGTGGCTATGGCGCTGCCGATATTCTCCATGATTGCACGATCGCGGTCGAGAAGGGCGAAATCGCGGTCATCGTCGGTCCCAACGGTGCCGGCAAATCAACGGCGATGAAGGCCGTCTTCGGAATGCTGACGCTGCGTCACGGGCAGGTACGCCTCGACGGAGAGGATATCACCGCCTTCTCGCCGCAGGCGCGCGTGGCTAAGGGCATGGCTTTCGTGCCGCAGACCGACAACGTGTTCCTTTCCATGTCGGTGGAGGAAAACCTCGAAATGGGAGCCTTCCTCCGCCGCGACGACATCCGTCCGACCATGGCTAGGATCTATGATCTGTTCCCCGTCCTCAAGGAAAAGAGGCGCCAGGCAGCCGGCGAGCTCTCCGGCGGTCAGCGTCAGCAGGTGGCCGTTGGGCGGGCTTTGATGACCCAGCCCAAGGTCCTCATGCTCGACGAGCCGACTGCCGGCGTGTCGCCCATCGTGATGGACGAGCTTTTCGACCGTATCATCGAGATCTCCCGCACAGGCATTTCCATCTTGATGGTGGAACAAAATGCGCGGCAGGCACTGAACATCGCCGACAAGGGTTACGTGCTGGTCCAGGGGGCCAATCGCTATACGGACACGGGCGAGGCGCTCCTTGCCGATCCAGACGTCCGCAAGACGTTCCTGGGAGGTTGATCCCATGAACATTCTCGATGCCATCGTTGTTCTTCTCAACTACGTTATCATTCCGGCGACGTCCTATGGCGCACAGCTCGCCCTCGGTGCGCTCGGCGTCACGCTGATCTACGGCATCCTGCGATTCTCGAATTTCGCCCACGGCGATACCATGGCCTTCGGCACCGCGGTGACGATCCTTATCACCTGGGCGTTCCAGGCCGCCGGAATCACCTTCGGCCCCTTGCCGACGGCACTGCTCGCCCTCCCCTTGGGGATCGCGGTGACGGCCCTGGTCCTGCTCTTCACCGACCGCGCCGTCTATCGTTTCTATCGCCGGAAGAAGGCGGCACCGGTCATCCTCGTTATCGTCTCGATGGGTGTCATGTTCGTCATGAACGGGCTGACCCGTCTGATCATAGGCGTCCAGGATCAAAACTTCGCCGACGGCCAGCGCTTCATCATCAACGCCTTCCAGTTTCGCAAAATGACCGGCCTCGCGCAGGGCCTGGCGCTGCGGACGACGTCGGTCATCACGCTGCTGACCGCGATCATCGTGGTCGCTGCCCTCTTCTGGTTTCTCAACCATACGCGGACCGGCAAGTCGATGCGTGCCTTTGCCGATAACGAAGACCTGGCCCTGCTCTCGGGCATCAACCCCGAACGGGTGGTCACAGTGACCTGGCTCCTCGTCGCCGGCCTGGCGACGACCGCCGGCGTCCTCTACGGACTCGACAAGTCCTTCATGCCCTTCACCTACTTCCAGCTCCTGCTGCCGATCTTTGCGGCCGCCGTGGTGGGCGGCCTCGGCAACCCGCTCGGTGCCATCGTCGGCGGCTTCGTCGTCGCGTTCTCGGAGGTGATGTCAACCTATGCATGGCGGATGGTCGCCGCCTACGTGCTGCCCCGCTCGCTCGTGCCTGGCGGGCTGATGCAACTGCTGACGACCGATTATAAGTTTGCCGTCTCGTTCGCCATTCTCGTGGCCGTGCTGCTGTTCAAGCCGACCGGCATCTTCAAGGGAAAATCGGTATGAACGGCAGGTCGCGCTCGCTCTGGGTCTTAGCTGTCGTCGGCCTGCTTTATGTCGCCGTCGGCGTGCTTCAGAGCTGGCCACTCGCTCTGACCATCCTCAACGACGGCCTTATCGTTGCGATCACGGCACTCGGCGTCAACATGCAATGGGGCTACGCCGGTCTCTTCAACGTCGGTGTGTCGGGCTTCTTTGCTCTCGGCGGACTGGCCGTCGTTCTCGTCTCCATGCCGCTCGATCCTCAGGCTTGGTCAGCCGGCACGCCACGGCTCCTCGTCGCACTCGTGATTCTCGCGCTGGTCATCTTCGCGGCCATGCGCCTCTACCGTGTGCTCGGCGCGGGGTGGCTGCGCATCGTCAGCCTCATCGTCTTCATCGGCGTCGGCGTGACGGTCTTTCGCACGGTCTTCAATCCAGCGGCCAAAGCCGTCGAGGCGATCAACGCCGCCGTCACCGGCAATATCGGCGGCCTCGGCCTTCCGGTGCCCTTTTCGTTCATCGTTGCCGCTGCCTTCGCCGCTGCGGCCGGATGGGCGGTCGCGAAGATCGCCCTCGGCCTGCGCTCGGACTACCTCGCGATCGCAACGCTCGGTATCGGGCAGATTATCATTTCCGTTCTGATGAACGAAAGCTGGCTCGATCGCGGTGTGAAGAACGTCGTTGGGATCAGCCGGTGGCCCGTTCCGGAGGAAGTGCGGCTGCAGAAGCAGCCCTGGTTCATCGATCTCGCCCACACCCTCGGCATGCACCTGACGACAACGTCGACCGTCTTCGTCGGCCTGTGTTTCGCCGCCCTGTTCACCGCCATACTGCTGGTGATCCTGCTGTTGGCCGAACTGTCGCTGCGCTCACCGTGGGGGCGCATGATGCGCGCCATCCGCGACAACGAGGTCGCGGCCGAAGCCATGGGCAAGGACGTCAAGCGCCGGCATCTGCAGGTCTTCGTGCTGGGGTGTGCCGTCATCGGGATCGCCGGTGCGCTGTTTGTGATGCTGCACGGGCTGTTCTCGCCGGTGAACTACAACGACGCGCTGCGCTACACGTTCCTCATCTGGTCGATGGTGATCCTCGGCGGCTCCGGCAACAACCTGGGTTCGGTGCTCGGCGCGCTCATCATCATGCTCATCTGGGACGAGGCGGGCAGTGTCGGGCCGCATCTGTTCGCGCTGCTGACCTCGCCGCTGGCCGACGGGCCGCTCAAGACCCATCTTATTAACAGTGCCGTGGAGATGCGGCTGCCGGCCGTGGGGCTGGTGCTGCTTCTCGTCCTGCGCTTCAGCCCCAAAGGCCTCCTGCCCGAGCGCTGACCGGCCGGAGAGCCCTGCTTGCGTGTCGTGCAGGCGCGCCGGTAGAACAGGCAGGCAAAAAATGCGGAGGTGATGCGATGCAGCGCAAACACGCGGCCGTGGCAGCGGCCCTCCTGCTGGGCCTGGCCGGATGCGCCCAGACGCCCACGACTGCGCGGGTCACCGCCATGCCCGGGCCAGGCAAGAGCTTCCAGGCCTTCCAGGCGGACCAGGCTTCTTGCCAGCAATTCGCCCAGGCGCAGGTCGCAGGGCAGGCGCAGAAGGCGAACCAGACCACGGCGATCGGCGCGGGTGCCGGCGTGGTGGGCGGCGCAGCCCTGGGTGCGGCGGCCGGGGCGATCGGCGGCAATGCCGGCACCGGCGCTGCGATCGGCGCGCTCAGCGGCGCGGTGCTCGGCACGGCGGGCGGCGCCTATCTCTCCAACCAGCAGCAACAGGCGAGCCAGAACCAGTTCGACCAGGCCTACGCGCAATGCATGTATTCGCGTGGCAACAACGTGCAGGGCTTTGCCCCGCAGGCGCAGACCACCTCGCTCTCACCCGCCAATGCGTCTCTCGTGCAGAGCGTCCAGGAACAGCTGATCCGCCTGCACTACCTCGCTCCGCCGGCCGATGGCATCGCCGGGCCGCAGACGATCTCGGCCATCACCCGCTTCCAGCAGGCGAACGGCATGCCCCCGACCGGCGAGGCCACGCCGGCGCTGCTGGCGCGCCTGCAACAAGCCCAGGGATAGCAAGCCTAGGGATAAGGCTGCGGATCAGGCCCGGCGGCGGCGCAGCGTGAGCAGCGCCGCCGCCGCGACGACAAAGAGTGCAGCGCTCGACGGTTCGGGAACGGGCGAGGGTGGCGTGTTGCCGTTGCCGGGCGGAATGTTGCCGCCAGGGGGGATGTTGCCGCCAGGGGGGGTGTTGTCGCCAGGAGGTGGCGATCCCGGGTGGGGCGGTATCGAGCCGCCGCCACCGCCGGGGCCCCCGACGGGTAGGAACAGCACGGGCGGAGTCCCCATCGGGCCATGATATCCCCAGTTGCCGGGAACCCAGCTCGCGGCGACGTCCGGCACGCCCGGGTCACCTGAGGAAGCCTGCGGCCCTCCAGGGTCGCCGGCCGACGGCTGCGCCCCTCTCGGGGAAGGTGCCGGCTTCCCAGACTCCGCGGGCGCGGCCGGAACCCATGCCAGGCTCGTGCCCGTGCAGTGGCACGCCACGCCCGCGGGGATCGGATGGGCGGCAATGAGCGCTGAGAGCGCGGCGGGCGCAAGATGTTTGATTTTGCCGACCGGCAGGCAGATCCAGGGCATCGCTTATCCCCTGACGGCAGCGCAGCGCGACCGCGCCTCAAGATAGGTCGCGACGGCCAGGCACGGGGCGCAGCGGAGAACATGGCAGGATCGGGACGAGATCAGCATGGCACGTCGAGCTTTCGATTCGCGTCGATTCTAGTCGCTAGGATCAGGACCACCAGCCCATGGACTGAGAGGACTCCGCGAACATAGGACCATCTGCCAAAAGCACCATATTTAAGAGATGTTTCAAATGATTTGAAATGTTATGCTCGCTTTTTGCATCGGAAAAAGTCATAAAATATCTCAATTTTAGCAATGTTTCCATGTCAGAGGGATTCTCCCGACCTCGAGTCCGCCCATGCTGCTACCCGGCTGCCGAAGCCACGCCAACGGGACGTGGCGCCGCCGGAGCGACGGCGGGAGATAGGGTCGGCTGCACGGCCTCCATCGAGCGGGGTCAGTGAAAATTCTTTACCGTATCCCAAAAATATGACTCGACTCTCGAGGGATTCAGGTTAGATTAACGTTCGTTCGGGTTCTGAGGGTGACATGCGTCATTGGATTCTTTCGATTGCGGCAGCGGCTGCTCTGCTCGTGCCCGCAGCGGCCGCCAGGGCAAACGTGGTTTATTATACAGCGAGCAATTTGACCGGCACGCTGGACGCGAAGGCTCAGTTCACTTTGAGCACCGGCCAGATCGACCTCACGGTCACGAACCTCCTCAGCGCCGGGTCAATACGGAGTGCCGGCCAGGCAGTGAGCGGCATCATCTTTTCGGTGAGCGACCCACTTGGCACGCTGGGAGCTTTGTCCGCAGTTGGTACTATGGGGGATATCACCTACAGCAAGACGGCCGCAAAGAATGGCACCGTGAAAACTGTCTCCGGGACGCCGACGCGATGGATCAACAACTCAAAAATCTCGGGAAGCACCATCACGCTTGAAGCGCTCGGGGGCGGACAACCCAGCGAGATGATTATTCCAGCGAGCAACGGCGGTAGATATCAAAAGATCAATAAGGGCTTCCCGAACTTCAATTCGTATGTGGATGGACCCGCGACCTTCGGCATCAACCTGACCGGTATTACAGACACGACGACCATCACGGGAGTTACGTTCTTGTTCGGGACGGGGCCGGACACGACACTTACGGGGGGATGCTCCGGGAGCGGCTGCCCCGAGGGCAATCCGCACCTGCCGGTGCCCGAGCCGGCAAGCCTGGCGCTCCTCGGCGTTGGCCTGGTCGGACTTGGCTTGGCACGCCGCCGCCGCCGCCCGGCCTGAGACACAACACGAGCCAATGGAAACCCTGGGCACCAGCAGGTGCCCAGGGTTTTGTTTTGCCGGGCAGGTCGCCTGCCGGCTTTAGAGTCCCGGCGGCAGGGGCGAAACCCCGATCAAACGCGGGTGCAGCGCCAGCAGGGCGAGCCATAGTGCCAGCCCGAGCACCAGACGCAGCGCATCCCGTAGCCTCGGCCGTGGCTTCCAGCGCCCGTCGATCAGGGCTGCCAGAGGCCAGGTGGAGGTGTTGGCCGCCAGCCGCGCCCACACGGCTGGTCCGAGCTGCCGGCGTCGCCGCCGGTCGAGCATATGCATGCCCAGCACGGCAAAGCCGGTAAAGCCGCCGAACAGCACCACATGCACGAGGTCGCCGTTGGCGAGCGTGTGCAGCCCGCCCCACAGCGCCAGCGCCAGCAGCAGCGGGTGGCGGGCCACCCCGGCAACCCCGGGGTGCGCAGGCTCGAACCCCGCTGCCGGCCCCCCGAAGGAAAGCGGATTCGCCGCCCCCACCGCGAAGGCCACGAGGAGGCAGGCGAGCGGCATCCCAAGGTTGACGAGCCAGACCCGCCAGATCGCATAGGGCCACAGCGCGACATAGGGCGCCCGCCCTGCCGCCACGATGAGCCAGGCAAGGGCGCCGACCGAGACTGTGGCATAGGCGGCCAGGTAGAGCCGCTCCCCCAGCACAGCGACCAGGCGCGCGCGCAACGCCGGACGCGCCGGCACGGCATGCGAGAGCAGGAAAACGCCAAAGGCGGTGGCGAAGCCGGCCCAGTCGGCCACGGCCGCGCCAAAGGTCGCGCTCACCTGCCGCGCGCCTCCACACCCGGCGGCACGCACTCGGCGAGCGTGTGTTCGTCGAGCGCCGCGTAAAATTCCTGCTGGGCTTGCCGCAGCATGCCCTTGAGCCGGCATTCCTCGACCAGCGTGCAGGCGCAGCCCTGCCCTTGGAAACATTCGACCAGCGGCTGCTTGCTTTCCAGCCGGCGCACCAGCGTACCGAGCTGCAGCGTCGCCGGATCGACCGCCAGGGCAACCCCACCGGCCATGCCGCGCGTCGTCCGCGTGACGCCGAGAGCCGTCAGCTCCTGCACGATCTTGTGCAGATGGTGGCGTGAGAGTCCGCCGAGCTCGCGCGCCAGCGTTTCGACGCTGACCGGCCGGCCAGGGGGCTGGCGCACCAGCAGCATCAGCACGCGCAGCGCGAAATCCGTGGCAGCGAGAAGGCGCATCGGCGAACCCCTATTTGGTATTGACCATACCACATTTGTCCGGATATAAAACTGGCATCGCCGATACCAGTATCGGCCACGCCGCGCCCGCGAGGCAGCGTCAACCTGAAAGCGACAGCCCCGGCATCGGGGCAGGAGGATTTGCATGAGTGCCACCACCTCTGCCGAGCCCGGCTTCGCCACGCGCCGGCTGGGCGAGATTGCCGCGACCCTCCCCGGCGCCACCGCCGTGCTGCGTCGTCACAAGCTCGATTTCTGCTGCGGCGGCCAGGCGACCCTGGGCGAAGTCGCGACGCTCCGTGGGCTCTCGCTCGATGCGCTGGAGCAGGAGCTGGGAGAGGTCGCGGCCCTTGCCCGCAAGGCGACGCCGCCCGAGAGCACCGAGGAGCTGATCGGGCTCATCGAGACCCGCTACCATGAGGCGCATCGCCGCGAGCTGCCGGAGCTCATCCGCCTGGCGCGCCGCGTCGAGGCCGTGCACCGCGAGCATCCCGCCACACCGGCCGGCCTCGCCGATCTGCTGGAGACCACGCTGGCAGAGCTGCAGGACCACATGTCCAAGGAGGAGCAGGTTCTGTTCCCGCTGATGCGCCGGGGTGGTCACCCGATGATCGCGCAGCCGATCGGCATGATGCTCGCCGAGCACGAGGATCACGGCAATTACCTGCGCGAACTGGAGCGGCTCACGAGCGACTTCACGCTGCCGGCGGAGGCTTGTTCGACCTGGCGCGCGCTCTATGCCGGCGGGCGCAAGTTTGCCGACGACCTGGTCGAGCACATCCACACGGAAAACAATATCCTGTTCCCGCGCTTCACCGCCTGAAGCCTCGCCGGCGCAACCACGATCAACGATCGGTCACGGCGCAACCGGGATTGGCTGGAAGGGCAGCACGTCGAGCATCTCGCCCGCGCGCAGCGCCGCAACGGGCGCCTCGAGCCTGGCCAGTCCGCCCGCCCCGAGCAGCGGCGCCAGCCGGCCCGAACCTTCCGGGCCCGCGCGCTCCGCCCACAGTTCGGCGCCGCGCTGAACGAGCCGCACCGCAACGAACTCCGTGCGGCCCGCCTTGCGCACGAGGGTGAAAGAGGACCGGGCACGCAACGGCACGGGCATGGCGGCACCTGTGAGCCGTGCCAGCAGCGGACGCAGGAAGGCAACGGCGCCGGCCAGTGCCGCTTGCGGGTTACCGGGCAGGCCGACGAACAGAGACGTGCCGAGCCGCCCGACGGCGAGCGGCTTGCCGGGCTTCATCGCCACCGTCAGCACCTCGAGCGACCCACCGAGATCCTCCAGCGCGCGCCGAACGTGATCCTCCTCCCCCACCGAAAGACCCGCCGTGGTCACCACGAGGTCCGCGTCCGCCGCCGCCTCACGCAAGGCCTCCCGCAGCGCTTCGACACGATCCTCGACACGGGGCAGCCGTCGCGGCGCTGCTCCCCACGCGCCCAGCAGCGCCGCGAGCATCGGCAGATTGGAATCGTGGATCTGACTTTCGGCCAGGCTTTCGTCGGTGCCGCGCAACTCGTGCCCGCCCGAGAGCAGCGCCACGCGCGGGCGTCGTCGGACGCTTGCCTCGTCGATCCCCTGTGCCGCCAGCATCGCGGCATGTCGCCAGTCGAGCAGCGTGCCAGGTGACATCAGCCTCTGGCCGGCGCGCACGTCCTCACCCCGCCGGCGCAGATTGGTTCCCGCCGGCGGCGCGATGGCGAAGACGACCTCCTGGCCCACGCGTTGCGCCCGTTCCTGCGCGATCACGGCGTCCGCTCCCTGCGGAAGCGGCGCGCCAGTCAGGATGCGGTGAACCCCGCCCGGCACGAGCGACCCGCGCGGATCGCCGGCGGCGGTCCGGCCGGTTATGGCCATTGAGCGGCCCGGCACGAGTTCCGCCGTGCGCACCGCGTAGCCGTCCATCGCCGACTGGTCGAAACCCGGCAGGTCGAGCCGTGCGCATATCGGGCTTGCCAGCACCCGGCCCGGACACGCCTCGGCCGCAACGCGCTCCGCCTCCAGCACGCTTCCGGCCAGCACCAGCACGCGCTCGAGGGCCTGTTCGAAGTCGAGGCTCGCCCGGCCGCCGCCGGCATGAGCCGAAATCGCGCTCATCGCCGCCATCTCACCCCGCGCCGCGCCGGCGCGGCCTCGTGAGCAACGGGGCGAACTGCACGACGAACAGCGCGAAGGCTCCGGCCCAGGCAGCACCCGAGAAATCAAGCATGAGCACATAACTTCCTGGGACGATGGCCGCCAACAGCCGCAGCATGGCGGCGACGCTGACGAGCACGAAGACGACGGTGAGACGCGTGGAAGAGGTCAGGGCCTGGCCGGTATGGCCGAGCGATGCACGAGCCATGACGGCCAGCGTCATCGTACCGATCGCACCGACCGTGAGCGCATGCAGCGCGACCGATGCGGGCATGAGAGTGACGAAGCGGTCGACACCGAGCAGTGCGAGCCCGAAGGCGAGCCACGCATAGCCCAGGTGCAGCACGGCCAGCAGCGGCTCGCCAAGCGTCGCAAGCCCGCGCCACCGCGCGAGACGCAGCGCGTGGGCCACGCCAGCGGCCAGCAGCAGCACCGCCACCACGGCCGACCCGGGACGTACGACCCAAAGCGCCAGTCCGGCTAAACTCATGGCCAGCGCGGCACGATCGACCAGTCCGAACGGCGCCGGCAAGGCACCTTGGGGCTCGCGTCGCAGCAGCCAGTTGCGAGTAAAGCTCGGAATGATGCGACCGCCGATCAGCGTCACCAGCGCGGTCAGCGTCGCAATGCCGAGCCGCGCTCCCGCCATCGCAAGCCCGAAGCGCGCCGCTGCGCCGACCTGCATCAACAGGTCGGCCACGAGCAGCACCCCGAGTGCCGCGAGAACCGGCAGGTTGCGCCAGTTTCGCCCGGTCACGATTTCCCGTCCGATCGCTGCCGTCAGCGCCGCCGGGAAGGCAAGGTCGAGCACGGCAGGAACCGCGACGGGAAGGCCACCGCCGACCAGCATCGCCACCCGCCCGACGATCCACAGCAACACCAGCACGCCGAGCGAAGCGCCCTGCAGCGGCATGCGCCCGGTCCAGTTCGGGACCGCAGTGAACAGGAAGCCCGCCACCGTGGCGAGGGCAAAGCCGAAGATCATTTCATGGGCGTGCCAGAGCAGCGGCGCCATGGCCACCGGCAGAACCCTCCCCGCAGCCAGCAGCAGCAGCCAGAAAGGCACGGCGAACGCCGCCCACAATCCAGCGAGGAGGAAGAATGGTCGGAATCCGGCCGAGAGAACCGCCGGCGCCGTGGTTGCCCGGTAACGGGGAATGGCGCTCATAAGCTGCCCTCGGCGTCGCCGCCCGTCCTAGTCTTGTGCGTGACCCGCACGCGTTGCGGCTCGGGGAAGCTCCACGCCAGCACGCGCTCGAGTGCCACCTTGGCCGGCTGCGGCGTGTTGGCCATGGCGCCGATCAAGTCCAGCCACATCTCTTCGCCACCATGGTCCAGGAGATGACGCAGGCGCGCTGCCACCAGAGCCCCCTCCTCGACGCCTTCCGCCGCCGCGGCGGCGGTGATGCGCTGGCGCACGGTCGGTTCGGCGACGATCGCGAGCACAGCATCGGCACGCGTCGGGTTGGTGAGCTCGTCGAGGATATCGCCCAGCACGCCAACCTCTACTGCAGCAGCGGCGAGGTGGCCGCCGCCATGTCGCAGCCCAGCACCTCAGCCCCGCCGGCGAGAAGAGCGACATACTGCGCAACAGCGCGCCGCCAGGCCTTTTCCTCAAGATAGGCCGCAAGGCGCTCGTGCACCTGCTCAAACGGCAGCTCCGCGCCCTGCGCCTTACGCTCGAGCCGCACAAGGTGAATGCCGTAGCGCGTTTCCACCAGCTCCGCCCCTGTCTCGCCTGGGCGCAGGCGGCGAAGAGCGTCCTCGAACTCGGGCGTGGTCTGCCCCGACGTGACCTGGCCCAACCGTCCGCCCGCCTCGGCGGAAGGGCAATCCGAGAGCGTGCGGGCAAAATCCTCAAACCGGTTCGGACACGTACGGATCTCCTCGAGCACCGCCTGGGCTCGGGAAAGTGCCAGGGCGAAGGCAGCACGGTCGTTTCGGTCTGCACGGAACAGGATATGCAGCGGCTCATAGAGGTCGGGGCCGCGGAAGCGCGCACGGTTGGCAGCATGGTAACGGCGGCACGTCGCCTCATCTGCGCGTGGCGTGTGGATCTCCGCCTCCAGCAGTGCGCGGATCAGCGCCTCGTCCTCCGTCTCGCGCATGCCCTCCTCGCTCCTCGGCTCCGCCACCAGGCCGAGCGCATGGGCACGTTGCAGCAGCAGTTCCCGCACGACGACAGCGCGCGTCGCCGCGGCCCAAGCGGCCTGCGGTGAGTCCTCGGGATGGTTTTGGACCTCCCGTGCAATTGCTGCCGCAGGAATGACGACGCCGTTGACGGCAACCGTTACGCGCGCTGCTTGAGGATGTTGAATTGCGATGCGCATGCCGCCCTCAGTCCCCGGCGCCTGTTGCCGGATGCGTGCTTGCCGGGTTCCGGCTACGCACCACCTGGTAGCCGGGACGACCCAAATACCAGACCGGCGCACTCCAGATATGAACCAGGCGGGTAAACGGGAACACCAGGAAGACCGTGAGCCCGAAGAACAGATGCACCCTGAAGATCGGGCTCGTCCCGACCAGCAGTGCCGCCGCACCGGGGTGCAGTGTCAGGATCCCCTGTGCCCAGCCCATGAAACGGACCATTTCCGCGCCATCGAGATGCTGCGCGGAGAAGGGGATGGTCGCCAGCCCCAGGGTCAACTGCAGCCACAGCAGCATCAGGATAAAGATATCGGCGAAGCTCGACGTGACGCGTATGCGTGCATCGAGAAGCCGACGATGAACCAGCATCGCGAGCCCGATCCAGCAGGCGATACCCGCGAGACCGCCAACGACCATCGCCAGAAGTTGTTTGGCCGTGTGACTGATGCCGAGTGCCTCCAGCAACGCCAGCGGTGTCAACAGCCCGACGAGATGACCGACGAAGATCACCAGAATACCGACGTGGAACAGATTGGATCCCCAGATCATCTGTCGCCGGCGCAAAAGCTGGCTCGAACCCGAGCGCCATGTGTATTGCGAGTGATCGAACCGCAGCACACTCCCGACCAGAAAAACGGTCAGAGCGAAATATGGGTACCAGCCGTAGAGTGCCGTGTTGAGCCAAGCGCTCATGATCGTCTCTCCTCAGGCGCCGAGGGCGTCGCCACGCCCCATATCGCGTTGGGCCGCGCGCAGGCGGGTGCGCAGCCGGTCGGAGCTGCACCCATCTATGGACTCGCCGGGACCAAAACGAACCGCTGTCTCTTCCCATGCCGCATCGAGCGCCGCGAGATCATCCGGATCCTCGTCGGGAATAGCCGAGGCCCCCGTTCGCGGCGCCTGAGCAAGTGCCGCCACGGCCGCCATCACGACGCCGTATCCGGCATCGCGCCTCGCGAGCCGCTCGGTCAGTTCTCGCAGAATGGCAGCCGGTTCGGCGAGCAGCGCCTGGGCGGCAGCGACCGCGAGCAGCGACAGGAACTCAAGAAACAAGGGAAGAAAATCGGGCAACTCACCGGGCACAACGTCAAGCCCGTGTTCCTCGTAAAGGCTCAGCAGGTCGACCATAGCCTGGCCGCGGTCACGTCCTTCGCCGTGCACATGTTCGAACAAATGCAGCGACAGCGAACGACCTCGATCGAACAGCCCGACATAGCGTTCTTCGATTTCGTAAAGATCCGTCTCGGCAATCTCGTGGAGGAACGTTGATAGAGCCGCCTGGTGCTCAACCTCCAGCAACGCCTCCTCTTCCAGGATGGCCGCCATGGCGTTCGCGTTGTCTCTGAGTTCCGCGGTGGGATATGACAGCAGCGCCGCGAGCACCCGATAGGTCTGCGCCATCACCCGACCTCCATCGGAGACCTGCCACGCGCTGCCTTCTGGCCGAACAGATCGAATCCGGTTCGCCCGCTGCAGCCTTCGCCGAAGGAAAAGCCGCAACCGCCTCGCAGCTGGTAGGCATCCTCACCCGTCTCCCGGTGCACCGTGGGAATGACGAAGCGGTCTTCATAGTTGGCGATCGCCAGCAGCTTGCACATCGCCTCGATATCCGTCCCGGTGAGGCCCACGCTCTGAGCCACCGCCTCGTCGGTCAGGCCATCGACGGTCTTCGCCCGCATATAGGCGCGCATGGCGAGCATCCGTCGCAGCGCCAACTCCACAGGTTCAGTGCGGCCGGCGGTGAGCATGTTGGCGAGATAGCGGACCGGTATGCGCAGCGAGGCGACATCCGGCAGGCCGCCATTCTCCCCAAGGTTGCCCGCCGCGGCCGCAGACTGGATCGGTGACAGCGGCGGCACATACCAAACCATCGGCAAGGTGCGGTACTCGGGATGCAGCGGGAAGGCGATGCGCCAGTCCATTGCCATCCGCCATACGGGCGAGCGCCGCGCCGCCTCCAGCCACGCCTCGGCAATTCCGTCGGCGCGCGCCTGCGCCTGTACCGCGGGATCGAATGGATCGAGAAAAACCTTGAGCTGCGCCTCATAAAGATCGCCCTCATCAGCGACCGAAGCGGCTTCCTCGATACGGTCGGCATCGTAAAGAACGACGCCGAGGTAGCGTATCCTGCCAACGCAGGTTTCTGAGCATACGGTTGGCTGGCCCGCCTCGATGCGAGGGTAACAAAAAATGCACTTTTCCGATTTCCCGGACGACCAGTTATAGTAAATCTTTTTGTATGGGCATCCCGACACGCACATGCGCCACCCACGACATTTGTCCTGATCGATCAGGACGATCCCATCTTCCTCTCGCTTGTAAATCGCACCTGACGGGCACGCAGCGGCGCAAGCCGGATTGAGGCAATGTTCGCACAGACGCGGCAGATACATCATGAAGGTATTTTCGAAGGCGCCGTAGATGTCCTTCTGAACGCCTTCGAAGTTGATGTCGCGTGACCTCTTCTCGAACTCTCCCCCCAGGATCTCCTCCCAGTTCGGACCCCACTCGATCTTTTCCATCCGCTCACCCGAGATCAACGAGCGCGGCCGCGCGGTCGGCATCGACTTGCCTTCCGGCGCGGTCTGCAAGTGCGCATAATCGAAGGTGAAGGGTTCGTAGTAGTCATCAATTTCGGGTAAATCTGGGTTGGCAAAGATATTGGCAAGCACACGCCACTTGGCACCGATGCGCGGCTCGATACGACCGTTGCTTTTTCGTATCCACCCGCCATTCCATCGCTTCTGGTTTTCCCACTCCTTGGGATAGCCAATCCCCGGTTTGGTCTCGACGTTGTTGAACCAGGCGTATTCCACACCCTCCCGGCTGGTCCATACGTTCTTGCACGTAACAGAGCACGTGTGGCAGCCAATGCACTTGTCCAGATTCAGGACCATCGCAATCTGCGCCCGGACCTTCATCACACGCTCTCCTTTGCGGTCGCGGGTTCGTCATCGAGCCAGTCGATTTTTGTCATGCGTCGTACAACGATAAATTCGTCGCGATTGGAGCCGACCGTGCCGTAGTAGTTGAAACCATAGGCTTGCTGTGCATAGCCGCCGATCATGTGTGTGGGCTTCAGCACGGCCCTCGTCACCGAATTGTGGATGCCTCCACGCTGCCCCGTGATCTCGCTGCCGGGAACGTTCACGATCTTCTCCTGCGCGTGGTACATCAACGACATACCAGGGTTCACGCGTTGGGAGACGACGGCACGGGCCACCAAGGCGCCATTGGCGTTATAGGCTTCCACCCAGTCATTGTCGGCGATGCCCGCCTCGCGCGCGTCGTCCTCGCTGATCCAGATGACCGGCCCGCCGCGGTTCAGCGTCAGCATAAGAAGATTATCCGTGTACGTGCTGTGGATGCCCCATTTCTGGTGTGGCGTAATGAAGTTAAGCACGATCTCCTTGTTGCCGTTACCATGCCGGCCACGCACCGGCGCCACGGCTTTGGTATCAACCGGCGGCCTCCAGGTCGCAAACGCTTCCCCGAACGCACGCATCCACGTGTGATCTTGATATAATTGTTGGCGTCCGGTCAGTGTACGCCACGGAATAAGTTCGTGTACGTTGGTATATCCGGCGTTGTAGCAGACCTTTTCGCTCTCAATACCGGACCAGGTCGGTGAGGTGATGATCTTCCGAGGCTGCGCCTGCAGGTCCCGGTAGCGAATCTTCTCGTCTTCCTTCGATTGCGCAAGATGGGTGTGAGTGCGACCCGTTATCTTACCGAGCGCCTCCCAAGCCTTGACTGCAACTTCGCCATTCGTTTCGGGTGCGAGGCTAAGAACCGCCTCGATGGCATCGATATCGGTGCTCATGTTCGGTTGGCCGTTGGCGGCGCGGCCGTTCAGTTCGCGCAGAAAGTCCATCTCATGCTGGGTGTTCCAGCCGATCCCTTTGCCTCCGTTTCCAAGCTTCTCCAGAAGAGGTCCGACCGAGGTGAAGCGTTCGTGGATCGCCGTATAGTCCCGTTCGATAACCGTGACGGACGGCATGGTGCGTCCGGGTACCGGCGCCGTCCCGGCAGCCTTCCAGTCACGCACGTCATAGGGCTGCGCCAGCTCACCGGCGGTGTCATGCAGGATCGGGCTGAGCACGACATCCGTTTCCTTACCCAGCACCTCCGGCGCGACCTTCGAGAAGACTTCCGCGAAACCACGGTAGATGTCCCAGTCAGACCGTGACTCCCACGCCGGATCCACCGCCGCGGAAAGCGGATGGATGAACGGATGCATGTCAGAAGTGTTGAGATCCGCCTTCTCATACCACGTCGCCGTCGGGAGCACGATGTCGGAATAGACACACGTTGTGCTCATGCGGAAATCGATCGTCACCAGCAGGTCGAGCTTTCCCTCGGGGGCCTTCTCATGCCAGGCAACGTCGCGCGGCTTCTCCCGCCCCTCGGCGCCGAGATCGCGGCCAAGCACACCATTCGACGTACCCAACAGATGCCTGAGAAAATACTCGTGGCCTTTTCCCGATGAACCGAGAAGATTGGACCTCCAGACAAACATATTGCGGGGCCAATTCGCAGGATCGTCAGGATCGTGACAGGCGAGCTCAAGCTCGCCTGATGCCAGTGCCCGTGCGACATAATCCTTCGTATCCAACCCTGCAGACCTGGCACGTGCTGCGATCGAAAGTGGATTTTGTTTCAATTGCGGCGCAGACGGAAGCCAGCCCATGCGTTCGGCGCGAACGTTGTAGTCGATCAGACTGCCCGACCAGTCGCCGGCAGGAGCTGTGGGCGACAGGATTTCCGACGGCGCAAGCGTTTCATAGCGCCACTGGTCGGTATGGGCATAGAAAAAGGATGTCGCGTTCTGCTGGCGTGGCGGCCGGTTCCAGTCGAGTGCAAAGGCCACAGGCAGCCACCCGGTCTGCGGGCGCAGCTTCTCCTGACCCACATAGTGCGACCAGCCTCCGCCGGACTGCCCGACACATCCGCAGAACACCAGGAGATTGATGATCCCCCGATAGCTCATATCCATATGATACCAATGATTGAGCCCCGCACCGAGGATAACCATCGACCGGCCGTTGGTTTTTTCAGCCGTGGACGCGAACTCTCGCGCAACATGGATAATCTGCTGACGCGGTACGCCGGTCACGCGCTCCGCCCAGGCCGGCGTGAAGGGCTGGTCCGCATCGTAGTCACGCGCAACGTTGTCGCCGCCCAAGCCTCGATCGAGCCCGTAATTGGCACAAAGCAGATCGAAGACCGTCGCGACGAGCGTCTCCCCCTCGCGCAGGTGAAGCTTGCGAGCCGGCACGTTGCGCGGCTGCACCTCTGGATGATCCGTCGCGGCAAATCCGTTGCGCGCGGCCGCACCAAAATAGGGGAACGCAACGGGCACGACCTCCCCGCCGGACGCGAGCGTGAGCATGAGCCGGACCTCGCGCCCGAGGCCATCGCGCGGCTCAAGATTCCATTTGCCCTGCTCTCCCCACCGGAATCCGATCGAGCCGCGCGGCACAACCGGCAGTCCCGCCTCGTCCAGCGCCACCGTCTTCCAGGCGGGGTTGTTCGCCTCGGCGAGCCCGTCGGAAAAGTCGTCTGCCCGCAATAGACGCTCCGGCACGAAGTGCTCGCCCTGGCGCACGAGACGCACCAGCATCGGCATATCACTGTAGCGCCTCGCATAGTCGTCGAAGTAGGGAACCTGACGATCGAGATGGAACTCACGCAGGACGACATGGCCCATCGCCATCGCCAGAGCCGCATCCGTTCCCTGCTTCGGATGGAGCCAGAGATCGGCGAATTTCGTTGCTTCAGCGTAATCGGGAGAAATGACAACGCTCTTGGCGCCGCGGTATCGCGCTTCGGTGTAGAAATGAGCGTCCGGCGTGCGCGTCTGCGGCACATTGGAGCCCCAGAGGATGAGGTAGCCCGCGTTGTACCAGTCGGCACTCTCGGGTACATCGGTCTGCTCGCCCCATGTCATCGGACTGGCCGGCGGCAAGTCACAATACCAGTCATAGAAACTGAGGCAGACACCGCCGAGCAGCGAGAGATAACGCGCACCGGCGGCATAGGAGAGCATCGACATCGCCGGGATCGGCGAGAAGCCGACGACACGGTCCGGACCATGAGCCTTGATCGTGTATGCGTTTGCGGCGGCGACGATCTCGTTGACCTCGTCCCAGCGTGCGCGCACGAAGCCCCCCAGACCGCGCCGGGTGACATAACTCGCGCGCTTCTCGGCGTCCTCGACGATCGATGCCCATGCGGCGACGGGCGAACGCGTCGCGCGCGCCTCGCGCCACAGTCTCAGAAGGCGGCTGCGCACCAGCGGGTGCTTCAGACGGTTCGCAGAATAGAGATACCATGAATAGCTCGCCCCGCGCGCGCAGCCGCGTGGCTCGTGATTGGGCATGTCTGGGCGCGTACGGGGATAATCTGTCTGTTGTGTTTCCCAGGTAACAATCCCACCCTTGACGTAGATCTTCCAGGAACAGGACCCGGTGCAGTTCACGCCGTGTGTCGATCGGACGATTTTGTCGTGCTGCCAGCGCTTACGATAGGCGTCCTCCCAGTCGCGCGGTTCGTCGGTGGTGACACCGTGGCCGCCAGCAAAGGTTTCGTTGCGACGACGGAAGAACGTCAGGCGATCCAGAAACAAGCTCATCGTTGTGCCCTCACGCTGTCGCGATGCGGTTGCGGGTGCGGATGAAGCCGATGGCGATCAGCATCGCCGCGATCGCAAGCACGACATAGACGAAGAACCCGCCGGAATAGCCTCGTGCGCCCAGGGCGCTGGCGAACAGGCCGAGCGTTGGCGGTATCACAAACCCGCCAAGCGCGCCGAGGCCGCCGACGATACCGGACGCACCGCCAACCGCGTGCGGAACGTATTTCGGCACCATCTTGAACACAGCGGCGTTGCCGAGCCCCATGCCCAGACCGATCGCGAGTTCACCCGCAACATTGACGGGGAACGCAACGATGAAGGTCAGCAGCACCGCCCCGACCAACACGATCACGAAGGCGAGCAGCGACATGATTTCGCCGCCGAACTTCTCCGCGAGCGGGCCGCCGCCGACGCGCGCAACCGCCGCGAGAAGCGAGAAGCCCAGACCGCCGAGCATGCCGGCGTGCACGGGCGTCAGATGGTAAAGGTTCGTCCAGTAGGTGGGGAACCAGGCGGTCAGCGCGAGGAAGCCTCCAAAGGAGACGAAGTAAAGGAAGGTGAGGCCCCAGGTTCGCGTCTCGTCCGCGGCCATCATCAGCGCGCCCCAGACGGAATCGCGCGGGAACAACTCCTGCCCGTGCGCGCCGGCGATGGCCCGCGCCTCCTCAGCCGCGACATCTCGCGCGCGCAGCTGAAAGTAATAGGCATCCCGGGCAAGCCAGCCATAGATGCCGGTGCCGATGAGCAGAAACGCGAGCCAGGCGAGATAGGAGCCGGCAAGGCCGAACGCCTTGATGGCGAAGGGCAGCAGCAGCGTGAAGAGGCCCGGCGCCAGATTGCCGACGCCGCCGTAGATGCCGAGTGCCGTGCCCTGGCGGTTTTTCGGAAACCAGTATGAGACTTGCGGGATACCGACCGAGAAGGAGGCGACGCCGCACCCACTCATGAAGCCGAACAGCAAGATGACCGGATAGAGCGCGGCGGTGACGTGCGTGACGGTAACCAGGATGAAGACCAGGCCCCACATGCCGACGATCGAGACCCCGAACAGCACCAGCATCGGCAGCCTCCCGCCCGCCTTGTCCACCCAGGCGCCAAACGGGATGCGCAGCAGCGAGCCCGTCAGCTGCGGTGCCGCAACCAGCAGCCCGACGAGCAGCGGCGAGAGGTGCATGGAGAGCTGGAATGTGTGTGCCGCCGGCCCATACAGCGCGACGCCGGCAAAGCCGATGAAGAAGCCCCAGGTACCCATGATCAGGCCCTGGCGCGGATTACCTTGCAGTCCTCGCTCCGCGGGGGTCGCGGTTCCGGAGGCGGTTGATGCGAGGGTCGGTGCGTCCACTGTCGACACTCCTTGCTATGCGCTTCGCCCGACACCCGACGCGGTCAGCGCCGAGGTGCAGGGTCTCGCGGCCCGATGCCGCGGCATCGGTAAGCAATCTGAGCGTAAGCTTACGGCGGCACATTGATATGGATCAAAGCCAAGCCTGATGATCGGCGTAGTAAAGCGTGACTTATGTCACCGGAATCTGTCCCCCCGCCCCACGAGCGACAGGTGAACGAGCCATGGAAGCGATGATTTTGCCCCCGGCGCCCCCCATTGGGCACAACCCGCGGCCGGTCCCGGAGCCGCCACTGGCCGAAACGCTGTCGCGCATTCCCTGGCTGCGCCACGTTCGGACCGCGACGATCGAGCACCTGGCACGCCAGGCGGTCCTGCACCGCGTTCCGGCGGGCAGCATCCTGTTCGAACAGTCCGAGATCCCGACCTTCGCGCCGTGGTTGCTGCGCGGCGCCGTCGAGCTCGTCGGCGTGGAGGGCGACAACGAGGTGGTGATCGAGACGGTGCAGCCGTTCGACCCGCTGCTCCCCGCGGCCGTCCTGAACCGCCAGCCCTTCCTGACACGCGCGCGCGCGCTCGAGCCGTCACACCTCGCGCTGATCCAGGCAGACACGTTCCGCGACGCCGTCGCCAGCGACCATGCCCTTTGCCTCGCGATCCTGGCCTGCGAGGCGGCGCAGTTCCGCCGCCAGGTCAAGCAGGCGAAGAACCTCAAGCTGCGCCCTGCTGAGGACCGGGTCGGGTGTTATCTGCTCAGCCTGGTGGAACGCCACCCCGAGGCAACGACGATCCGACTGCCCATCGAAAAGCGTCGCATCGCCGGCCAGCTTGGCATGACGCGCGAGACCCTTTCGCGCACCTTGGCCGCCATGGCGAAGCACGGGCTGCGGATCGCCGGGGATACCGTCACCGTGACCGATGCGGCGACCCTTCGCGCACGGTTTCATCTCGATCCGCTGATCGACGCACCCGAGCCGATCGACCCCATCGCTCCGCTCGCGCCCTAAGACCGGCCCCCGGGGCGCGCCGGAGGTTGCCGCCGACGCGCAAAGGCAGCACGCTGGAACCGTGCCGGACCGACCGTCAGGACGACAGGATCACGCCGAAAGCGTCGCCGAACGCTTTGCGCTGATGGCGCGGCAAGGCGCGACTGAAGTCATGGCCGCGGCCGACATCGCCGCCCGCACCGACGACCCCGAAGCCCTTCACCGCCTGCGCGTGGCGATCCGGCGCATGCGCGCCGCGCTCTCGATCCTGCGTTACGCCATGCGCGGGCCGAGTCCCCCATCGCTCGCGCGGGAGTTGCGCCGGCTGCAGCGCCGGCTCGGCGCCGCACGGGAATGGGACGTGCTGGTGGACGAGACGCTGGCCGGCCTGCCGCGGCGACTGCACGCACGGGGCACGACACGCGCGCTGATCCGGGCGGCCGAATGCCAACGACTGCACAGCCGTATGCAGATGCAGACCGCCCTGCTCGACCCCTCAAGCCTGGCCACGCTGGGGCGGCTCGCCGCTTGGCCTGACCGTTCGTTCGGCCCCGCGGCATCCTCCCAGCGGCGCTGGGTCCAGGCGGCCCTGGCGGAGCCAGCCACGACCATGGCCGCCGCCGTCTTGGCCAGGCGGCACCGCAAGGCGCGCCGGCTCGGGCGCGACCTGCGCGAACTCGACGCGGCAGCGCTGCACCAGTTCCGGATCCGCATCAAGAAGCTGCGCTATGCCGCCGAGTTCCTGGGTGACCTCTGGCCCCGCCGTCGGACGCGCCACTATCTCACCGCCCTCAAGAATCTGCAGCAGGCGCTCGGTGACTGGCACGACATGAGCGTCGCCGAGGCGCGCGTCACCGAACTCCAGCGGCATGGTGCGGAAGACGTCGCAGCGTGGCTCGCCGCGGGCGAGAAGCGCCAGCGCGAAGCGGCGCTGGCGTGCTGGCATCGCTTCGCGCGGCGATCGCCTTTCTGGGAAGACGATTGACGCCACAGGCCACCCGCGTGGGGTAGCCTCTCTCCTTGCCAAGATTTCAGGCGCCGAATGCCTCCTCTCGGCGTCCGACAGCCATCAAATAGCCTTGGCTTGGCCAGACAAGAATTCTGGTCGCCACGTTCGCGGTGAAGGTCATGCGCATGCGCCATCGCTCGTTGATACTGGTCCTCCCGGCAGCGCTCGCCGCCTGTGCGGTGGCACCGCCCAGCGGGCCGGACGTGGTCGCCATGCCGGGCCAGGGCAAGAACCTCGCGACGTTCCAGCAGGACGACCTGGCGTGCCGAAGCTATGCCTCCCAGGCCAGCGGCGGTGCCCAGGCGGCCCAGGCGGCAACGAACAGCGCCGTCGGCAGCGCCGTGCTCGGCACCGCGATCGGCGCCGCGGCCGGGGCCGCGCTGGGGTCCACCGGTGCCGCCGTCGGAGCCGGAGCGGCGATCGGCGGCGCCACCGGCCTGATCGCCGGCAGCGCCATCGGCGCGAACAACGCGAGTATGTCCGCAGGCGACATGCAGTTTCGCTATGATGTTGCCTACGCTCAGTGCATGACGGCGCGCGGCAACCAGGTGAACTCGCCACAGCCCGGATACGCCGCCTACCCCTATGCCGCCTACCCTTACGCCTATACGTACCCGGCCTATGCTTATCCTCCCGCATATTATGCGCCTCCGGTCGTGCTTCATTACGGCTGGGGTTGGGGCTGGCGCCGCCCGTACTGGCATCACTGATAACACTGGCACCACTGATAACAGCGCCGCGACATGCCTGCCCCGCGCCGGCACGCTTGCGTTGGCGCGCCCGGACGTCCATAGATTGCCCGTTGCCGGCGTACGCGTGATCGGCGCGCCTTGCTGTCGCGATTGTTGATTGCGACGCAGCGGCGTGCCTGGCCCGGCTCCCCATCCCCAACGTTCGCCCCGCATTCACGCGGGCAGGCGAGCCTGCAGCGTCCGCGCCGCGCATCCCGCGCGCCCGTGACGCCGGAGAGTGACTGTGTCTCATGACTTCGCCTCGCTCGGCCTGGCCGAGCCCCTGCTGCGTGCTCTCGACAGTGCGCGCTACACGACGCCGACGCCCATCCAATCCGCAGCCATCCCGCCGCTCCTGACGGGGCGCGATCTCCTGGGCATCGCCCAGACCGGCACCGGCAAGACCGCGTCCTTCGCGCTGCCGCTGCTCCACCGCCTGCATACCGTACGCATGGCCACCCGCCCGCAATCGGCGCACGCGTTGATCCTGGCGCCGACGCGCGAGCTTGCCCTGCAGATCGTGGACAGCCTGCGCATGTTCGCAGAGCCGCGCCTGCGCATCGTCGCCGTGATCGGCGGGCAAGGGCGTTTCGGGCAGGTCCAGCGCTTGCGCCCGGGGGCGGATATCGTCGTCGGCACGCCCGGGCGCGTCCGCGACCTGATGGGGACCAACGAGCTGCGCCTCGACGCCGTGCGCCACTTCGTGCTCGACGAAGCGGACCGCATGCTCGACCTGGGCTTCATCCGCGACATTACCCACATCGCCAGCGCCCTGCCGGAGGATCGCCAGTCGGCGCTGTTCTCGGCAACGATGCCCGCCGAGGTGGAAAAGCTCACCCGTAGCATGCTGCGCGACCCCATTCGGGTCGCCGTCACCCCAACCGAGGCGGTGGTGCCGCGCATCGCGCAGAGCGTGCATTTCGTGCCTCAGGCGGCGCGTGCTCAGCTGCTCGCGGAGTTGCTGGACGACCGGGCGCTGTCGCGCGTCATCGTCTTCACCCGGACCAAGCGCGGCGCCGACCGTGTCGCCGACGCGCTGACCGACGCCGGGCATGGCGTGGTGGCGCTCCACGGCAACAAGAGCCAGCCGCAGCGCCTCAAGGCGCTCGACCGGTTCCGCGACGGACGGGCCCGGGTGCTGGTGGCGACCGATATCGCCGCGCGCGGCATCGACGTCCAGGCCGTCACCCATGTCATCAACTACGATCTGCCGGCGCAGCCCGAGGATTACGTCCATCGTATCGGCCGCACCGCGCGCGCCGGGGCGAACGGCGCGGCGATCTCCTTCTGCGACCCGCAGGAAGCCAAGATGTTCCGCGCGATCGAGCGGGCCGCCGGCGCGGCGATCGCCATCGCCAGCGGCACACCGGCCGCACGGCCCGCCGAAGCCATGCCGCAGTTCGTCCGCCCGACGGGGCCGTCGCGCCGCAAGTTCCGTCGCCGGGCCGCCTGAAGCCGGGAGGACGTGAGGCGGCGGGGCGGTCAGGCCCCGCCGTGATACGCCTCGATCCGGTGGCCGTCGGGATCAATCGCGAAGGCCGCGTAATAGTCGGGCCCATAATCCGGGCGCAGTCCCGGCTTGCCGTTGTCCTTGCCACCGGCCCGAAGCGCCGCCTGGTGAAAGGCATCCACGGCGTGCCGGCTCGGCGCATCGAAGCAGAAATGTAGCCCCGATCGCATGTCAGCCGACACCGGATGCGCCGTCTCGTTCAGCCACCACACCGGCGCATCCGTACCATAGCCGGCATAGCCGTCGCCGTGTGCCAGGCATGTCGCGCCGATCGCGCCGAGGACGGAATCGTAGAATCGTCGGGCGGCGGCTACATCGCGAACGCCGACGGAAACATGGTTGAGCATGTGGGAACTCCTTTTTTTTCTGGCTGGGGCGTGCATAACCACTATGATGGTTAGGACTATGCCGCCACCTCGACGCATCGTCAACCAGCATGACGGTTAGGGACGCACCGCGCCCGGCCCTGCCGCCCGACGCGTGCCTGGATTTCATCAACACCCGCTACTGGCGCGGCAAGGCGGAGCCCACCGAAACGCTGCATGGCGCGGCGGACCTCGTCGCCTGGGCGGCGCGGCACGCCGGTGCGCCGACGACGACACCCGGCCCCGGCCTGTTCTCGGCGGGCATCGCGCTGCGCGAACTGCTGCATCGGATCATGAGCGCGCGCGCCGCCGGCGAGAGCGTGACCGAGGCCGACCTCGCTGCCCTGGATGCAGCATTGGAGGCGGCACCGGCGCGGCGCTCGCTCGTGGCGGCGAACGACGGGTATGCGTGGCGGACACGGCCCGCCGGACCGGAGGCGGGCGAGCCGCACGCTTCAGGAGCAGCAACGTTGCTGGCGCCGATCCTATGGGCGGCGGCCGACCTGCTGGCTCAGGGAGCGGGGAGCGGCGAGCGGTTGCGCCTGCGCGCCTGCGCCAACCCGGAATGTCGCTGGCTGTTCATCGATGCCAGCCGCAACGGCTCGCGCCGATGGTGCGACATGGCCGCCTGCGGCAACCGCGCCAAGGCGCATCGCCACTATCTGCGCGCCAAGGCCGCGAAGGGCTAGCGCAACAAAAGGACGAGAGCCGGCGGCGGCGACGTGGACGGGAAGACCGGCTCGCGACCTATGCGTGCCCTGCCGATCCGGCGAGATGCGCCGGGTCGATATGCAGCTTGGCGAGAGCGCGGCGCCATTTGGTATCGTGCTTGCCGTCGAACAGCAGGTCCGGATCGGCGGGAACGGTGAGCCAGGCGTTCTGGCGCATCTCGTTTTCGAGCTGGCCGGCCGCCCAGCCGGCATAGCCCAGCGCCAGCAGGCTTTCGCGGGGGCCTCCGCCCTCCGCAATGGCCTTGAGGATGTCGAGACTGGCGGTCAGCGCCAGTTGTTCGTCCACGCGCAGGCTGCCCTCGCCGGTCCAGTCCGTCGTGTGCAGCACGAAGCCGCGCGCGTTGTCGACCGGCCCGCCATGGCAAAGCCGGATCGAGCGAGCGGGTGGTACCGGCTTGATCTCGAGCTGGCGCAACAGATCCTCGAACGTCGGGGCGGAAAGCGGGCGGTTGAGCACGAGCCCCATGGCGCCATCCGACGTGTGGGCGCAGAGAAACACGACACTCTGGGCAAAGCGCGGATCCTCCATGCCGGGCATGGCAATCAGCAGCTGGCCGGTGAGGTTGGAGCCCAGGTCCTCGTCCGCGCCGGCCGGCCCGCGGCCACCCGGCGGCGGCGTCGCACCGCGATCCCGCTTCTTTCCGGGCGGAATTGCAGCTTTCGGCTTGCGCGAGCGTGGCGGATCTTTTTGCATGCGGGGGTTATCTTGCGCTGCGCCATCACCGGCGCAAGAGAGCGCCACACAAGCGGTGCCCGTCGCCTCCCGCGGCGGCGCGCCGTGACAGCTTCCCTCGAGCACGCTAGGAACCGCCGCGGGTCCGCAGACGGCCGGCGCGCGGGGAGCGGATGCCCTCGGCGGCGGGCGGAGGAGCCACCAACGAGCGAACGGAGAGGCGAGGATGATCAAGGTCGGGGATAAGCTGCCGTCGATGAAGTTGTCGATGGCGACGACGGACGGACCGAAGGAGGTTTCGACCGACGACGTGTTCAAGGGGCGCGTGGTGATGTTCGCCGTTCCCGGAGCCTTCACCCCTACGTGCAGCGCCAAGCACCTGCCCGGGTTCCTCCAGAACATCGACGCGATCAAGGCAAAGGGCGTCGATAGCATCGTCTGCATGGCGGTGAATGACGCCTTCGTCATGGGTGCCTGGGCGAAGGACCAGGGCGTCGACGGGCGCATCGTGATGCTGGCCGACGGCTCGGGGGCCTTCACCAAGGCGCTGGGACTGGAGCTCGATCTGATCGCCCGCGGACTCGGGACCCGCAGCCAGCGCTTTGCCCTCGTCGCCGAGGACGGCGTGGTCCGGCATCTCGCGGTCGAGCAGCCGGGCGGGTTCGACGTCAGCCGCGCCGAGGCGGTGCTCGCCGCCCTTTAGGCCGCCTACGCCTCGGACACCGCCGCCGGGGGCGGAGAAGGCTCGCCGGCCAGGGGTTCGAGCAACAGAGGCTCCAGGGCCAGAGGTTCGGGCGTCACGATGTAGAGCAACTCCTTGTTGCGCACATGCGAGACCTGCCCGACCTTCTGGCCGCTCGGATTATAGATGCCGATGCGTGCGCCGACGTAGCGGGCGTGGTCCAACTCGACCACGCGCACATGGCCGCGTGCGGCCAGCATCGACTCGATCGCCTCGCGGCCCAGAAAGCCCTCGTTGTTGAAGGAGACGACAAGCGCTTTCGCGCGCAAGGCCGCGATCGTGGCGGCCAGCGCCGGCCCGATTGCCCCGCGCCCGTTGAACGCGCTCTTGCGGCTCTTCACATCGACACGCTTGCAGGCGACGCCGTAAACGGCCGGCTTGTCCCAGCGAACCAGCGTCTCCCAGACATGGTAGTTGGCCAGGTAAGCGTGCTGGTTGTAGGGCGGGTCGAGATAGGCGATGTCGGCGTCGATCGCCGCCGCGACCGTCTGTGCATCCCCCATCAGCGCTTGGCATGCGCCGGCTGCAGGACGGGCCAGGAGAGCGGGCATCCGCAGTTCGATGTCGTTGTAGGCGCGCGGCGCCCAGCGCTTCATGTAAGCCATTTGCAGGCCGGCGGTGCTGTCGACGCGGTCAGCGGCTTCCATCAGGGCGACGAGCAGGATGGCCTCCAGCTCCGGCTCGGCGTGCATCGCCGCGATCGCCTCGCGGATCGCATCCACGCGCTCCCCGTTCTTCGGCTGGAAGAAGCGGGAGCGAACGCAGAATGTCTCGGTGAAATAGCCCGGTCGGCCGGGCAGACGAGCCAGATCGGCCAGGATCGCGGGTAGTCGAGGCTCCCATCGTTCGCGGTCCGCCTGGACGTAGCAGGTCGCGAGCGCCGCGGCATAGGCGTTGTGGTCGTTGGCGATGACACGATAGCCCGCCGCCTTCAGCGCGTGGCCGACCCGTGCCGTGCCGGAGAAGAGATCGGCAACGGTGATGCCGCCTGGAGCATCCGCCGGCGCGATAGAGCCGATCGCGGCAAGGATGTAGCGCAGCAGCGCCCGCTTGGAGCCGATATACTTGATCAACGACCCAGCGCTCGCTCCCGCGCCTCGGTCGCCAACTGGTCGGCGCGCTCATTCATGTCATGACCGGAATGACCACGCACCCATTTCCACTCGATCTCATGCGGCTCGGCGGCGGCCAGCAGACGCTGCCAGAGATCCATGTTGGCAACCGGATCGCCCGCGGCATTGCGCCAGCGCCGCCGCACCCAGCCCTGGCGCCAGCGGGTGATGCCAAGGCGGACGTACTCGCTGTCGGTGTGCAGCACCACGCGGCATGGCCGCTTCAGCGCCTCCAGCGCCATGGCCGCCGCGGTGAGCTCCATACGGTTGTTGGTGGTAGCGGAATCGAAGCCCGAGAGTTCCCTCTCGTGCTCGCCACGACGCAGGATCGCCGCCCACCCGCCGGGGCCGGGGTTGGGCTTGCAGCCGCCATCGGTCCATATCTCCACAGGCGCGATCTTCCCCGGCGCGCCAGGCCGGGGTGGGTCAGAGTCCATACGCGGCCTCGTCCTTTGCCGAGCGATGAAAGCGCAGACGGCGCAGATATTCGAGCGGGTCCTTCCGCGTGACGAGTGCGCCTGCCGGCGTGTTGATCCAGTCGTACAGGCGCGTCGCCGCAAAACGCAGCGCCGCTCCGGCGGCAAGGGTCGGCAGTGCGCCGCGCTCCTCACGCGTCAGCGGGCGAGCGGCATCGTAGGCGCCGATCAGAGCCCGCGATTTCGTCACGTTATAGGAACCATCGGCCTCGAAGCACCAGGCATTGAGGCACACCGCCAGATCGTAGGCGTAGAAATCCGTAGCGGCGAAGTAGAAGTCGATGAGGCCCGAGACCCGTCCATCGAGGAAGAACACGTTGTCGGGAAACAGGTCTGCATGGATATGCCCCTGGGGAAGCCGGGCCGGCCAGGCGGCGAGTATCGGCGTGAGGCTGGCGCGCAGTTCCTCGGCCACCGCTGCCATCTCGCGCCCAGCGGCACCGGTCGTGTCGCAGCGTTCCAGCAACGGCCCCCATGCCGCGGGCCCCAGGGTGTTGGGCCGGCCAGGCGCATAGCCCTCACCCGCGCGGTGCAGGGCGGCCAGAGCCGCTCCGAGCGGCGCGCAATGTTCCGGGCGCACGCGGCGCGGCCAGATGCCAGGCAGGAAGGTAGTGATCGCTGCGGCCTTACCGGCGAGCCGGCGCAGCGCCGCGCCATCGCGCCCACCCACCGGGCGCGGGCAGGCGATCCCATGCGCCGCCAGATGCTGCATCAGCCCGAGGAACCAGGGCAGGTCGCGTGGATCGACCCGCTTCTCGTAGAGCGTGAGAATGAAGTCGCCGGCCGTGGTACGAAGGGAGAAATTGCTATTTTCAACCCCCTCCGCAATGCCGCGGAAGGCGACCAGCTCGCCGATCGCGTAGTCGCCGAGGAAGGTGGCCAGCGCCTCGTCCGAAACCTCAGTGTAGACCGCCATCAGAAGCAGCGAGCGGTCATCCGGCGGACAGGGCCGCCGGCAGCTTGAAGGTCAGGTCCTCGGTGGTGACCCGCCGCTCCTGCACGTCGAGCGTGTAGCGTTCCCCGATCCGCGCCAGCAGGCCCTGGACAAGGGATTCGGGGGCTGAGGCACCGGCGGTGATGCCGATTACCGTCTCGCCCTCGAGCACGCTCCAGTCGAGCGCCTCGGGTCCTTCGAGCAGCTGCGCACGTGCGCCGGCGCGGCTGGCAACCTCGCAGAGCCGCACCGTGTTGGAGGAGTTGGCGCTGCCGACCACGAGCACAAGCCCGGCCTCGGCCGCCACCGCCCGTACCGCCGCCTGGCGGTTGGTGGTCGCATAGCAGATGTCTTCCTTCGCCGGCCCCTCGATGCCGGGGAAGCGCCGACGCAGAACGGCAACGATCTCGGCTGCATCCTCCACCGACAACGTGGTCTGCGTCACGAAGGCAAGCGGGCCGGGCGGCGGCGCGACCGCCTCGGCTTCGGCCAGCGACTGCACCAGGGTCATCGCTCCGGGACGAACCTGTCCCATCGTCCCCTCGACCTCCGGGTGGCCGGCATGGCCGATCATCAGGATATGATGGCCCATGGCCTCGTGGCGCTCCGCCTCGCGGTGTACTTTGGAGACCAGCGGACACGTCGCGTCGAAGGCGGTCAGGCCGCGCGCCGCCGCGGCGAGCGGTACGGACTTCGCCACGCCATGCGCCGAGAACACGACCGGCACGCCCGGCGGCACCTCGTCGAGCTCCTCGACAAACACCGCGCCCTGTGCAGCCAGGCCGTCGACCACGACGCGGTTGTGCACGATCTCGTGGCGGACATAAACGGGCGCGCCGTCGCGCTTCAGCGCCTCCTCGACGACCCGTACAGCGCGGTCCACGCCGGCACAGAAGCCGCGCGGGGCGGCCAGCAGCACGCGCAGGCGCGGCAACGCACCTGCAGGATCATGGTCGGAGGTATGAGCGGTATCGGCGGGCATGCGTAAACGGCTCCAGCCTGGGCGCAACCGGGAGCTGCGACCGGGCATATGATCGACGGCGCAGACATAGAGGCCCTTCCCCTTGCGGGCAATGCACGGCATGGAGGCGCAACAGCATCATGTGATCATGGCCGCGCGGCCATCACGGCGGAGGATTCATGGCGAAGCACACCGCTAACCAGGCGACGACCCGCACGACAGCGCGGCGTGCGGGAGGCCGATTCGCCACCGCGCTTGCGGCGCTGGCGCTCGCCGGATGCACACCCAGCGGCTTTCCTCCCGCCTGCCCGCAACTGTCGCTGATCAGCGGTGCCTCCGACCTGCTCAAGATGGCCGGCAAGAGCAACCAGCACGACATCCGCGACCTCGTTCTGGCAGCACGAATTGAGGCGGTCCCGGCAAGCTGCCAGTTCACCGGCCGGCGTTCGGTGGGCGCCCAGCTGCGCGCGGAGTTTGCCGTCCAGCGCGGCCCGGCGGCGACGAGCCCCGACGTCGCCCTGCACTACTTTGTCGCCGCCGCGAAGGGGCGCACGATCCTCGACGAGCAGGACTATGTCGTGACCGGCCGCTTCCCGCCGAACGTCGATCGCATGACGCTGGTGGGCCAGCAGATCCATCTTGACTTCCCGGTGGGGGCCGATCAGTCCGCCGCCGGCTATCACATTTACGTGGGCTTCCGGCTGAGCAAGGCAGAACTCGATTCCAACCGCGCCAACGGCCTGTAGCACCGCGCGTCAGCCGAACGCCGGCGCAAGGAAGCGGGCCCAGGCATAGGCATTGCTCGCCGCGCCCGCCTCCATCGCCGTGGCGAGCACGGCACGATGCGGGCCGAACGCCGGCGCAAAACCGAGGGTCAGACGTTGGGATGAGCCTGGCCCGAGCGTCCGTGTTTCGGTGGCGAGCGTCGCACCGGCGGCGTTTTCGAGCGTCACCGTGAACCGGATTCGGCCGCCCCCCGGCCCGGCGTGAGCGAGCCCCGTCTCGAGGCGGGTCTGGCCCGCAAGCGTGCGCACGAACACCGCCCGAGCCATCGCACCGGGTGACGGTGCATGCAGCTGGAACCCGCCATCGCCGACCAGGAAGAAGCCCCATGGCTCGCGCAGCAGGCCTTCCAGGCGCAGCGGCGCGATCCCCGGCCCATCCTCGATCAGCGGCAGATGCCGCGGCACGGTGACCGGCAGATGGCGGGGCGTGCGGCGCTCCGCGACATCGACCGGCGCATGACGGCCGCTGGTATGGGTGACGACGTCAAACCCATCCATTCCCCCATGCGTTGAAGCGAGCAAGCCGGCATCCAGCGGCGCCGCCGGCCTGCCGAGCGGGTCCGGATGGCGAACGATGGCGAGCGCATCGAGCGCGGCCACCCAGGTCGGCCCCGGCACGGCCAGCAACGTCTCCGCGGCAGCGGGGAAGTCCGCGACAACGAGATCCGCCCCCGTCCATCCGAGCAGCTCCAGCACTGAAGCGACCGTCAGCGCGCGAAAGTGCCGCGCCTCGAGCGGTAGGCGGTCGGTGAACCGCGCCGACCACCCAGCGGCATCCTCGCCCATCAGCCCGATGCGCGAGGATGAATGCCATACCGCGGCCCCGATGGTGCGGATGCGTGGATAGGGCATGGTGTTCTGAACCAGCAGCCGCATCAGGGGCGCCAGCGGCTCCACGGCCGCCAGCTCCGCCTGCGGGAATCGCCGTGCCAAGGCCACTGTCAGATATCCGCAACCGGCACCGAGCACGAGGATGCGTCGCGGCTCGCAGCGCAGCGGGAAGGCGGCGGCACCGTCGAGAAAAGAGCGCGCCATCGCGGCCAGATCCGATGTAGCACAGCGAAACGAGAGTGGATGGCCGATCTCCGGCAGCAGCGCGTAGCCAAGCCCCGTATGCGAGCCGGCAAAGCCTGCCAACAAGGCAAAATAGCCGCGCCGCAATGTCGCATCGTTGGGGGCCGCAAGCAGGCGCCCGGCCGCCTCGTGTAAGCCGAGCAACGCGGCCGGCGGCAGATCCTCGGGAACCGGCGGCGCCCCCGGCGTGCCGGGATCGCTCACGGCAAGGCCGGAAGCATGACGGGCGGAGGTAGCATGCGCGGGAGCATGGCGCAGCGGCGCCCGGGACTCCAGGCCATCGTGTCCGGCGCGACGCCAGCATGCCGCACATGCGAAGAACGGGTTCCGCAAGCGTGGACAACATTTTGCGAGCGCGCCATTTGTCGAGGCGTATTTATCGCAGAATCATACTGTTACGGCATGCACTTCGTAGATCGTGATTGCATCAAAACATTTTTGATCGAAAAATGTAACGATGCCCTTTCGTTGTCGGGACGAAATCTGATACATTCCTCGAAACTGAGCCCATAAGGAGACACCGATGGCCTCTGCCGTTCTGCCCGACAAACTGCCGGGCATACTGCGCGACGCAATCCTGGGAATGGTGCATCGCGAGGGGCCGGATCTCTCGGCTCGTCAGCTGGTCGTCTTCCTGATCTGCTACCTTGAGGATGGCCCACATACGGTGCGCGGCCTGGCCGCCCGGCTCGATGTCTCCAAGCCGGCGATCACGCGTTCGCTCGATCGTCTGACCGATCTCGGTTTCGCCAAGCGCGCCGCCGATCCGGCCGACCGTCGCAGCGTTCTGGTCACGCGGACGCGCAAGGGCGAGGCTCTGCTTACCGAGCTCAAGCGCCTGCTCACCTCGGCGGTGGCAGCCAGCAACAAGCCGGCCAAGAAGCCAGGCCGCGGCAAGTAGGCAACAGTTTCGGCACCGGGCGAGGCATCGAGGTCAAAGGCCGCGCCCTTCGCCGGCAGCACGACGCAGCTATTCGCGAGGGCCCGAAAGCCCTCGCGCCTTTTCTTCTCAAAGCATTGCGTCAATCTCGGACACGGCTGCAGCGTCGAGTGCCCAACTGCCGGCGGCGACGTTCTGGTGAACCTGCTCGGGCTTCGTCGCACCCGCAATGACGCTCGCCACCGGTGCCTTGGCCAGCAGCCAGGCAAAGGCCAGGTCGAGAAGGCTGCGCCCGCGCGCCTCGGCGTAATCCGCCAGCTTCTCCGCGCAAACCCAGTTCGCTTCAGTCAGATACTTATCGGCCAGGCGCTGCGTCTTGGTGAGCCTCGCGCCCACCGGCAGCGGAGAATTGCGGCGGTACTTGCCGGTGAGCAGACCCGAAGCCAGCGGGAAATAGGGCAGCAGGCCCAGCCCGTGCGCACGCATCATCGGCATCAGCTCGGCCTCTGCCTTGCGTACCAGCAACGAATATTCGTCCTGGCATGAAACGAAGGCGGAAAGCCCCATGGAGCGCGCGATGGCGTTCGCTTCCACAACCTGCCATGCTGGCATGTTGGAGACGCCGACATAGCGCACCTTGCCGGCACGCACGAGGTCGTCGAGCGCGCGCAGGGTCTCGGCAAGCGGGGTGCGCGGGTCCGGCTGGTGCAGTTGATAAAGATCGATCCAGTCTGTCTTGAGCCGCGACAGGCTGTCGTCCACCGCGCGCATGATCCAGGCGCGCGAGCCGCCCTGGTGTTCGCCGTCGTCTGCCATGGGCATGCCGAACTTCGTAGCGAGCACGATACGCTTGCGCATCGACGCGTCGATGACCTGACCCATCGCGCTCTCCGAGCCACCGCGTTCGCCATAGATATCAGCGGTGTCGAACAGTGTGATACCGGCATCGATCGCGGCATGGATCACCGCGCGCGTCGCCGCGAGGTCGATCCGGCCGCCGAAATTGTTGCAGCCGAGCCCCACTGCCGACACACGCAGCCCACTCGCGCCGAGATTGCGCATTTCCATTCCAGGTTCTCCTTTTCACCAAACCGTGATTCTGCGCGCGCCGTGCTATCGCCTCAACCCCCCGCGCCGCGACGGTTTCAGCGCCAGGCGATCTCCTGACGCAGCTTGCGTCGCATGGCCTCGGCGAAGCTCGCGAAATCCTTGGCCTCCAGCACGAAGCTGCCCTGCCCGCCGATCACCTGGTCGCGGAAGTAGCGGGTGAGACCACCCGGCACCCGGTAGGCGCCGTAGAGATATCCTTCCGGCCATTTGTTGATGATGGCTATCGCATTGACCGCGACACGCGCCCGCGCCGCCGCCGCCCGCGCCGCGGCGATCGCGGGACCCGAGTTATTGGCGCCATCACCGCAGACATCGATCACACGGCGCTGAGCCAAGAACGGCGCGCGACGCAGCAGCGACAGGGCGGCAAGGATGCCATCGCTGATCGAGGTGCGCCCGGCAAAGCTGCGTGGCGCCACCGCGATCGCCTCGCCGAAGCCGCGTGCATCGCGACCGTTGGCGAGGATGGTCCAGCCGACCACGATGTGCTGCTGGCGGGCGCCTGCGAACTCCATGTAGGCGACCGCGATGCGCCTTCGCATCCCCGAGCGGATCGCGGCGACCACTCCGGGATCGGCGAAGGCGGCGCGATAACCCTGCTTCTCGAGGTGGAACTCGCCGTCATTGACCGAGCCCGAGACGTCGCTCAGCAGCACCAACGCGACATCCACCGCCTCCGGCCGCAGCTCGGCTGCGTAGGTCGAGGCGACAGACGCCGTTTGCGCCGCGGCAGGCACCGCCGCAGCGAGGCCGGCCAGCAGCAGGACAATCCATCGCACCACCCGAGCTTGCCTCGGGGACGCAGGCAAGGCGAGAAGAATCCACATGAACCGCAACGCCGATGTCTTCCATCCGCTGCCCCCGGACCCTGTGCTGCGCATCGTCCGCCCGTGTCCGGCGCTGCCGGCGGAAGTGGATGCGGTGGTGGAACGGCACTGGCAGGCGGCCCGCGACCGCGACCCCACGCTTTTCAACGGCGACGTGTTCAGTGCCGACGCGATCGGCGCCGATGGCATCGCCGGGCACTGGACGGAGTTCCGCCGCGCGGTCGCACAGATGCGCGAGCCGGGGCTGTTTGCCACCCTCGGCATCCGGCCGACAGCGGTGGGGGGCGTCCTGATCGGCGATGGTTTCGTCGTCTTCGGCCGCCGGCCGGACAGGGCCGTCTATCAGGCCGGTGAATGGCAGCTGCCCCCTGCGGGCAGCCTCGACCCTGGCGCCGCGCAGACGGACGCCACGTTGGACTGGCGCGACCAGTTCCGGCGTGAGCTCAGGGAGGAACTGGGGCTGCCGGCAAGCAGCCTGGCGGAGCTGCGTGTGCTCGGTGCCGTGGAGCATGCCGACAGCCATGTCTGCGACATCGGCATCATGGCCAGGCTTGGCGTGGATGCCGCCATGGTGCGGACAGCGCACGCCGACGCCAACGGAGAATATGAGGAGTTGGCTCTGGTAGCCCCCGGCACCTTGCCGAGTTTCCTCGCCGGGCGCCGGGTGACGCGCCAGACATTCATGTTTCTGCATCAGGCCGGATTGCCCGGAGGCTGAGCGTGGCCGAATCGAGAACGCTTGACTCGGGTGGGAGGTTCGGGAATCGTTGAGAACAAATAGTGAACATCAATGCCCCCGCCCTCGCCTCTCAACGCCGCCACGCTCGCCGCGCTGCGCGCAGCTCTGCCACCGCTGGCCCGCCATGGTCGGCTTCCCCTCGGCCCCGCCGCGCTGGATGTGGCGCTGGGCGGCGGGCTGGCCTTGGGCGCGCTGCACGCGATCGCGGAAGCCGAGCTGACGGCCGGAGCAGCCGGCGTGAGCGCCGGGTTCGTGGCCAGCATCCTCGGCCGGATGGAGGGGCCGGTGCTGTGGATCGCGCCGCGGGCGGACCTGTTCCCCGCCGGCCTGATCCGTTTTGGGCTCGATCCCGCACGGCTGCTGCTCGCAGCTCCGGCAGATGAGCGGGCAAGCCTCGCTGCGATGGAGGCGGGTCTGCGTGCCGGGGTGACGACAGTCGGCGAGATCGGGATGGACGGGATGGCCACGAGAGGCAGGCGAGGATCGACCGGCCACCTGGAGGGTCGTCGGTTGGCCATGGCCTGCCTCGACCAGGGCGCCACGGGGTTCCTGCTGCTGCGACGGACATGGGCAGGCCGGGAGGGGGCAGGCCGGGAGGATTGCGCCGCAGCCTTCACGCGCTGGCGCATCGCACCGGCGCCAAGCAGGGGTCAGGGCAGCGAACCAGGAAAGCCGCGCTGGATCCTGCGCCTGCTCGCGGCACGCGGCGGCGCAGAGGGAGAATGGCTGGTGGAGCCGGGAGGAGAAGATGACGAGGCGCCTGCTTTACGCCTGGCTGCCGGCCTGGGCACTGACGCGTCTGGAGCGGGAGCCCGCGCCACCGGATAGGCGCTCCTCCCCTCGGCCGCGCGCCACCGTTGCGAGCGAGCGCGGCATGCGCCGCCTGGTCACGATCTGGCCGCCCGCGCCGGGCCTGTACGAGGGGCAGCCCCTGGCCGAGGCTCGTGCCATCATGCCAGCCCTCGACACAAGGTCGGCGGACCCGGAGGCAGAGCGGAACGCGTTGGCAGACCTCGCTCAGGCGGCGATGCGCTTCACGCCGATGGCTGCCGCGGATCCGCCGGACGGGCTGTGGCTCGACCTCACCGGCTGCGCCGCCCTCTGGCCGGATGAAGACGCGATGCTGGCGGCTATTGCCACCTGGCTCGCAATTCCCTCCCGGCTAGCCCTGGCTGGCACCACCGGTGCCGCCTGGGCACTCGCACATGCACCGGATGGGCCGGAACGGTGCATCTGCCCGCCAGGTGGCGAGGCCAGGGCCCTGGCACGGCTTTCGCCGGCTCTGTTGCGCCTGTCGCCACGCGCCGTCGCGGGGCTGCGCCGCGTCGGGTTGCGGGAGGTCGCGACCCTGGCGCGAATCCCCCGCGCCGCGCTGACCGCTCGCTATGGAAAGGACGTGGTGCGCCGCATGGGCCACGCGCTGGGGTGGGACGAAGAGGCCATCGCCTGGCCGCCGCCGGCCCCCAACTGGGAGGAGCGACTGGATTTCATCGAGCCGGCCACGACGGCCACGGCCTTCGAGCGTGCGCTGGAGATCCTCGCCGGGCCTCTGTGCACACGCCTTGCAGCCAGCAACCTCGGTGGGCTGCGTTTCACCGCGAACTTCCAGCGCACCGATGGCACCACCGCCGTCCTCGACGTCGGCACCGCGCGGCCGATGCGCGATGCCGCCCGTCTCGTTCGTCTGTTCGCCATGCAACTCGACGGCCTCGATCCTGGTCTGGGGATCGAGACGATCTGGCTGAACGTGGACACAATGGAGACATTGACGCAGCATCAGGCGCTCCTCGGCCACGAGACGCGCGGCGCCGATCTTGCTGCCCTGGCCGATTCGCTCGCCATACGGCTGGGACAAGGGCGGTTGTGGCGGCCTGCACCGCGCCCAAGCCATGTGCCCGAACGCAGTCTTCGACAGGCACCGCTGACCGAGACGCCGTCCTGGCAGGCTCCAGCGACACCACGCCCGCTGCGCCTGCTGGCCCGGCCGCAGCCGGTCATGGTGATGGCGCCGGTGCCGGATTCGCCACCCCTGCAATTCCGCTGGCGGGACCGGCTCTACCTCGTGCGCGCGGCGAGTGGACCGGAACGCATCGCCGCAGAATGGTGGCGCCAGAGCGCAGAGCGGGATCGTCTTCGTGATTATTATCATGTGGAGACGACAAGCGGCATCCGCTGCTGGCTGTTTCGCGCCGGGTTGCATGGAGCGGACCGTCCCCCGCGCTGGTTCCTGCACGGGTTCTTTGCGTGAGACAACGATGCCATCCTACGCCGAACTTGTGGTCGCGACAGCCTTCTCCTTCCTGCGTGGTGCAAGCCATGCCGGCGAACTCGTGACGCGTGCGGCAGAACTCGGCATTGCAGCGCTGGGCATAGCAGACCGCAACACGGTCGCAGGCGTGGTACGAGCCCATGCTGCCGCGCGCGAGCTCGGCTCGGGGGCACCACGCATCCTGCCCGGAGCCCGGCTGGTTTTTGCCGACGCAACACCGGACCTCGTGCTGCTGCCGAAGGATCGTGCAGCCTGGGGCAGGCTTACCGCCCTGCTCTCACGCGGCAAGGCTCGAGGACACGAGGGACCGCACAAGAGCGGATGTCGCTTGTTTCTCGCCGATTTGGAGGCTGCGGCGCAGGACCAGGCAGCGATCCTGATCCCTCCGGCGGACCTCCTGTCGACAGACAGGACTTTCGACCCCAAACCGTTTCGAGATCTGTTCGGTAAAAATCTCTCGCTTGCCGCGATCCGGCACTGGCGCGAAGACGATGCACGCCGGTTGCGCCACCTGGCGGGCTTCGGCATCCCCATGCTGGCAACGGGCGATATCCTGATGCACGCTCCCGAACGCCGCCCGCTCGCTGATGTTCTCGCCTGCATCCGCGAGAACAAGACCTTGGAGAAGGCCGGCTTTCTGCTTGCAGCGCATGCGGAGCGTCATCTTAAGCCACCAGATGAAATGGTGCGCCTCTTTTCAGCTTTTCCCGAGGCAATCGAACGCACGATGCAGGTCGCCGCCTCCTGCCGCTTCGCACTCGATCAATTAGCCTATGAATATCCCGACGAACCGGTTCCGCTAGGCCGCACAGCAGACGCGCATCTCGCAGACCTGGCCCGGGAGGGTGCGTCGAAACGCTGGCCGCTGGGCGTGCCGGCGAAAATCGTTGCACTCATGCAAAAGGAACTATCCGTTATCGCGGAACTCGGTTATGCGCCCTACTTCCTGACGGTCCACGACATCGTGAGCTTCGCCCGAAGCCGCGGCATCCTTTGCCAGGGGCGCGGCTCCGCGGCCAACTCTGCAGTCTGTTACGCTCTCGGCATTACCGCCGTGGATCCGACCCAGATCGATCTTTTGTTCGAGCGCTTCATTTCTGCCGAACGGCGCGAACCACCGGACATCGACATCGACTTCGAACACGAGCGTCGTGAGGAAGTAATACAATATATCTATAATCGCTATGGCTATGATCGCGCAGCGATCGCCGCGACGGTGATCCATTTCCGCTCGCGACGTGCCGCGCGCGAGGTGGGCAAGGTGATGGGCTTGTCGGAGGACACGACGGCGGCGCTGGCGGCCGAGAGCTGGAACCACGGCGACGTCGCCTGGCCAGACGAGCGGCTAGCGGCGATCGGTCTTGATCCCGCGAGCCCGACGCTGGCGCTCACCGTGGCTCTGGCCCGCGAAATCATCGGCTTTCCGCGCCACCTCTCCCAGCATGTCGGCGGCTTCGTTCTGACACGCGACATTCTTTCCGAACTCGTCCCGATCGGTCCTGCGGCGATGGCGGGCCGCTTCTTCATCGAGTGGGATAAGGACGATATCGACGCGCTCGGCATCATGAAGGTGGACGTACTCGCACTGGGCATGTTGAGCTGCATCCGCCGGGCACTCTCGATGCTGCTGGCGCGTGGGTTGACGCTCGATGATCTCGCCGCGATCCCGCAGGACGATCCTCTGGTCTATGCCATGCTGTCTCGTGGCGACAGCGTCGGAGTTTTCCAGGTCGAGAGCCGTGCGCAGATGAACATGCTGCCACGCCTCGCCCCTCGTTGTTATTATGATCTCGTAATAGAAGTGGCGATCGTTCGCCCCGGCCCGATCCAGGGCGACATGGTTCATCCCTATCTGCGTCGTCGCCAGGGACTCGAGTCGATCGAATACCCAGCACCCGACCCGGCGCACGGATCGAGCGACGAACTCGAGCGCGTTCTCGGGCGTACCCTGGGCGTGCCCTTGTTTCAGGAACAGGCCATGCGTATTGCCATCGAGGCTGCGCGCTTCACACCGGAAGAAGCGAACAGGCTACGCCGCTCGATGGCGACGTTCCGCAACCTCGGCACCATCCGCGCCTTCCACGACAAGATGGTCGAAGGCATGGTGGCACGCGGCTATGCGCGGGATTTTGCAGAACGCTGCTTCCACCAGATCGAGGGGTTTGGCACCTATGGTTTCCCGGAGAGTCATGCAGCCAGCTTCGCGCTCCTCGTCTATGTTTCAGCCTGGATCAAATGCCATCATCCGGCGGTGTTCGCGGCGGCCCTGCTGAACGCCCAGCCCATGGGTTTCTATGCGCCGGCGCAGATCGTACGCGATGCACGCGAACACGGGGTTGTCGTGCTGGACGTGGATGCGCAGACAAGCTCCTGGGACTGCGCCGTGGACGCGGCGGGCTGCCTGCGTCTCGGCTTCCGCCTGATCGCCGGCTTCCGGCAGGAATGGGCGGAGCAGCTGGTGGCAGCGCGCGGGGCTGGGTTTGCGGACTTCGCCTCCCTGGCTCGCTCTGTTCCGCGCGCGGCGCTGCTCGCGCTTGGCGAAGCGGACGCGCTGGCAAGCCTTGCCGCCGCGCGGCGCGAGGCATTGTGGTCGGCCCTCGGCTGGGGGGCAGAGGATCCGCCGGCGGAATGCATGCTGCTGCCCGCGAACAGAACATCCCCCGCTGCTCTGCGCCTTCCCGCTCCGCCGGCCGCCGAGTCGGTCATCGAGGACTACGGCAGCATGGGCCTGTCGCTGCGTGCCCACCCTTTGGGTTTTCTTCGCGCGGGGCTGGCGGCAGAACATGTCGTCACCTGCGCTCAGGCTGCCGTTGCCCCGGACGGCGCGTTCGTCGCAGTCAGCGGCCTGGTACTGGTCCGCCAACGCCCCGGCAGCGCCGGCGGCGTCGTCTTTGCCACCCTCGAGGACGAGAGCGGCATCGTGAACGTGGTGATCTGGCCGGATGTCTCGGCCCGCTATCGCGCCGCGCTGCTCGGCTCGCAGGTGTTACGCGCGGAAGGCCATATCCAGCGATGGCAAGGCACCGACGGCTCGGCCGTCGTGCACCTCGTCGCGACCCGCCTGCTGGACGAAAGCCAGGCGCTGGCACGTCTCGACGCCCGACCGGGCCGCGGCGACGAACTGCCGCGCTCGCGCGATTTTCGTTGAAACGGTCTCCGCCCGGCTGGAGTCACCTGAAGCCCTTACGAAGCATCGCGTGACAGAACAGGACCCGCCACGGCACCAAACACGCCGCCATGGCCATGTTCCCACCACGGCAGGACCGGCAGCATCGACTCTAAGTGATGCTTAAAACATCATAATTCTACGAAATTCCATAAAAACCGCCCCTGATCGCCGCCCTGCAACGGTCGCCTTCCTATTCTCGCCACATTCCTCACCACACTCCCCCGTCTCTTACACCCGGCCTATCACCCCCCTCCTTTGGCTGATCGTGCCTATTCGAGGAGAACACCCCATGGCCTCTCCGACCGGCCTTGCACGTCGCATCTTGCCTCATCTGATGGCTTCCTTGCTTCTCGCCACCCCCGCCCTCGCGGCGCAGCCGGCTACACCGGCGGCCACCACGAAACCGCTGCGCAAGTCGGCCCGCACCCGCCGCACGCTGCTGCAGCGCCCGCTGCCACGCCAGCACTTGACCGAGGCGGAAGTCGCCAGCGCCCGCATCGCGCCGTCTGCATTCCATTCGACGGTCAGCGCCTATCTCGCCGATGGCCAGGCCCGCTTGCGCGACGCCTCGTTCTGGCGGCCGGCGGGAACCTGGCACCCCGCGCGCCTGCGCCTCGGCTGGGAACAGACAGGCCTTGCCTCTTGGTATGGCGGTCCCGGATGGCAGGGGCGCCGCACAGCCGCCGGCACGCGCTTCAACCAGGATGAACTGACGGCGGCGCACGCCACACTGCCCCTTGGCTCGCGCGTCCTGGTCACGGTGCCGGAAACGGGCCGCTCCGTCGTCGTCACCATCACCGACCGGCCCGGCACGCGCAGCCGTATCATCGACCTATCGCGTGCCGCCGCGGCAAAGCTCGGTATCCTCCGCCAAGGTGTCGCCAGGGTCGAGCTATCCCGCTTATAATAACCAAATGTTCTCCATGGCCGGCGCCACCGCGCTCCCTGCTGGGAGTCCTGTCCGGCTCGCTTCGGGGCGGCAGCGGCCGGTTGAGGAACTAGCGCCGGGCACGAGCCTCGACGGCGGAGCCGTCGTGGTATCGGTGACGCCGCTGCCCCAGGGTGCGGTGGGCGGTGCCGTTTGCCTGTCCGCTGGCGCTTTGGGTGACGGCTCGCCGGCAGCGGATATCGTGCTCGCTCCACTTCAATGGGTCGTCCTGGCTGGCGGAACGGCACCGGAAGGAGGGCTCCGTGATGTCGCGCCGGCCGGCGCACTCGCCAATGGCGTGACAATCCGCCGGCTCTCCACCACGCCCGCCGAGTGGTATGCAGTCACCTCCGACCGGGCCTCGACGCTGACGACGGCGGGCGTGCGGTTGCCGTTGTCCGGCGCGGACGGTCTCGCCGCAGATTTCCGCCCACTTCCGGCCGGACCCGAACTTGAAGCCATCCGGGTACACCTTTGCCCGCCTCCACCGCCGCTGCTGCGGCTCATGCTGGGCGCCCAGGAACTGCCCTTGACGATCGCCGCCGATCGGGTGGAAGCCACGCTCCCCTCCGAGCCTCAAGCACCGGTTATCGTTATGCGCCTGGTCTCCCCTCCCGGACGGCCCCGCGGGACATCAGATCTGCGCCGTTTCGGCATCGCCATTCGGGGACTTGAGTTGGATGGCAAAGCGTTGCCGCTCGACGACCCCGGGTTTGGCGACGGGTTCTATCCGGTCGAACACCACGATCATACGAGCTGGCGCTGGACCAACGGCAACGCGAGCCTCACTCTACCGGCATCCACCGCCTCGCGTTCTCTGGTGCTGCACTTGACATCGTGGCACACCCACCTCGACGCCGCTTAAGTAGATCCCGGGCAAGGCCTTAGTCTATTGCTCGATGTCCACATCGGAATAAGCATGCTCTATTGATGCGCTATTTTAAATATCTCGCAACTAACAGAACTTCGGGAACGACATTGGCATGATCGACAGGAAAGCGTACCTCCTTTCCCGTGCGGACAGGAACAGCAGGATCGTCGAAATCGGCCCAAGCCACGCCCCAATCGCCCCCAAGGCCCGAGGCTGGCAGACGATGGTCGTTGATCATGCCTCGGCCGACATGCTCCGACAGAAATATGCGGCGCTCAACGTCGATGGCTCGCGCATCGAGGAAGTCGACGTTGTCTGGACGGACGGTTCGATCGCTGACGCATTTCCTCCGGAGCAGCACGGTTCCTATGACCTGCTCATCGCGAGTCATGTCATCGAGCATCTTCCGGATCTTATCGGCTTCTTCACCAGCGCGAGTCGCCTGCTGGCACGTGATGCCCGCATCGCTCTCGCAGTTCCGGACAAGCGTTACTGCTTCGATGTACTGAAGCCGTGGACCACGACCGGCGATATCCTGAACGCCAAGGGAAGCGCCCGGCACAATAGTAAAACGTCATGGAATCAAATAATTTATTCAGCGACAGCGGATTCGGCCTTCGCTTGGGGCCAGCATGAGGTCTCCGAGATACGCTTGATATCAACCCTAGCGCATGCCCGGCTCGCCCTACAGAACTTCTCCGATGATGCGACATTGCCCTACCGAGACAATCATGCGTGGCAGTTCACGCCTTCGTCATTCGCGCTGGCGATCTTTGAATTGGGAGTGCTGGGTGAGATTGATTGGCACATTGCCGATATCACTCCAGCCATCGGATGCGAGTTTCTCGTCACGTTAGCGCCCGGCGCCCCGAGCCTCTCGGAAGGCGCGGTCGAACGCATGCGCTGCGATTATCTGAAAGCCCTTGTGAGCGAGATGGCGGCAGGTCTGGCATTTCTCGCAAGAGCCTCTGTCGAGCCCGCAGCCAATGTCGATCTCGCAGGCAGCAATTAGAAAGGGCCTCTCACGAGGCCCTTTTTTACTTCCCTGACGGCGCCGCGCCAGTTAGCTGAAGTTCTTGGTCGCCATTTGGGTATTGAGGAACGTGATGCTCGTTCCGTCAGAGAGCGTGACCACGGTGTTGTTGCCGGCGTACGTGTTGGTCGCCACCGTCCTGCCACCGAGCGCAAAAACGTCCGTACCAGGTCTGAAGAAGCTAATCGTATCGGCCCCACCGTTACCAACCAAAGATACGTGGTTGACGTTGCCGAACTGGAAGCCGAGTTGGACCGTGGCTGATCCGAGATTGACCGTGTCCCCGCCCAGCGCGCTACCGGTAATTGTATCGGCGCCGCTACCTGCCGTGAACGTTACGCCGCCTGTCTTGGCTCCTGTCGCATAGAGTTGCTCGGACCCCGCCCCTGCGACGAGATTGGCACCGCTCGCATTGGCGATCAGCTGATCGCCGCCTCCGCCGCCGAACAGCGTGGTAGCCGAAGCGAGCGACGCCACGCCGCTCGTGTTCAGGATATTGTTGCCGCCCGAACCGCCGTGAAACACGCCCGATGGTCCGGCAAAAACCGTGTCGCTACCCGTACCGGCATTGAGTGTCACCGCACCGGTCCCACCCGGAAGCACCACCACATTGGAGGCTCCCGGATCAATGATGCCCGGCGCTCCGGCCGCAGCGTAATCAAGCAATCCGCTGGTTGCCGTCACCGTAACAGCCGCTGTCGTCCCGGCCACCGTATTGGCGTTCGAAACCTCGACAAAGTTAGTGCCCGCACCGACACTAACAGAGTTGCTGCCCGAACCGGCCCAGACCAAGATCGCGGAGCCACCAGCGCCAACGACGGTGGAACTGCCGCTCAGCCCCTCCACCGCCGTCAATTGCGCGCTGTTTGCGTTATTCGCGATGAAACTGTTCGTTGCCGCGTCGGTATAAATGACCGACGACGCCGCGCCCGCTTCCTCGCCGATGAGATTGACACCGCCCGCCAGGAAGACTTGGTTGCTGCCACTCAGGTTGCCGTAAACGATTCCGCCAGTACCGCTCCAAACCGTCGTAGCCTGTGTTGCGGCATTCAGCATCACCTGCTCGGTCGTCGCCGTGTTGCCGATGGCGAGCAGACCAGACGGCAACAGACCGAGACCACCAGCACCGCTACCCGAAATATCCAGCATGCCCAGCAGAGCAGGCGAAGGAACCGGACCGCTGCCCGTATAAGACTCGACGGTAAACAAAGAACCGAGCGTCGAAATATAGTGCTCTGGACCGGCTACGACCGACTGAGCCAGCGCTGCAATCTGCGATGACGTGAAGGGGATGGTCACCGTCGTCCCGTTGCTGCCCGGAAGCGTTACGTTCGTCGCCATGACCTCTCCAATACGTTCCTACCGGCAGTCTCGTCCGGACACACCAGCACTCCGATGCTTCCTAGCAGTTTCTTGGCCAATCGCAACAATTAAGTGGCCTTGCCCTACGGTTCCCATGATCACGATATCGTGTGTAGACCCTTCATGACAAAGCTTTCTGACCGCGCCCAAGCAGCGCCGCATCAAGCACCGGCGGCGCTCACCGGCTCGTCTCAATCCCCGAATCAATTCCGCCGCTTGACCTGCCACTCGAGCTGGACTCCATTCTCCTGTAGGTCCAATGGATGAACCGACTCTAAATCTGGTACCCCTCGACGGCCTCCTCGAGCATGCCGGGCGCGACGGCATCAGCGGCTGGGCACGCGACCAGGCTGACCCGGATCGTCCGGTCGAGCTCGACGTCATGCTCGACGGCGTCCGGGCCGCGCGGATCGAGGCGGCCCTTTACCGGCCAGACCTCGACAGCTCCGGAATCGGCCCGCACGCCTTCATGCTGCGCTTTCCGCCGGCCTTGCGGGCGAACGAGGTGGCCGTGCTGCGGGCCGGCACGTCCCTGCACCTCGCGGGATCGCCCCAGCGCCTGCCGCCTCCGGTCGAGGCGGAGGACCCCGCCGCCGCCCTCACCGCGGCCGCGCTTGCCGCGGCATCGTCGCCGGCCGAAGCCGAGGCGCTGGCCGCCGATCTCGCCGATCGCCTGGCCGCGAGCCTGCCCCGGCCCGATAGGCGTCAGACCCTGCTCCTCGGCCGCTGGGGCCACGCGGCGGGGGCGGGACAGGCGGCGATGCCCGGCACCCGGCCCCGCGCCATCGCGCTCGACATGGGCACGCCCGACGCCTCACGCGACGCCGGCTCCAACGCCATCCTCTCGCACCTCGAGGCCCTGGGTCGCCTCGGCTATGCGGTCGAGTTCGCCGCCGCCCACAGCCTCGCCCGCACCCCGGCGCATGACGCCCTCGAGGCCCGCGGCATCACCGCCTGGCACACCCCCTGGGTGGCTTCGGTGGAGGAACTGCTCGCGGCCGCGGGCGATACCGCGAGCCTGGTCTACATTCACCGCCTGCCGGTGATGCGCCGCTATGCGGCCCTGGTGCGCGACTGGTGCCCGAACGCGCGCCTCCTCTTCTGCGTCGCCGACCTGCACCACCTGCGTGCCGCCCGCCAATACGCGATCGAGGCCTCGGTCCCGCTCGCAGCGGCGCTGGCGACGCCGCGAATAGCAGCCCTGCGCGTCCAGGAACGCGCCGCCTGCGAGGCGGCCGATGCCGTCCTCGTCCACACCGACGCAGAGGCCGCGATCATCGCCGCCGAAGCACCCGGAGCGACGGTGCAGGTCCTCCCCTGGCATGTGCCTGAAACGCCGGTCACCGTGCCCTGGGAGGAGCGGCGGGGTGTCGCTTTCGTGGGCTCGTATGGCCACCCTCCCAATCTCGACGCGGCCCACCTGCTGCTCGACGCCGTCATGCCCCTCGTTTGGGCCACCGCCCCCGGAATCCGGGTGATCCTGGCCGGGTCCGACCTGCCGGCCAGCCTCGCCGCGCGGGCCTCGCCGCAGGTCGAGATCCTCGGCCACGTCGCCGACCTCGCGGACCTGTGGAACCAGATGCGCCTCACCTGCGCCCCGTTGCGTTTCGGCGCCGGACTGAAAGGCAAGATCCTGTCCTCGCTCGCCGCGGGCCTTCCCTGCGTCACCACGCCGATCGGCGCGGAAGGAATCCCTCCCGCGGCGCTGCCGGACAGCATCGCCAGCGACGCCCACGGCCTCGCCGCGGCCATTCTGCGCCTGCACGCGGACGAGGCGGCCAACCGCGCCGCGGGCGAAGCCGGGCTCGCCTATGTCCGCTCCGCCCTGTCGCAGGATGCGATCGACGCTGCGCTGCGTCTCGTCTGCAGCCTCGGCTGAATCATTCCGGCTGACTGATGGCTTTTGAATCAGCTAGGCAGCGCGCGGCAAGATCGCTAAAGTTTTTTTAAAATTGATTCGTTCGGCCCACACGCCAAGGAGCGTCGGATGGCGATCACGATGATCTCGGGAAGCCATGGCACGGCGATCACGCTGACGACGCCGACCTACGGCAGCCCCGTCACCAACACCGGAACGATCGCCATCGCGTCCGGCTCCTTTGCTCTCGGCGCAACGACCGATTGGACCATCGTCAACGAAGGCAGGATCACCGGCTACGCCGTCGGTGGCGACTACGGCGTCTATCTCAACAGCGGCGCCATCACCAATGCCCAGGGTGCCACGATCACGGGCGGCGGCGCGCTCGAGATCAAGACGGGCGCCGGTGTGGTGCTGAACAGCGGCCTCCTCGCCGGCGCGGTCTATGGCGGCGCGTTCCTCTACGCCGGCGGCTATGTCAGCAACGCCACCACCGGCACGATCACCGGCGGCCTGCATGCGGTCGGCTTCCAGACCGGCGCCGGCACGCTGGTCAACAACGGCTCCATCGCCGACACCGGCAAGGGCGACGTCGTCCTGCTGGCGGGCGGAACGGTCGTCAACGGCTCGACCGGCATGATCCGCCAGGCCGCCGATTCGATCTATGTGACCGGCGCCTCCGGCGTCGTGGTCAACAGCGGCTATCTCTATTCCACCACGGCGCATGCGGTCGAGCTGGATCACGGTGGCAGCGTCACCAACCTGTCGGGCGGCACGATTCTCGGTCAGCACGCGCAGATCTACAGCGCCTCGCTGAACAGCAAGAGCCAGCCCGGGTCCGGCCCGGTCACACTGACCAATTATGGCCTCATCGCCGAAACGGCGACAACCTCCTCCGCGGTGGCACTGAAGGCCACCGTCAACGGCGGCGGCACGGTCTCCAACCTCGGCGGCACCATCGACGGCGCCGGGCGCGCCATCGTCATCCTCGGCGGCCTCGGCAGCGTCTACAACACCGGCCTGCTGACAGCCGGCCAATACGGCGTCGTCAATCTGCTCGCCGGCGGCACGATCGACAACGCGACGGGCGGGCGCATCCTCGGCAACGCGCCGACCTCGGCAGGCGTTTACGTCACGGGCAGCAGTGGCGTCGTCATCAACCGCGGTACGATCGCCAATGTCACCAGCAGCGGCGTGGCGCTGTTCAGCGGCGGCACGGTCCAGGATTACGGCAACGCGACGATTGCCGGTGGCTCGTTCGGCCTCGACATCAAGGGAGCGGCCGGCACGGTCCAGACTGCCGGAACCATCATGGGGGGCAACGGCACAGCGGTCGCCCTCGCGGCCGGGTATGCCAACCGTGTCGACTATGCGGCCGGTGCCGTCTTCCAGGGCATCGTCGATGGTGGCAACGCCATCGGTGCGCCCGTGCAGAGCACGCTTTCTCTCTCCTACTACAACAGCAACGTCACCGGCACGCTCACCAACCTCAACAGCACATTCGTCAACTTCCAGCAGATCGAGGTCCGCGGCGCCTGGGCGTTCACGGCGGTCGACACGCTGCTGTCCAATGTCACGCTGACGGACCTCGGCGCCGGCAGCAAGCATCCGGCCGGCACCGTCGGCGGAGACGGCCTGATGCTCAATGCCAACGACACGGTGACCGTCGCGTCGGGGGCCCTGGTCTCGCGCGCGACGGCACCTACGAAGAGAACGGCCGGCATCATCGCGCTCAGCGGCGCCAGCAACGTCTACATCGCCAATGGCGGCCTGGTGACCAATCCGACGAATACCTACGCCGCCGGTATCGGCCTGTTCGATGGCGGCACCATCGTCAACGGGTTGACATCGGGCGCCATCTTCTCGGCCACGGGCACCATCATCGGCCGCGACGTCGGCATCTACGCCACCGCGAGCGGGTTCGGCGCCACCATCGTCAATCCGGGGACTATCGCAGGCCTCTACAGCACCAGCAGCGGCATCGATCTGAAGGCCATGGCCAGCGTCGGCAATGTCCCTGGCGGCACGATCATCGGGGCGCAGAACGGCCTGGTCGCCGAGGCCGGCGGCATCATCGTCAACGACGGGCTGATCGCGGGAACCGACACGACCAACTCCCAGGGCATCTACCTCAACGGCGGCACGGTCACCAACCTCGCGAGCGGCACGATCTCGGGCGTGGTCGGCATCCAGGCGGGCCAAGCGGGGCCGGCGACCGTCGTCGATGCCGGAACGATCACCGGCTCGTCCTATGCGATCCAGTTCCGCTCGGCGGTCAGCAACCTCCTCGTCCTCGACCCCGGCGCCGAGGTCCTCGGCACCGTCGGTGGGCAAAACACCCTCAACGCGGGCTTCCTCACCACGCTCCAGCTCGCCACCGGCACCGGCATCGGCACGCTCGACAGCAGCGTCACCCACCTGCGCGACGTCTACCAGATCGACGTGAACGCTGGAGCGGACTGGGTGTGGACTGGCTCTGGCGCCACGCTTGCCGCCGGCGCGATCCTCTCGGACCTCGGCGCCCTCACCCTCGCCTCCGGTCTCGCCGGCTCCGGCGAGATCATGCTGGGTGCCAACGCCACCCTCGCCGTGCTGCCGGGCGCAGCGCCATCGCCGACCATCAGCAGCTTCGGCGCCCAGGAGACGATCGAGGTGCTCGGCGCCGCTGCATCCGGCCTTGCGCTTGCCGGCTCGCAGCTCACGGTCTCGGGCACCGGCGTCACGCTCAACATCAACACGACGCTGCCTGCGGGCGATTTCAGTTATGTTGTGAGCAACAACAATACCTACATCATGGCCTGCTTCGCCGCGGGCACGCGCCTGTCCGGCGCGTTCGGCAAAGTGCCCGTCGAGGCGCTGCAGGTCGGCGACAAGCTGCGGACCGCCTCGGGCCGGCTCGCCACCATACGCTGGCTCGGCCATCGCCGTACCCATCTCAGGCAGCACCCGAAGCCGTATGACGTGATGCCGGTCCGCATCCATGCCGGCGCCTTCGGCGACAACCAGCCGAGCCGCGATCTCGTGCTGTCACCGGACCATGCCGTGTTCGTCGACGGCTACCTGGTGCCGATCCGCTACCTGGTCAACGGGCAGAGCATCGTCCAGGAGACACGCGATCACGTCACCTACTGGCATGTCGAGCTGGAGCGACACGACGTGCTGCTGGCCGAGGATCTGCCCTGCGAGTCCTATCTCGACACCGGCAACCGGGCCGCCTTCGAGAACGCCGAGGGCCCGACCGAACTGCACCCCGATTTCGCGCGCCGCATATGGCAAGAGCAGGGCTGCGCCCCGATCCTGGTGGACCCGGCCGCGCCGGCGCTGCGCGCGATCCACTTGCGCCTGCTGGCCCATGCGCGGTGGCTCGCGACCTCGCGACCGGCCGGCGCTCTGGCCTGACCGGCCCGAAGGCCGAAGGGCCGAGGGAGCAAGGACGCCGCGAGCCGGGACTGGAGCGGCTGCGGCAGAGGAAGATCCTTCGCGATCGGCCATACCCGTCTGCCTGGCGCCGGGATCGAGGCGAGCGCCAACGGCCTTCCTAAGCGCGCAGAAACACGATCCGGCAGGCCATGGGCGGGCTTTGCCAACATCGACAAACATGCAAGGGTGCGCGCTTCAAAAGGAGGGGGTCCACATCATGAAACGTCGTGCCTTCATGGCATCCGGTGCTGCGACGGCGCTCGCCTCACCCGCGATCGCGAGCGCCGCCACCAGCACACTCAAATTCATCCCGCAGGCCGATGTCGCCTCACTCGATCCGGTGTGGACGACGGCGGACATCACCCGCAACTATTCGCTCGCCGTCTACGACACGCTGTACGGCAACGACGCGGATTTCACCCCGCATCCGCAGATGGCGGCCGGCCACACGCTCTCGTCCGACAAGCGGACCTTCACCATCACGCTGCGTGACGGTCTCAAGTTCCATGACAACACGCCCGTCACCGCGGCGGATTGCGTGGCCTCCCTCAAGCGCTGGATGCAGGTCGACACGCTCGGCATCACCGTCGGCACCTATGTCACCGGCGTCTCGGCGCCCAATGACAAGACGCTGGTCATCAAACTCAAGCAGCCGTTCGCGCTGCTGCCCAGCACGCTAGCCTATTACAGCTCGTGCATCATGCCGGCCCACCAGGTTCCCGCGAACCCGCATGACCAGATCACGGGTTCGATCGGCAGCGGACCGTTCATCTTCAAGACGTCCGAGCGTGTCCCGGGCGCCAAGCTCGTGTTTGAGAAGTTTGCCGGCTACGTGCCACGCAGCAGCGGCAAGCCGTCGTTCATGGCGGGCCCCAAGGTGGCGCATTTCGATCGTGTCGAGTGGACGGTGATCCCGGACTCCGCGACCAAGGCCGGAGCGCTCGAGTCCGGCGAGCAGGATTGGTGGGAAAATCCGGACATCGATCTGATCAGCTCGCTGAAGTCGACCGGCAAGATCGCCACCCGCGTCACCGATGTCACCGGGGAAATCGGCTGCCTCCGTTTCAACTGGCTCTATCCGCCGTTCGACAAGCCGGAAATCCGGCGCCTGGTCCTGCGCGCGATGAACCAGAAGGAAGTGATGGCCGCCGTCGCCGGCGCCGAGCCGAGCATCATCAAGACCGATGTCGGCATCTTCGTGCCCGGCACGCCGATGGCCTCGACCACGGGCGTCGCCGTGACGCACGGGGTCAAGGATCCGGCCAGCCTCAAGCCGGAACTCGAGAAGGCCGGCTACAAGGGTGAGAAGATCACCGTGCTGGTGGCGACCAATTTCCCGGTCATCAACAGCGAAGGCCTGGTCTGCGTCGACGTGCTGAAGAAGATGGGCTTCAACGTCGAGCTCGCATCGCTCGACTGGGGGACGGTGGTGCAACGGCGTGCGGTGATGAAGCCGCCTGCCCAGGGTGGGTGGAACATCTTCTTCACCTTCCTCGGCGGCATCGGCAACATCACGCCGGTTGCGAACATCGCGATCCGGGGCAACGGCAAGCATGCCTGGTTCGGCTGGCCGACCATGCCGGAGATGCAGAAATTGCTGACGGCATGGCTGAACGCGCCGGACGTCCCAGCCCAGCAGAAGATCTGCGAGCAGATGCAGCAGGTGTTTTGGAAGGATGTGCCCTACGTGCCGCTCGGCATGTACCAGCAGCCGACCGCCTACCGCACCTACCTCAAGGACATCCGCATGGGCTTCCCGCAGATGTACGGCGTCCGCCGCGTCTGAGCCTCGGCCACCGGGGGTCGCCGCTCAGGCGACCCCCAACGCTGAACCCCAAGGCGGTGCGGCTCGCCGGGCAGTTGCAACACACCTCCCCGTCTCCATCCGCACCCGATTTGCAACCAGGCCCGCTGCTTATCTGCCCGTGTCGCGACTTCGGGCCTGAACACCGTCATGCCGGTGCGCAGCACCCCCGGCTCCCGAGCGCACCCAGCCGCGTTCAGCGGTCATCAGATCGAAGGCAAAACGACGCCTGCTCCGCACATCGATCTCACCGGCGCCATTCGTCCATCGCCAAGCCGGCTCGACCTCATGCCACCCGGCCCCCAGCCGGGGATCGTCAAGCCCGATCCGCCTGCCGTCGAGCGCAAGCCGCGCGACCGCGACGCCAAGCCGCCGCATATCGCGGCCCTCCGCCGTGGTCTCGCCGGGCCTGCCATGCAGCGAAACGAGCCGCAGCAGCCGCGCCCCCGTCGGGAGGCCAACCGAATAGCGCCGCCCGCGCCGCGTGGCGGCGATCGGCGTCCCATCCACCTCGATCTGCGGCACCGCCGTCTCGAGCTGCCAGCCAAGCGCCCGGGCACGGTCCAGCAGTCTCCCCCTGGCGGCAACCAGCGCCGGGCCTTCGAGCACCAGGTCGGCACAGCCGGCCTGCAGCCATGCCTCGCGGCCGAACGCCGGATGCAACATCGCCATGGTGCCCGCGGCCTCGAAGGCGTGACGGTTGCCGGTGTCGAGATAGCTTTCGCAGGCGAGCCCCTCCGCCAGGACCACGTCGTGCTCGTCAAGCTCGACATGGAAATAAGTGACGCTCGCCACGTCCTCCTGTACGACCGTGACGCCGTTCAGCAGGTAGCGGACAGGTATCAGGTTTCCCCCGACATACACGGCGTGATCGGGAGACAGCAGAAGATCCCGATGTGGCACGTCTGGCGCGAACGCGTGTCTGCACACGCGTACGGGATTGACGTCCCACGGCCGCGGATGGCGCACCGGCGCCAGGCGTCGGCGTCCCACCCATTGCACCGTCCGAAGACGCCCGGACGGAGTCACCAGCCGCATGCCAGCTTGCAACGTCTCCACGGCTCTCTCGCCGTCGACGCTCAGAATTCTTGTCCCCGACGCAAAACATGCGACGAAGACATTCGTGCCGCCTTGACCGTCGTTTGCAATACCGAACGATGACGTGCTGAACGCTCCAGGAAGAGACAGCGTCTCGTTGCGGGTCAAGCCGCCTGCCGTGCCCACCAGCGTGAGCATGCCGTTCCCGAAGGCCGACTGGGTCGCCGTAAACCCATTGATATCGATCGTATCGCCGACCGTGAAACCCTCGAAGCTCAGATAGATCGAGCCGGTATCGACCACCTCACCGACACCGAGGCCGGCAACGTTGCCGGCGACGGTCCATTGCGATCCAGGGTCGAAAACAACCGTCCCGAATCCCACGATGCTCGTGCCGAAGCCCGCGAGCGTGCCTGCCTGCGCCCCGGCAGCGAGCTCCAGGGTCTGTCCATACCGGCCCGGTCCTGTGCCATACAATCCGACATAGCCGGCGAGCACCGCCGTCGGCGCCAGCACGACACGATCCGTCGCGGCACCCTCGAGGCGCACACCTCCGGTGATCGTTCCGTTGTCGATGAGGACACCGCTCGACTGAAACGAGACACCTGTCGCGCCGGCAATCTGCCCGCCCGCAGCGTTGAGCAGCGTCGCGCCATTACGGATCACCGCGCCTACACCCGCGCCGCTGATGCTCCCTTCGTTGATGGCAACGCCGGGTGCGGCCATCAGCAGCCCTTGGTACGCCGAGAGGATCGTTCCGCTCGCGAGATTGGTAAAGGAATTAGCGCCAGGCGCGTAGATATTGACGCCGGCGCCCTTCGGTCCGGCCGTCACGAACCCGGCATTCACCATGCTACCGGCGCCGTCGAGGTAGACGCCGTCGAAGCCGCCCGCGATGGTCGCTCCCTGCGCATTGGAAACGAAGCCGCCGTCATAGAGATACAGACCGACCCCGACCGACGGGTTGGCATTGATGATCCGGCCCTCGTTGACGACGGTCCACGGCTGGCCGCCGTGTTCGAGCATTGCCGTGAACTTCGAGTTCACCGAGACAGCGCCCGTCACGGTCACCGCGTCGGCATAGAGCGTTGGATCGAGATTGACCTGCGCGCCATACGTGCCCGTCAGCACCGATCTCGGTGTTCCCGGTCCGGTCGCGGTCAGCAGCACACCACCTGCGCCATCCGTGGCGAGGCCGAACGCACCCGCACCGAGCGGCGTTGGCATCCGCAGCTCGGCGGTCGCGCTGCCCGACGAAAGCAGGGTGACAACACCACCGCTCACAGCAACCGAGCTTGCCGTCACGCCCTGTATGTCAATCGTATCGCCGGGCATGAAGCCGCGGATCAGGCCGGCAAGCGCCCCCGTGCCGCCGATCACGTCCCAGGTCGCGCCTTGGCTGATGTCGATATAGGAGAAATCGGTGAACCCGGCGATGGTGCCAACGCCGCTTCCGGTCGTCAGCACCAGATCGCTGGTGTAGGTGCCGCCGATCGTGTTGCCGCCGATGATGGATCCAAGGAACTGAGCACCGGCATAGGCGACGAGCTCGTTGTCGTGCCCGGCGGCGAAGGCCACCGCCGTGCCGCCCGCCGCCAGCGCGGCGATGGTGCCGGCGTTCCACACCACCGCGCTCGCGCCGGCGAGCGTGCTCGGCACGGCCACGCCGAGTGTGGATCCCTCGATGATGCCGCCCGCTGCGTTCAGAAGTCCCAGGTTTCCGGCGGCATAAAGCCCGGTCCCGGCGGTTGCGAGGATGGTCCCTGCGTTGGTCACGTTGCCGCCCGCCAGCAGCGACACGCCGAAGCTCGCTCCACCAATGAACCCGTGGGCGAGGTTCTGCAGCGTCCCTTTGGACCCGCTCGCCTGCCCCAGGCCCACGCCGGCGATCCCGCTCGCGCTGATCGTGCCGGCGTTGGTCAGCATGAACGCGTTCTGGGCCTCGATGCCGTATTGGGTGCCGAGGATGCTGGCACCACCCGTGTTGTCGATCAGGCCCGTGAGCGTGCCGCTGTTACTGAAGATCAGGCCCGCGCCGGCAGGCCCGCTGGCGGTGATGCGCCCCTGGTTGAGAAGGGTCGCATAGCTACCGCGGACGTCGACGCCCGCGCTCGCGCCGCCGATCAGGCCCGTCGTGGCATTGGTGATCGAGAGGGTCCCTGGACCGGCACCGCCAACTGCGGCGGACACGCCGGCACTGAGCGAGCCCTCGATCGTTCCCGTGTTGAGCAGCGTCTGCACATCGTCAACGCCGACCTGGCCCGTGACCATGCCGGCATTATCCAGCGTCAGCACGCCCGTCAGATTGCGGATGCCGTCGGTGCTGCCGGCACCGCCGATCGAGGCACCGGACGCGTTGGTGAGAGAACCACCGTCGCCGAAAAGGGCGCCATAGGCGCCGCCAATCGACCCCTCATTGACGAGACTCCAGCTCTGCGCCGCGCTGATGCCGAGCTCCGCGGTCCCGAGATTCGTGACGCTTGCGGCATAATATGGCGCGGTCAGGCGAATGGGCCGCGCATAGGTTCCCGTCAGGGTCGCGATCGCGCTCGAGACGATCGTTCGATCGGTGGTCAGCACGGTGGCGCCGCCGACAGGGCTCAGGGTGAAATGCCCCGCCGAAAGCGGCGCCGCCAGATCGAGCGTGACAGGCCCGGAAGCCCCTCCGTTGAGCGTCAGGAACGGTCCGGAAAACGCATAGCTGCTGGCTGCCAGACCGTTCAGCGTGATCGCGTCGCCCGCCTGGAAACCGCGGATGATGAGGTTTTGGCTGACGGCGCCGTAGGTGAACCCGGTGTATGTGCCGCCCACATCCCAGCTCGCGCCGGCTGCGAAGGCCAGCGTGCTGAAGCCCTGATATTGCGTGCCGAAACCGCTCAGCGATGCAGCCGTCGTGCCGCCGAGCAGGAGATCCGTGCCATAGACCCGTCCCTCGAACACCGCCCCCGGCAGCACGGCGACGAGCACCGCGGATGCGGCGACCGCCGCGCCAGCAATCGTGCCGGCGTTCACCAGCGTTCCGGCGTCGATGCCGCTACCCGCCAGAACAACGCCCGCCCCGGCTGCCGCCGAGATCAATCCTCCGGTCGCGTTCAGGACATACCCGCCGCTGGAAAACGTCACGGCGGCGTGCGGGGTCACGCCGGTGTCCACGATGGTCCCGGAATTCGACAGCACGGCCGGGCCATTCGACGCATAGACCCCGGCATCGACCCCGCTGATCCACCCGGACGTGGTGTTCGTCAGCGCAACGCCACCGCGCAGGGAAACGCCGGTGCCGTTCGACGCCGAACTCGTCGCATGCCCAACGCCCGCGATCGTGCCGCTGTTGACGATGGCCGTGGCGGACCCGCCCGACGCCGAGGTGGCATAGACACCGTTCCAGCCGCCGATGGATCCGCTGTTGCTCAGCACGCCGTTGCCGAGCCGCGCCGCATCGGCATAGCTCGCCGTGGCTGTAACGAGACCCGTGTTGATGGCCGAGGCCGCGCTGACCCGCAGCCCGGCGCTGATCAGCCCGTCATTGACCAGCGTCGCGCCGTCGGTGACCAACGCTCCGCCTGCGATCGTGCCCGCCTGCGCATTGTCCAGCAGTCCCGCGGCATAGAATCCAACGGCGTTGTCGCCGGCGAGCGTGCTGGCGGACAGAATGGCGCCCTCGTTGACGATCGTCTGCGTACCGCCACGTGCCGCGAGGCCACCTTCCGAACTCGCCACCACCCCGCCCGACGCGTTGGTGAACACGCCATTCCCGATCAGCTCGACGGCATTCCCCGCACCGACGCCGCTGGCGGTGATGAGGCCGGTGTTGACGATGCTGTTGGCGCCGCTCAGGCTCCCGGGCTGGTCGACGTAGATCGCACCGGCGTAGCCGGCGATGGTCCCGGCGTTGATCAGCCTTGCCCCGCCGAGGAGTTCGACGCCGGCAACCCCGAATCCGGTCGCCACAATGGTCCCGGCATTGGTGACCGCCGCACCGATCGCCGCCACGCCGGCGCCACCCGACGAAGAGATCGAGGCGGCGCTGGTGCTCGCGCCCGCGATCGTGATCACGCCGCCCGCGGCATTGGTTAGCGCGTCCCCGCTGCCGAGGCGCACGGCCGTCCCATAACTCGCCCGCGCGGAGATCGTGCCGGCATTGACGGCGAGCCCCCCGCTTGCGGCGGCGAGATCGAGCCCGACCGCGCCGCCGAGGATCATCCCGCCCGTCACATTATCGACAACGCCGCCGGCGCCGAGAAACGCCGCAATGCCCTCGACGTGGCCGTTCGGTCCGATGGTGCCGCCGCCCGTCTCAAGCGCCACGAGCGTGCCGGCATTGGTGAGAGTGCCGACGGCGCCCGTAATCACGGCTCCGGCGTCGTAGCCGCTGATCAGCGCGCCGGCAGCGTTGCTGACCAGGCCGCCGGCGGCGAGGGAAACGCCTGTCCCTTCATCGGCGCTCGCCAGCACCGTTCCGGTGTTGACGACATCCCAGGCGCCCGTCGCAGCGACCCCGAAGAGGCCGCCAAGCCCCGCCGCCACGGCAATCGTACCCTCGAGAGTGACCGGGCTCGCATAGGCTGGCGCTGACAGCGAGAGGCTCACCGTGCGCAAGCCCGTGATCGTCTGCGACAAGCTCTCCTCCTCTAGGCGGGGACACTCAAAGCTAGACTAGCCCTGATGGGCCCGCCATCGGCAGACGACGGGCGGGCCTTTCACGATAAGTTTTGTTCGGCCAAAAAAGTGCGGGTCGCCGCCACCGCCTCGGCCAGCCCGACACGCTGCGCGGAAACGGGGAAGGCGGAGAGAAGGCGCGACGGCGTTCGCCGGTCGAGCAGCACGAACACGCCGCGATCGCCCTCCGCGCGGATCAGCCGGCCGAAGGCCTGCCGCAGGCGCATCCGCGCCACGCGCGCGTCATAGGCCTGCGGATCCCCGCCCGAGAGGTGGATGCGTCGCTCACGATGCAGGATGTCGGGTCGCGCCCAGGGAACGCGCTCGAAAACAACCAGCCTGAGCGCGCGCCCGGGCACATCGACGCCGTCGCGCATCGCATCGGTTCCGAGGAGGCAGCTCTCCGGCTCGGCGCGGAACACGTCAACAAGGGTCGCGTTGTCCATCGCATCGACGTGCTGAGCAAAGAGGGGAATGCCCGCCGCCTCCAGCCGTTCGGCGATGCGGGCGTGCACCGCGCGAAGTCGCGCGATCGCGGTGAACAGGCCCAGCCCGCCCCCGCCGGCCGCGAGGAACAGTTCGCGATAGGCCGCGGCAACGGCGTCCATCTCCGGCGCGACGTCGGTCACGACGAAGACGCGCGTCTGACTGCGATAGTCAAAGGCGCTGGGCACCGCCACGCGGATCGCCGGTGAAGGCAGGTGCAGGGCACCGACCCGCGCCTCCGCCTCGAGCCAGGCCCCCTCCGCGTCGGCTTCGCCGGCATCCCGCAGCGTTGCCGAGGTCACCACGAGGCCCTGCGCCGGCCGCGCAAGACTCATCGCGAACGGGATGGTTGGATCGAGAAAATGGCGTAGCAGTGCCGCGTCTCGTTCCGCACCGTCGCGCCGCTCGAGGCGCAGGAACATGACCAGGTCCGGCCGCACCCCAGGGGCAGCCGGTTCCGCCTGGACGGCTGCGAGCATATCGATCCAGGCCATGAGTGGCATGATCACCCGCCGCGCCAGGCTCCGGCACGCCGCTTCGATGCGGTTGCGCATCGCCGCGTCCAGCGTCTGCGCTTCGTCGTCGAGGCGCTGCTCCAGCAGCTTCGCCAGTTCCGTCGCGGGCGCGGCGATGCGCGACAGGGCCGTGGCGAACGGTCCGGCAGCCGCCGCGAGCTGGGGCAGCACAGGATGCAGGTCGCACTCCAGCGTCCCCTCCTCGCCCTCCGAACGCGCCAGGACCTGCGCCCTGAGCGCGGCCAGGAACGCCTCGCCTGGCCCCGCGGAACCCACGAGGCCGTCCTGCGTCTCCATCCAGTCGCGCGACGGAAGCGCCCTGGCGGCCCGCAACAGATCGGCAAGGGTCGTCTCCAGGGCCGGCCGGCCAAGGACAAGCTCCTCGATCCGCCGCCGCAATCCCCGCGCGCGCGAGCGCCCACCCTCGGCGCCGAGCAACCAGCGCCTCAGCTCAGCCGCCTCCTGCGCCGACAGCGTCACCGCAAAGGCGGAGTCGGCGGCATCAAACAAGTGGTGGCCTTCGTCGAAGACGTAGTGCGTAGGAACCACCTGGTCGTCGAGGCCGCCCCAGACCGCCTGCGCCATGGTCAGCGCGTGGTTGGCAACGACGATATCCGCCCCCTGGGCGCGTCGGATGACATGCTCGGGAAAGCAGCGCCGCCAGTGAAAGCAGGCGGCATGGATGCATTCGCCGCGACGGTCGGCCAGGGAGGCGACACGCCCCGGCCCGAACAGCTCGGCGAACCAGCCCGGCAGATCGCCGCCGGCGATATCGCCATCGGCGGTCGCTCCGATCCAACGCGCGATCAGGCCGAGCGCCGCATCCGCGCCGCCGCCCGCCACCGCCTCTTCGTAGTTCAGCAGGCAGAGATAGTTTTCGCGGCCCTTGCGCACGACCACCCGGGCGCGCCGCCGCATCGGCTCCTGGTAGAATCGGGCCAGCTCTGCCTCGACCTGGCGCTGCAAATGCCGCGTGTACGTGGAAACCCAGACCGGCGCGCCGTTGGTCTCGGCCCACAACGTCGCCGGCGCGATATAGCCCAGCGTCTTGCCCGTTCCGGTACCCGCCTCGGCCAGCACGAGATGCGGATCGCCCCGCGCCTCCCGCCGGGCGAAGGCAGCGCTCACGGCGGCGGCGTAGTCGGCCTGCATCGGCCGTGGCTCCGCGCTCTCGCCAAGTATCTGGGCGAGCCTGGCTCGCGCGGCCTCGGGCATGACGGCATGCGCCGAAGGGGGTGGCCGAGGGGCCGTTTCCTCCCATTCGGCGAGCCGCTTCCAGACGCGCAACGCATCGGGGCCCGGTTCCGCCGGTGCCCCGAGAGCCGAGAGGACGGCCGCGCCCCAGCCCCAGCCGGACGCCGCCATGCTCGCGGCGATCGCCCCCGCGCAGCGCCCGGCCTCCGTGCCGCGTAGCGCTGCGAGACGCCCGAGCAGCAGCTGAGCCATGTCGGCAAGCATCGCCGCAGCGGCCTCCAGCCCCTCGGGCGGTTCGAACCCGAGCGCCAGCGCCAGCCCGCGCGGTGTCGGCGCCACCGGCCGTGCCGGGTGAACGAACGCAAACAGCTCCAGCAGATCCAGGCAGGCGAAGCCGCGCGAGCCGAGTCGGCGCGCTGTCGCGGGCGCGTGGACCAGCAGCGGCGGCGCGAGGTCGTGCAGGGCGCGCAGCACCTGGCGCTTATCCAGGATCCGCACCTCACCTTCGGCATCGATCAGCACGGCATGACCGGCGCCCGCAACCAGCGCCGGCGGCGCTCCGACCGGAGCCCGAAGGTCATTCATATCGCGACTCTCGCCGCGCCCGGGCGCTCCGCCCACCACTGCCGCCACGCATTGACCCCCGCTGGACCGGTCCATAGGTTGCCGCCCCATGTCGCAGGCCCCCCCATCACCGGCCCTTCCATCCTCGGCCGCCTCCCCCGCTCCGGCCCCAGGCCCGACGGCGCCGTCCCCCGCCTCCTGGCCGTTCGAGGAAGCGCGCAAAGTCGCCGAACGCCTCGCCACGAAGGCCAAGGACGAGGCCGTGTTCGAGACCGGTTACGGCCCCTCCGGCCTGCCCCATATCGGCACGTTCGGCGAAGTCGCGCGCACCAGCTGGGTCCGTCATGCCTTCACCCGGCTGACCGGCCGGAAGTCGCGTCTCATCGCCTTTTCCGACGACATGGACGGGCTGCGCAAGGTGCCCGACAACGTGCCCAACCGCGAGATGCTGGCGCGCTATCTCGGTCAGCCGCTCACACGCATCCCCGATCCCTTCGGCACTCACGAGAGCTTCGGCGCACACAACAACGCCCGCCTGCGTGCCTTTCTCGATGCGTTCGGCTTCGAGTACGAATTCGCGTCGTCCACCGACTACTATCGCTCGGGTGTCTTCGACGCGACGCTCAGGCGCGTGCTGGAATGCCACGAGGCGATCCTGGCTCTGGTTCTGCCCACGCTCGGCCCCGAGCGTCGCGCCACGTATTCGCCGATCCTGCCCATCCATCCGCGCACCGGCATCGTCATGCAGGTGGCGATCGAGCGCTGCGACAGCGCGGCCGGCACCGTCATCTGGCGCGACCCGGCTGACGGTTCGGCGATCGAGACGCCGGTCACCGGCGGCGCCTGCAAGCTGCAATGGAAGGCTGACTGGGCCATGCGCTGGGCGGCGCTGGGTGTGGACTACGAGATGTCGGGGAAGGATCTGATCGACTCCGTCAAGCTCTCGGGCAGGATCTGCCGCGCCCTCGGTGCCGAACCGCCCGTCGGCTTCACCTACGAGCTGTTCCTCGATGAGAATGGCCAAAAGATCAGCAAGAGCAAGGGCAACGGCCTGTCGGTCGAGGAGTGGCTCCGCTACGCGCCGCCGGAGAGCCTGGGGCAGTTCATGTACGCCGCGCCGCAGCGCGCCAAGCGCCTTTACTTCGACGTCATTCCCCGCGCTACCGACGAATACGTCGCCAACGCGCAGAAGGCGATGGCCACCCCGGATGATCCGGCCAATCCCGCCTGGCACATTCACGCCGGGCATGTGCCGCCATCCGCCGCGAGCCCGATTCCCTTCGGGATGCTGCTCAACCTGGCGAGCGTGGTGAACGCGGAATCGCCTGACATTCTCTGGGGCTTCATCCGCCGCTATGTCCCCGGCGCCAGCCCCGCGGACATGCCCTTCCTCGCCCGGCTCGTCGATTACGCCGTTGCCTATTACCGAGATCGCATCCGCCCGGCGAAGACATTCCGAAATGCCAACGAGATCGAGCGCGCGGCGCTGACCGATCTCGCCCGCACGCTGGCCGACCTGCCGGCCTCCGAACCCGGCGACGCCATCCAGAACCTGCTCTACGACGTCGGCAAGCGGCACGCCTTCGCCAATCTGCGCGACTGGTTCGCCTGCCTCTACCAGGTGCTTCTCGGTCAGCAGGAGGGGCCGCGCTTCGGGCCGTTTGTCGCCCTATACGGGATTGCCGAGACGGTTGCGCTGATCGAAACGGCGCTCGACCGCCCTGCCGCCCAGGGCTGACTTAGGCTCGCGATGACTGCTTCCGCCGGCAGGAGAGGTTTTGGCAAGCGATGGTTGCGCCTGGCGCCGACGCTCCTGGGGCTCGGCCTGCTGGTCGCTGCCTTCTTCGGCGTCCGCCACGAGCTGCGCCACCTGCACCCGGGTGATATCCACAAGGCGCTGGCCGCCATTCCGCGGCATACGGTGCTGCTGGCGGCCGGCCTGACCGTCGTCTCCTACGCCTTGCTCACCTTCTACGACCGGCTGGCAACGATTTACGCCGGTCGCAAGGTCTCGACCCTGCGCGTCGCGTTCGCCAGCTTCTGCGCCTACGCGCTGGCCCACAGCCTCGGCGTGCCCGCCTTGTCAGGGGCGGCGGTGCGGCTGCGCCTCTATGCGCTTTGGGGACTGACGCCGGTCCAGATCGGCAAGGTGACGGCGTTTTGCGGCCTCACCTTCGGCCTCGGCGCACTGGTCCTCGCAGGCATCGTGCTGGTCGGCGAACCATCGACCGTGCCGCTCATCGGCGCCCATTTGCCCGCCTGGGCGCTGCGCGGCATTGGCGTCGTCTTGTTCGCCATCGTCGTCGCCTATGCGACGCTGGCCCGGACCCTGGGACGGGTGCGCCTCTTCGGCAACGATATCGAGCTTCCTGGCCTGCGCATGGCCTTCGCCCAGATCCTCCTCGCCACCGTCGACGTGGCCTTCACGGCCCTGATCTTCTACGTGCTGCTTCCCGCTGCCCCGGGGCTGACCTACCTGCGTTTCCTCGGCGTCTACCTCGCTGCTTATTCCGCGGGGCTGATCGCCAATGTTCCGGGCGGTCTCGGCGTCTTCGACAGCGGGATGCTGCTCGGCCTCGCCCCCTGGCTGAAGGCTCCCTCTGTCGTCGGCGGCCTCCTCATCTTCCGGCTGTACTACTACGTGGTGCCGCTCTTCCTGGCTGGCGCGATGTTCGCCGGCCACGAGGCCCTGGTTCGCAGCCGCGCCCTTGCCGGGCGCCCCGCCAGCACGGTCGGGGGCGGCTGGATGCAACCCGACATGGCGGTGGGTCTGATCGCCGGGCTGGTTGCTCTGGCCTCCGGCCTGCTCCTCTCGCTCGGTGCGCTGGAACACAGCGCTGCCATCGTCAGGCCTGGCTTCGACATCGCCTCCCTGCTGTTTGGCGCCAGCCAGTTCGCCCCCAGCCTGCTGGGGGCAGCGCTGCTCGTGATCGCCCTGGCTCTCAACCATCGCGTCCGCCTTGCCTGGCACGCGGCCATCTTGGTTCTGCTCGCGGCGACCGCCCTGACCTGGGCGCAAGGTCAACCCACCTGGATCGTGGTCTGGCTCGGCGCGACGGCAGGCGTCGTCGCGCCCTTCGCGCCACTGTTCAACCGTCGGTCCCGTTTGCTCGCAGGCCCCATCGACGCGCCGACCGCGCTGTCGCTGGCCGCGCTCGCGGTGGGTATCGGCGTGCTCGCCTCCGTCGCGCAACGGGTCCGTGCCCTGGCGCATGCCGGAATCGGGCCTGGCAATGGCAGCTTCTGGGGCATCGTCGCCTCCGACGACATCCCGCATGGCGTGCGCGCCTCGGTGGCGCTCGCGACGATCATCGCCTTGATTGCCCTCTGGCGCCTGGTGCGCCCCGCCCGCATCCCGCACGATGCGTGGAACAGCACCACGGCGGACCGCTTCGCGGCGCTCGGCGGTCACGCGCCGGCGGGTGCGGACGGCATCGTCTGGAGCGAGGGGCGGCGCGCCGCCATCGCGTTCCGCCGCCGCGGGCGGGTGCTGGTTGGCCTCGGCGACCCGAGCGGCGCCGCCGACGACCGCGCGGCCGCGCTGCGGCGGCTGCGTGACCTCGCCGTCGAGGAAGGCCGCGACCTCGCCGTGCTGCATGCCGGCCGTGAACTGGCGCCGGAATACGGCGAACTCGGCCTGGTTCTTTTGCCGCTCGACGGCGATGGTTTTCCAGGCAGCCACCTGGCCTGTGCCGCGGAACGCGACCTCAAGACGCTGTTGCCGCTGCTGCACGAAAGCGAGGCATGACGGCAGCGGGTTGCCTTGCCGCGGATCGGGCAACAACAAAAACGCCGCCGGACTGGTCCGGCGGCGTTTGTCAGCGTCGGCTATTCGCTGCGATCAGAGCAGCTTGAGGTTGGTCGCAGCCGCCTTGCCGCGCTCCATGGCGGTGTCATAGGACACCTTCTGCCCCTCGTTCAGGCCACGCAGGCCGGCCGCCTGGACCGCCGTGATGTGGACGAACACGTCCTTGCCACCATCCTGCGGCATGATGAAGCCGTAACCCTTGGTGGTGTTGAACCACTTAACCGTCCCGGTCGCCATATCCGTCACTCCGTCAGTTTCGCACCGCAACAGCGCGGGGCTGGAAACAACCGTGCCTCTGGTCCCTTGAAGGCACCGGACGAAGTGCCGGGTCGCGCAGCAAGCCGAGCCAAGATGCGATTGCAACCATAAAATGCCCGCAACTCCGAGCAGATGTCAATTGCTCGGAGAGCCATTCCGCCCGCCTGCGGAACGGCTGCCTCTAGAGGGCCATGCGCACGATCCGCCCGCCCTGCACGATGCCGGGGATATGGCGCTCCGGTTGGGCCAGCGGCGTCACGTCCTCCAAGGGGTTGCATGTCGTCACCAGCAGGTCCGCGATCGCACCTTCCGCCACCACGCCCAGCCTACCCTCCATGCCAACGAGCTTCGCCGCCTCGGTTGTGGCGGCGGCCAGGATTTCGGCTGCTGGCAGGACGCGCGCACGGATGGCGAACTCCTCGCTCTGACGGACATGCGTCTCGCCGAGCAGGTCGGTACCGAACGCCATCCGCACCCCGGCGTCGCGCAGGATCGACAGGCTCGCGAACCCCGCTCCGCGGACGTCCTCGATCTTGGCGATCGAGGCCGGCGGCAGACCTAGCCGCACCCCGTCCGTCGCCAGCGCCTCATACGTCACAAGCGTCGGCACGGCGACACACCCGGACTTTGCTGCAAGACCCGCTGTCGGCGCGTCGATGCGGTTGCAGTGTTCGAGGCTGTGCACGCCGGCCGCGATCGCGCGGGCGATCGCCGGAGAGGTGTAAAGATGCGCGGACACATAGGTGCCCGCGTCAGCCGCCTCCTGCACCGCCGCCGACATTTCGTCTTGGGAATAACCTTGCCAGGCGATCGGGTCGGTCGGGCTCGCCACACCGCCATTCGCCATGATCTTGATGAACATGGCGCCCTCGCGCAGCTCCTCGCGACAGGCGCGTCGAACCTCGTCGACGCCATCGGCGACGCGCCCCAGCGCACCGAAATTGCGCCGCCAGCGATGCGGGTCGTGCCAGTCCTGGCGCGGCCTGAGATCGACATGCCCGCCGGTCTTGGACAGGGCCTTGCCGCAGACGACCAGCCGCGGACCCTCCGCAAGACCCGCCGCCACGGCCTCCGCGAGCGCCGCCGGCGCGCCGCCAACATCGCGTACCGTGGTGAAGCCGCGATGCAGCATCCCCCTCATGATCGGCAGCGAGCGCAGCACCGCCGTCGCCTCCGGCAGCTGCGCGTTCTGGCCGAGATTCATCATCGAGGCGACGACATGCACGTGACAATCGATCAGCCCGGGCATCAGGGTGTGACCCTTGAGATCGACGACGAGGCGATCCGCTGCCGCGACCGGGCGGGCCGCGAGATCACGGATCGTTCCGTCCTCGACCAGGACGTGGCCCTCGAGCGGGGCGGCACGCGTGGCGTCGACGATGCGGGCGTTGGCGAAGAGGATCTGTTTCGGTGCGGTCATGCGTTTCCTGTTGTGGATGCGGCCCCTGCGCCGCTCGCCTGGCGCCAGTGCGGCGCCAGACCCAACACCGGGCCGATCACGGCGACAAGCGGTATCGCAACGCGGGAGCCGGCAGCGGGGTCGGTCATGCGCCCATCAGACGCCGCCCCCGTTGCGTCGGCAACCCCGTGCCGTCAGAAAGCGCCATGCGCGTCATCGGGCTTACCGGCGGCATCGGCATGGGCAAGTCGGCGGCTGCGGCGATGTTGCGCCGGCTGGGCCTGCCCGTGTTCGACGCCGATGCCGCGGTGCACCGGCTGCAGGCACCCGGCGGCGCCGCGTTGCCGGCGATCGGCCGGGCCTTCCCCGGCACGGTCCGCGGCGGCCGCCTCGATCGCGCCGCCCTGCGCGCCGCCGTATTCGGTCATCCCGCCGCGTTGCGCCGCCTCGAGTCCATCCTCCATCCCTTGGTGCGCGCGGCCGAGCGGCGGTTCATCGCGCGGGCACGCGCGCACGGCCACCGTCTCGTGGTGCTCGATATCCCCTTGCTGTTCGAGACCGGTGGCGAAGATCGCGCCGATATCGTCATCGTGGTCTCGGCCCCGCCATCGGTGCAACGCCAGCGGGTGCGCGCCCGCGGCCGAAGCGATGCCGAGATCGACGCCATCCTCGCCCGGCAGATGCCGGATGCCGAGAAGCGGCGCCGTGCTGACCACGTCATCCGCACCGGCCTCTCGCGCCACCACAGCCAACGCCATCTGCGCCGCCTGGTGCAGCATTGGCGCAAGGAGAAGCCATGAACCGCGCGGTCCTGTTCGATACGGAAACGACCGGCCTGGACCCGCTGGCCGGCGACCGGCTGGTCGAGGTCGCCGCCATCGAACTCGATGGCGATCTTCCGACCGGCCGGAGCTTTCACCGCCTGATCAACCCCGAGCGCGACGTGCCGGAGGATGCGGTGCGCGTGCACGGCATCACCGTCGAGCGGCTGCGCGACGCGCCACGGTTCGAGGAAATCGCCGATGATCTGCTTGAGTTCCTCGGTGATGGTGCGCTCATCGCGCACAATGCGAGCTTCGACTTCAGCTTTCTCGACGCCGAGTTCACCCGCATCGGCCGCCCGGCGCTCGATCGCGGGCGCATGGTGGACACGCTGGCCATCGCGCGCGAGCGCTTTCCCGGCCTTCCGAACAGCCTCGATGCCTTGTGCCGCCGCTTCGGGATCGACCTTTCGGAGCGCACGACGCACAACGCGTTGCTGGATTGCCGCCTGCTGGCCGAGGTCTACGTCGAACTGACCGGCGGGCGCCAGCGTGCGCTCGACCTCGCCGCCGCGTCGATCGCCCGCGCGGCACTCGACTATGCAGGGCACAAGCCACGCACGCCGCGCCTCATCGAGCCGGACGCAGAGGCGCTGGCGGCGCACGCGGCGTTCATCGCGACGCTGAAGAACTCTCTCTGGTAGTGCGCGCGAGGTGAACGAGTTCCGCTCGCACACCGTGGGCATCCGCGACCGGCTGCCTCCAGCTGACGCGCACGACGCGCTCTCCCGCCGCGAGGTCGCAGCCATCGACATCGACCGCGACCATGCGCGCGCCCGTCATGCCCGCGATCGCCGCCATGGCCGGTGCATGGTCCGTGTTGCAATGCGCGATGATGTCCTCGGCCGCGGCCTGCACGGCGGCCACGCCACCAGCATCGGGCAACAGGTCGCCTGGTGAGAGGCGCGCCGCGAGCGCGAAACCGCCAACCCAGTGCGCCCCTGTCACCACGAGCCGCCACAAACCGAAATCGGCGAGGCCGGCATAAAGCCCGGCATAGGGATGCACAGCGAGCCACCGCGTCCGCAGCATCGGGTTCGGTTCCGGGCGCGCCTCGGCATGCACCGTCAGCCGCGGTGCTGTCTGCGGGTTGACCTCGCTCGCTTCGCCCACCACCAGCAGAGCACAGCGCGGCGCGGTTCGCAGGTGGCGGGTGTGCGCGGAAAGCCCGGACAGAAACAGGAGCGGCGACAGATCGGGTGCGGTGGCCGGGGTCACCAGCGCGGCATGGGGCTGGCCGTCGCTCACGGTCGCAAGCACGCCCTGCCGCGCTCCCCGCAGCAATGCCCGCGCTGCGCGCACGGTATCGGCATTTGCCATATTCCGTTCTCTTTCTATCCCTGTTGCGCCATATTGTTGGCGTCCGATACGCCGGACGAAGGAGCCCGCTGATGAAGCAGACCATCGCGCTCGTCGACGACGATCGCAACATCCTCACCTCGGTCCAGATGACGTTGGAGCAGGAAGGATTCCAGGTTCGCACCTACACCGATGGCGAGAGCGCGTTACAGGGCATCACCGCGCGCCCGGTGGACCTCGCTGTGCTCGACATCAAGATGCCGCGCATGGACGGCATGGAATTGCTGCAGAAGCTGCGCAAGACCTCCTCGCTGCCGATCATCTTCCTGACCAGCAAGGACGAGGAGGTGGACGAGCTGATGGGGTTGCGGCTCGGGGCGGATGACTTCATCACCAAGCCCTTCTCCCAGCGCCTGCTGATCGAACGCATCCGCGCTCTGCTGCGCCGCAACGAGGCCAGCCGCGCCGAAGGTTCCGGCGCCTTGCCGGCCGGCGTGCTCACGCGGGGCGACCTGGTGCTGGACGAAAACAAGCACAAATGCACGTGGAAAGGCGTCGATATTCAACTCACGGTCACGGAGTTCCTGCTCGTGAAGGCGTTGGCCACGCGACCCGGGCTCGTCAAGTCACGCGACCAGCTGATCGACGCCGCCTATGGCGAGAACATCTATGTCGACGACCGCACCATCGACAGCCATATCAAGCGCGTGCGCAAGAAATTCCGCGCCAGCGACGACAACTTCAACGCGATCGAGACGCTCTACGGCATCGGCTACCGCTACAAGGAGGCCTAGGCGCCGGCGATGTCCGCCTTTGCTCAGCCGCGTGAGGGCGGCGCCTGATGCCCGACAGCGGCGTCCTCGTGACAGGCGAGCCTCCGGCGCGGCAACGTCAGCCACGCCGGCGCCTGACCTCGCCGCTGCTGCGCCGCATCCTCCTCGTCAACGCCCTCCCGCTCGGACTTCTGCTCGCGGCTCTGCTCTACCTCGACCAGTACCAGAATGGCCTGCTGGTCGCCGAGGTGGGCACGCTGCGCGAGGAAGCGCGGATCTACGCTGCAGCCCTGGGCCAAAGCGCGGTCTTGCTCGACGCCAAGGGCCAGCCGCATCTGGATGCGCAGCTGGCGCAGCCCTTGCTGCGCCGCCTCACCGCACCGACCCCGAGCGCGCAGGCCAAGGTCTATGCACCGGATGGCACGGTCATCGCCAACTCCACGTTGCGCGACAGCACGGGCGGCGCCGTCGAGGCGCAGCCTCTGCCGCCGCCGGTCCATCGCAGCCAGCTGCTCGGCGCCATCGGCCGGCTTTACGACTGGGCCCTGTCGATCATGCCGCATGGGGGCGGCGCGCCGTCGCTGCAAAGCGGCCCCGGCACCGGCGGGCCCGACTGGCAGCCGAACGTCAAGGAGGAGATCCGCCTCTCGGGCTCCGATTCCTCGCGGGAAATGCCGCCCTATATCCGCCGCACCCAGGACAACCGGTTGCTCATCACCGTCGCCGAGCCGGTGGAGCGCGGCACACGCACCGTTGGAATTGTGTTGCTCACGCGCGAGGCGCGTGAAATCGACAACTCGCTGCTGGCCGTGCGCCTGTCGATCCTCGGCCTGTTCAGTACCGCGCTGGTGTTCAGCCTGCTCCTGTCGTGGTACCTGTCTCAGACCATAGCGCGCCCCATCCTGCGGCTCGCACAAGCGGCCGACGCCATGCGCGAAGGCAGCGGGCGCACCGGCACCGTGCCTTCGGGGCTGCTGGCCCGAAGCGACGAGGTCGGCGAGTTGGCCCACGCGCTCTCCGATTCCGCGCGCGCCCTGTGGACGCGCATGGACGCGACCGAACGTTTCGCGGCCGATGTGGCGCACGAGATTAAAAATCCGCTCTCCTCGATCCGCAGCGCCATCGAGACGCTGACGCGCATCGAGGACCCCGAGCAGCAGCGCCGCCTTCTCAGTATCATCGCCGAGGATGTCCGCCGCCTCGACCGGTTGATCTCCGACATCAGCGACGCCTCGCGGATCGATGCGGAGATCTCGCGCGCGTCGGCTGTGGCCGTACCCGTGCGCCCCATTCTCGAAACCCTGGTGGAACTGGACGAGGCGACGCGCCGGCCCGGTGCACCGCGCCTCGAGCTTGCTCGCGCGAACGAGTCGGTGGCGGTCCGCGCGATCGAGGATCGCCTGGTACAGGTGCTGCGCAACCTGATCGGCAACGCGCAGAGCTTCTCGCCTCCCGACGGGCGCATCCGCCTGCATGCGCAAAGCGTGGGGCGCAGTGCCGAGATCACGGTAGAGGACCATGGACCAGGTATTCCCGAAGGCAAGCTCGAGCAGATCTTCAGCCGGTTCTATTCCGAGCGCCCCCAGGGCGAGCGCTTCGGTCAGCATTCGGGCCTTGGCCTGTCGATCAGCCGGCAGATCATCGAGGCGCTGCACGGCACGATTGCGGCCGAGAACCTTCGTGACGCACAAGGCCGGATCGTTGGCGCCAGGTTCACCATCCGCCTGCCCCTGGCCTGAAGCCCGCGCCGGCCGCGCGAGGACGGGTCGACGGGACGGTCAGACGTCCAGATTGGCAACCTTGAGCGCGTTGCCGACGATGAAGTCGCGCCGCGGTTCGACCACGTCGCCCATCAGCGTCGCGAACACCTGCGCTGCATCCTCGGCATCGCCGACGCGCACCTGCAGCTGGGTACGCACCGCGGGATCGAGCGTCGTCGTCCAGAGCTGCTCGGGGTTCATCTCGCCGAGGCCCTTGAACCGCTGGATGGTCAGGCCGCGCCGCCCCTGGCCCAGAATCCGTTCATAGGCCGTGGCCGGCCCCGCGACATGAATCTCGTTCTGGCCGAAACGCAGCCGCGCCGGCGTGGCAAACCGCGCCGCCAGCGCGCCCGCCTGCTCGGCGAGCCAGCGAGCCTCGCTGCTGCGCAGACTGGCCGCGTCGAGCCGGTACTTTTCAGCGACCCCACGGACCGTGCGAGCGAAGGACAGACCCTCGGCATCCACGACGACCTTCCAGCCGCGTTCCGTCGGCAGCGATACGGCGTCGAGGCGTTGGGCAAAATCCCCGGCCGCCGCCTCGCGCCCTGGCGCCAGCACATCGGCAATGGCCGCCTGCTCGACCAACGCGACAGGCGCCGAGCCGGCGAGGCGCTTCACGCGCTCGGCCGCCTCATGCAGCCAAACCGCCGCCGCACGCAGCGTCTCGCCCTCGCAGATGCTGCCATCGGCGTAGGTCAGCGTCGCGTCGGCAAGCGCTTTCTCAAGCAGATAGGCTTCCAGCGCCGCATCGTCCTTGAGGTATTTCTCTTCCCCGCCCCGCTTGGTGCGGTAGAGGGGCGGCTGGGCGATGTAGAGGTGCCCGGCCGCGATCAGCTCCGGCATCTGACGGAAGAAGAAGGTCAGCAGCAGCGTGCGGATGTGCGAGCCATCCACATCGGCGTCCGTCATGATGACGATACGGTGATAGCGCAGCTTGGCGAGGTCGAAGCCGCCCTGCTCCGGCTCCGCTCGCCCAATGCCGGTGCCGATCGCGGTGATCAGCGTGCCGATCTCGGAGCTGGCCAGCATGCGGTCGAAACGGGCGCGTTCGACGTTCAGGATCTTGCCCTTGAGCGGCAGGATCGCCTGGAACTTGCGGTCGCGTCCCTGCTTGGCGGAGCCGCCGGCACTGTCGCCCTCGACAATGAACAGCTCGCTCTTGGCCGGATCGCGTTCCTGGCAGTCCGCAAGCTTGCCGGGCAGCGTCGAGATGTCGAGCACACCCTTGCGCCGCGTCAACTCCCGCGCCTTGCGTGCGGCTTCGCGCGCTGCGGCGGCATCCATCACTTTCTGGATCAGCGTCCGCGCCTCGCGCGGATGAGTCTCGAACCAGAGCCCGATCGTGTCCGCGACGGCGGCTTGCACCGCCGGCTGCACCTCGGAACTGACCAGCTTGTCTTTGGTCTGCGAGGAAAATTTCGGATCGGGAACTTTCACCGAGAGCACTGCCGTCATGCCCTCGCGCATGTCCTCGCCGGACAGGGCGAGTTGTTCCTTCTTGCCCATCCCCTCGGCGTATTTCGTTACCACACGGGTCAGCGCCTGGCGGAAGCCCGCGAGGTGCGTGCCACCGTCGCGCTGTGGAATGTTGTTGGTGAAGCACAACATCGTCTCGTGGAAACTGTCGTTCCACGAGAGCGCCATCTCGACGCGAATGCCCTCGGACTCGGGCGCAATAAGGCTGATCGGCGGTGCGAACAGGGCCTGCTTGCCACGGTCGAGATAGTCGACGAAGGCAACGAGCCCGCCCTCGAACATGAAGCGCCGGGTCTCGACCGGAGCGTGGCGTTCGTCGCGCAGCACGATCTCAAGGCCGGAATTGAGAAACCCGAGTTCCCGCAGGCGCCGCTCCAGAACCGAAAAATCGAACTCGGTGCGGCTGAACGTGGCAGCGGAGGGTTTGAACGTCACTTCCGTTCCGTTCGGCCGGTCGGCCGCACCCATGTCGGCCAGGGGCGCGACCGCATCGCCGTGCTCGAAACGAATGAACCAGGTGCGTCCAGCCCGCCAGACCCGCACTTCCATCCATTCCGACAGCGCATTCACCACGGCGGCGCCGACGCCGTGCAGTCCGCCCGAGACCTTGTAGGAATTCTGGTTGAACTTGCCGCCCGCGTGCAGCCGCGTCAGCACGACCTCCGCCGCCGAGACGCCTTCCTCAGGGTGGATATCGACGGGAATGCCACGGCCGTTGTCGCGCACCGTGACCGAGCCGTCGGCATTGAGGACCAGCTCGACGCTGGTCGCGAAACCTGCCTGCGCCTCATCGACGGCGTTGTCGACGATCTCGAAGACCATGTGGTGCAGTCCCGATCCGTCATCGGTGTCGCCGATATACATGCCGGGTCGCTTGCGCACGGCGTCGAGCCCACGCAGCACCGATATCGAGGCCGCGTCATACGCATCCTCGGCTCCGGTCATGGCTTCGGTCGAAACCTCTCGCGCGGACTTTTCCGACATGCCCGTGCGCTCGCTCCTGTGACGGTGGGGGGGACAAAACTTTTAGCGCAAATGCAAAGGAAATCCAAATTTCACGCCGGCTGCCCGCTGGTCGGCAGAGCCTGCTCGGCAAGCCCGCCGGCCTGGCAGGAAAACAGCGCCGCGAGCCCGGCCAGAGGCCGAAATTCGTTCGCCTGCGTCCCCGTCATCAGGACCTGCGCATCCAACCTGCCGAGGGTGGCGAACAGGGCAGCACGGCGCCCGTCATCGAGATGGACCAGAGGCTCGTCAAGCAGCAGCAGGGGAGAGAACCCGCGTGCGCGCGTCACGACCGCCGCATGCCCAAGCACGATGCCCATCAACATCGCCTTCTGTTCGCCCGTGCTCGCCATGGCCGCATCGAGCCCGCTCGCCGCGTCCTCGATCCGGAAATCGGCGCGGTGCGCGCCAACCGCGGCGCTACCCGTTGCGTGATCGAGCTTGCGCCCATCCGCCAGCGCGCCGCGCAGCCACTCCTCGACGCTGAGTGCCGGCTCGCTGCGCAGCCTCGTTGCGATCGCGCATTCCAAAACGAGGTGAACCGCGGGAAACGGTGCCGCGGCGCCGCCGGCAAGCGCCGCCCCGAGGTCGCGCACCAGCGCCATGCGCCCGGCAGTGACAGCGACCGCGTGGCGCGCCATTGCTTCCTCGAAGCCTGCGAGCCAGGCCAGGTCCCCGGCTTCGGCAAGCACCCGCCGCCGGCTAGCCGCAGCCGTCTCCCACGCAGCCAGCGCGCGCGCGTGGGCAGGCTCCACGGCGGCCGCGAGCCGGTCCAGAAACCGGCGCCGACCACTGGCGGCCTCCCCGAACAGGCGCTCCATCTGCGGCGTGATCCAGACCGCGGCCACCCGGCCCGCAATCTCCGCCTGGTTGCGCGGTGCCACACCATCGAGGCGGAAGACCCGGCGCTCATGCGGCGGCTCCGGATCGGCTCCGGTCGCCACCTCGAAGTTGGCACCGTCAACCGCCAGCCGCGCCGCAACCGCCCAGGGGCCGCGCCCATGGCGCGCCAGCATCGCGGTTGCAGCACCACGCAGGCCACGGCCGGTCGCAAGCAACGAAACGGCTTCCAGCAAGTTGGTCTTGCCGCTGCCGTTGGCACCGGCGATCACAACCAGGCGCGCGCCCGGGAGCCAGTCCAGCGCCTCGTAGTTGCGGAACCGCGAAAGCGTCAGGCGCTCGAGCCGCAGCGCCGTCATCGCGCCGCGTCAGCCATGACGGCCGCCCGCTCGGAGATCAGACGCGCATCGGCATCAGCACGTAGAGCGCGCGGTCGTCGGCCGCGTCCTGCACCACGGTGGGCGCCGTGCCGTCGGAGAAGCGGAACTCCACCTGCTCGCCGATCTGGTCGGTGATGTCATTGAGGTAGCGTGCCTGGAACCCGATCTCGATCGGCGTCGCGCCGTACGTCACCTGGTCGCTTTCCAGTTCCTCCGTTGCCGTTCCCTGGTCCGGCGAGGAGGCCGAGAGAACCAGCAGATCGCGCGACACGCTCAGCTTCACGGGGCGCGAGCGTTCCGAGGAGATCGCGGAAACGCGCGCGACCGCCTCGGCGAAGTCCTTCTTGCCGACCCGCAGCACCTTGTCGTTACCCTGCGGGATCACGCGCTCGTACTCGGGGAAGGAGCCGTCGATCAGCTTGCTGGTGAGCGTGATCGCGTCGGCCTTGAACTGGATGCGCGTGTCCGACAGGGCGATCTCGACCGCGCCGCTCACCTCGTCGAGCAACTTGCGCAGCTCCGTCACCGTCTTGCGCGGAACGATCACGCCGGGCATGCCGCCAGCCCCTTCAGGCAGCTTCTCCTCGACACGAGCGAGCCGGTGGCCGTCGGTCGCGACCGCCCGCAGCACCCGCTCGCCCGCGGACTCCGTCGCGTGCAGGTAGATGCCGTTGAGGTAATAGCGGGTCTCCTCGCCGCTGATGGCAAAGCGGGTGCGGTCGATCAGGCCGCGCAGCGTGTCTGCCTTGAGCGCGAATTTATGCGGCAGCGCCCCCGCCGTCATCGCCGGGAAATCGTCGATCGGCAGGGCGACCAGGCTCGTCGAATAACGCCCGGCGCGCAGCGCCAGGGGCGCATCGCCACCGGCGTGGTCCAGTTCGACCTCGACCCCCTCAGGCAGCTTGCGCACGATCTCATAGAGTGTCGCGGCAGGCGCCGTGCAGGCGCCGTTGCGCGAGGTGGTGGCCGCGACCTCCTCGACGATGGCGATCTCCATGTCGGTTGCGGTCAGCGTCAGCCGCCCGTCGCGCACCGCGAGCATGACATTGGCGAGGATCGGGATCGTGTTGCGCCTCTCGACGACGCTCTGCACATGAGCGAGCGCCTTGAGCAGCGTCGCACGGTCCGCCTTGAGCTTCATCCTGCCTCATCCTCCTTGGCCAGGGGCGCAACCGCACCCTCTCGATCCTGCCCCAACCGCAGCGAATCGGCCCGCGAATCGGTCTGCAAGCTTAGCAATCCGGGAAAGGTGGCGATAGCCAGGGTGCTGTCAGGATTCGAGCATGCGGCGCAGCAGCTCGACATCCTCGGCGAAGGCGGCATCGGTCTCCATCAGCGCCGCAACCCGGCCCACGGCATGCATCACCGTCGTATGGTCGCGATCGCCAAACCTCTTGCCGATATCGGGCAGCGAACGGCTGGTGAGCTGCTTGGCGAGATACATCGCCACCTGCCGCGGCCGTGCGATGTTGCGCGCCCGGCGCTGCGAGGTCATCTCGTTGAAGCGGATCCGGTAATGCTCCGCCACCTTGCGCTGGATTTCCTCGATCGACACCCGCCGCTCATGCGCGCGCAGAATGTCGTGCAGCAGTTCCTGCGTGACATCGAGTGTGATCGGCCGGCCAAACAGGTTGGCGTGCGCCACCAGCCGGTTAAGCGCGCCCTCCAGCTCGCGGATATTGGAAGTGATCTTCTGCGCCAGGTACTCGATCACCCGGGGCGGCACGTCCACCCCCGCGCGCGCCGCCTTGGCGCCCAGGATCGAGATTCGCAGCTCCAGTGTCGTCGCATGCAGGTTGGCGACGATGCCGCTCCCCAGCCGCGTCCGGACCCGCTCCTCGAAGCCGGAGAGATCGGACGGCGACTTGTCCGCGGAGACGACGATTTGCTTGCCGGCATCCACCAGGGCGTTGAACGTGTGGAAGAATTCTTCCTGCGTCGCGTCCTTGCCCATGAGAAACTGAAGATCGTCGACCATCAGCACGTCGACGCGGCGCAGCTGCTCCTTGAACTCGATCATGCGCTGCGAGCGGATCGCCGAGATGAACCGGTTCATGAACCGTTCGGCCGACATATACGCGATCTCGATGGGGCGCCCCACCGCGGCCGCTGCGTGGGCAGAGCCTTCGCCACCACGCAACTCCCACGCGATCGCGTGCATCAGATGCGTCTTCCCCAGGCCGACGCCGCCATAGAGGAACAGGGGATTGAACGCCTTGGTGGCCGGGCAGGCCGCCACCTGGCGGGCGCAGGCATGCGCAAACTCGTTCGGCTTGCCGACGACAAAGCTCTCGAAGGTGAAACGCGGATCGAGAATGCCGCCATCCGCCGCTCGTTCGTCAGCGGCGGAGACGGTGGCCGGCACCGAGCCAGCCGCGCCGCCCTGCGCGGCCGGGAGGTCACCCGCTCCGTTGTCCGCATTCGCGCTCCCGCTCTCCGGAGATGCGCTTTCCGTGGGAACGATGGACTCAGCCAGCCCGGCCTGTCTTCCGCCCCACCGCAGAGCGATACGCCGGACGGTCGGGTTTTCCTTCTGCCAGAGCCGAGCCAGCAGGTCACCGTAATGCTCTCGTACCCAGTCCCGCAGGAACCGCGTCGGGACACGGATCGAGACCTCGTCGCCATCCAGGCCCACGAGCGTCATCTGTCGCAGCCAGGTCCGGTATTCGACGTCGCCGACTTCCTGCTGCAGGCGCCCCCTGACCCCGGCCCACTGCGCCGCAAGCTGTGCAAGAGACGGCGATGCTGACGGGGTGGGGCCGGCCGCGCTGGGGCGGCTCATCCGTCCGGGCGCCAGCGCATCGAGCGCGCCGGCCAGCGCCTTGGGCGAGAGTCGCGCTGCATCGTCCCCCCGGTTCGCCATGACCCCCCGCCTCGACCGCGCCCGCTGCGCACCTCAACCCACGGATCGCCCCACCTTGGGCAGCGACGATCACGGCAACATGACTACGGCGCAACCAGGGCGCTTGCAATCGTAAAAACGGTTTTCGCGGTGCTTTTCGGACCCGCACCCGCGACCCTCAAATGATGTCGCGGTTTTGACTTATATCTGTAAGTCGAGAAGATAAGTGTTCTTTGTATCTATTTGAAATATACTTGAACCCCAGGTAAAATCTGGGGTTTCTTCGCTTACTTCGAGCCGAGCGCCTTAACCCGCGACGACAGGCGCGACAGCTTCCGCGCAACCCGGTTACGATGCACGATCCCCTTGCCGGCAGCCCGCTGCATCTCCGGTTGAGCCTGCTTCAGCGCCGCCGCCGCCGCGTCGTGCTCGCCGCTGGCGATCGCCGTCTCCACGGCCTTGATGAACGTGCGCATCCGCGACATCCGCGCCTTGTTGCGCACCGTGCGGCGTTCGGTCTGACGGATGCGCTTGCGCGCGGAGGCGGTGTTGGCCATGGCGGAGTGCAGCTCTCGGGTAATGACAAGGTTAGGGACGACGCCCGCCTGAGGTGCGGACGGAAGCGCGCGTTCTAGTGACCGCCTCCGCCCGCGTCAAGGAACGCCGCCGGATCAGATCTACCGGCGGGAGAATGCTGCCTTGCGCTTCTCGGCGAACGCCGCCATCCCCTCGCGCTGGTCGGCAGTGCCGAAAAGGGAGAGGAACAGCTGGCGCTCCGCAAGAACGCCCTCGCCCAGCGTGGTCTCGAAGGCACGGTTCACGGCGTATTTGGCCATCTGCGTCGCGACGGGCGACATCGCGGCGATCGCGGCGGCCGTCTTCAGGGCCTCCGCGACGAGATCCGGCGCCGGCACGATGCGCGCGACCAGGCCGGAACGCTCCGCCTCCGCCGCGTCCATCATCCGCCCCGTCAGCACCAGGTCCATCGCCTTGGCCTTGCCCACCGCCCGCGTCAGCCGCTGCGTGCCTCCGGCCCCCGGGATCACGCCAAGCTTGATTTCGGGCTGGCCGAACTTGGCCGTATCGGCGGCGATGATCATGTCGCACATCATGGCGAGCTCACAGCCGCCACCCAGTGCGAAGCCGCCGACCGCGGCAATCACCGGCTTCCTGATCCGCGTCACCGTCTCCCAGCGCTGGCCGATGAAGTCATCCTGAAACGTCCGCGGGAACGTGCGCGGCGCCATCTCCTTGATGTCCGCGCCGGCCGCAAAAGCCTTCTCGGAGCCGGTGATGACGATCGCCCCGATCGCATCGTCGGCATCGAATGCCAGCAGCTGCGCGCCCAGCTCAACCATCAACTGGTCGCACAGCGCGTTGAGGGCCGCCGGGCGGTTGAGACGGATCAGCCCAACGCCCCGCCCATCCTCCGCCTTGTGGGTCTCGACCAGGATCATCGCCGGGGTGTCGGACATGTCGTACTCCTTGTTTCGCTGCCCGGGCTGCAGCAAGCCCCGGCTCCTCACTCGACCTCGCTTCTAGCTAGCGCTGCAGCCGCGGACAATGGAACGTGCTACGGCCGCCCTGCACGATACGCCGCACGCCGCCGCAGACGGTCTGCGCGGTCTGCCGGTCCGGACATTCCGGACAGGGCTGGCCCTCGCGCCCATAAACCCGCCAGGCGTGGCTGAAATAGCCGAGCTCGCCGTCGGGCTGGCGATAGTCCCGCAGGCTCGACCCGCCTGCGGCGATCGCTTCCGCGAGCGTCTCGCGGATCGCCGGAACCAGCCGCGCCGCCCGCGCTCCGGCAACCGTCGCAGCACTGCGCCGCGGCGAAATGCGGGCCCGAAACAGGGCCTCGCTCACATAGATGTTGCCAAGCCCCGCAACGACCCGCTGGTCGAGCAGGGCCGCCTTGATCGGTGTGCGCCGGCCGGCCAGCGCCGACGACAGCCCGAGCTCCGAGAACTCATTGCTCAGCGGCTCGGGACCGAGGCCGGCAAGCAGCCGGTGCGCATCTTCGGCTTCCGTCGCCACAAGATCGAGCATCCCGAACCGGCGGGGATCGACGAAGCCGACGCGCCAGCCGTCGTCAGTCCATAGTACCAGATGCTCGTGCGCTGCAGCCGACGCGTCGCGACTGATACGCATGCGCCCCGACATGCCGAGATGAACGAGCACCGAGCGCCCGCCTGCCAGCCGCATCAGAATGTATTTCGCGCGTCGCCGGAAACCCTCCACGCGCGCGCCCCGCAGGGTGTCGGCGAGCTCCGTGGGCACGGGCCAGCGCAAATCGGTCCGTGCGAGGTCCGCCTGCACAATGCGCCGCCCCTCGAGCCGAAGCGCGAGCCCTCGCATGACCGTCTCGACCTCGGGGAGTTCCGGCATGGCGCCGAGCCTCGTATAGAGAGGGGCCATGCAGGACAACCCCACACCTTCCGACAGCGAGCCGTCCGAGCCTTCGGGCAGCGCATCGGCCGAGACCGATTTCGGCTACCGGCGAGTCCCGCTGACCGATAAGGCCTCGATGGTCCGCGCCGTCTTCGAGAGCGTCGCGCCGCGCTACGACATCATGAACGACCTCATGTCGCTCGGCATCCACCGCGCCTGGAAGCGTCGGCTGTTGACCCGCCTGGCGCCGTCGCCGCGACGGACCCTGCTCGATCTCGCGGGCGGCACCGGCGACATCACCTTTCTCTGGCGTGAGGCGGGCGGCGGACCGGCCATCCTGTCCGACATCAACCCGGCCATGCTCGAGGTCGCGCGCCACCGCGCCCTCGATCGCGGCCTCGTGCGCGACATCGCGTATCTGGTCGCGGATGCCGAGCACCTGCCCCTCCCCGATGCGTCGCGGGACATCGTGACGATGGCCTTCGGCCTGCGCAACTGCACCGACAAGCAGGCGGTGCTGAACGAGGCCCATCGGGTGCTGCGCCGCGGCGGACGCTTCTTCTGCCTGGAATTCTCCCGCCTGCGCATCGCCGCCCTGCGCCCGCTTTACGACGCCTGGTCGTTCCGTGCCCTGCCCTGGATCGGTGCCCGCGTCGCGCACGACGCCGAAAGCTACGAATATCTCGCAGAAAGCATCCGCATGTTCCCCGACCAGGAGACGCTGGCCGCGATGCTGCACACCGCCGGCTTCGCCCGAATCGGCGTCGAGAACCTCACCGGCGGCATCGTCGCGATCCACAGCGGCTGGAAGCTTTGACACCCGAGCCATGAACCTCGCTGGCAAACGCATCCTGCTGATCGTCGGCGGCGGCATCGCCGCCTACAAGGTGCTGGAGCTGATCCGGCTGCTGCGCAAGGCGCAGGCGAGCGTCAGTACCGTGCTGACAGCTGCGGCGCAGCATTTCGTGACCCCGCTCGCGGTCCAGGCCCTGACGGAATCGCGGGTCTACACGGATCTCTTCTCACTCACCGACGAGAACGAGATGGGCCACATCCAGCTCTCGCGCGCAGCCGACCTGCTGGTCGTCGCACCGGCGACGGCCAATCTCCTCGCACGCATGGCCGCGGGCCTCGCCGACGACCTGGCAACGACGGTGCTCCTCGCCACCGACAAGCCGGTTCTCGTCGCACCGGCGATGAACGTTCGCATGTGGCAGCACGCGGCGACGCAGACCAACGTCGCCCTGCTCGCCAGGCGTGGGGTTGCCTTCGTGGGTCCGGACGAGGGACCGATGGCCTGCAACGAGCATGGACCCGGCCGCCTTGCCGAGCCGCAGGCGATCCTCGAAGCGATCGCGGCGGCCTTGACCGCGCCGCGCCCGCTCGCCGGGCGGCATATTCTGGTGACCAGCGGTCCGACGCACGAGCCGATCGACCCGGTGCGCTATATCGCCAACCGCAGCTCCGGTCGGCAGGGCCATGCCATCGCCGCCGCGCTGGCCCATCTCGGCGCCCGCGTGACCCTGGTGAGCGGCCCGGTCGCGATCCCGGATCCGGCGGGGGTGGCGGTCCGGCACGTCGAGACGGCGGAGCAGATGCTCGCCGCCTGCAGCGCCTCCCTTCCAGCCGACGCCGCGATCTGCGCCGCCGCTGTCGCCGACTGGCGCGTGACCGGCACGACGGCGGCCAAGATCAAGAAGGTGCCCGGAGCACCGCCGCCGGCCCTCGCGCTCACCACCAATCCCGACATCCTGGCGACGCTGGCGGCACCGGGACCGAGCCGGCCGCTGCTGGTCGTGGGCTTCGCGGCAGAGACTGAAAACCTCGATGCCAACGCGATCGCCAAGCGTGTCCGCAAGGGCTGCGACTGGATCGTCGGGAACGATGTCTCCGGCGATGTGATGGGCGGCGAGGCCAACGAGGTGCATCTTGTGACGGAGTCCGGCGTCCTGGCCTGGCCGCGGCTCCCCAAGGAAGAGGTCGCGCGCCGCCTCGCCATGCAGGTCGCCGATCATTTCGCAGGACGCGCCCGATGAGCATTCGTGTCGCCGTGACGCGGCTGGCGCACGGGCGCGACCTGCCGCTGCCCTCCTACGCCACTCATGCCGCCGCCGGGCTCGATCTGCTCGCCGCGGTCGCCGAGCCGGTGACACTGGCACCGGGGGCCCGAACGCTCGTCCCCACCGGCCTCGCCATTGCCCTGCCCGCCGGCTACGAACTGCAGGTCCGGCCTCGCTCGGGGCTGGCGCTGCGCCACGGGATCATGCTGGCCAACAGTCCCGGCACGATCGACGAGGATTACCGGGGCGAAATCGGCGTCATCGTGATCAACGCGGGCTCCGAGGCCTTCACCATCACCCGCGGCATGCGCATCGCCCAGGCGGTGCTGGCGCCCGTCGTCCGCCTGGACTGGGATGAGGCGGAAACCCTCGGCACGACGGCGCGTGGCACCGGCGGGTTCGGCAGCACCGGCACCTGATGCGGCCGAGGGCCGGCAACAGGGCCCGACACCAAAGCGACACAGAGCCGAAGGTGACAGGCGGACAGGCGGTGCGGTAAGGGGCGCGGACCGCAACCCGGCTCCCGGACGTCGCGATGTCGAGCACCCTCACCCCGGCCGCGATGAACCATCGCCGGCTGCCGAACACCTGGGATCTCGCGGCCTTCGTCGCGGTGCTGGGGGTGCTTGCCGCGGTCGCGGCCGCGGCGCGCGGCACGGTGATGCCGATCGCGGCGCTCGGCGCCGGGACCATCCATCTCGATCCACGCTACCTGCCCGGCTACGCCCTGCGCACCACGATGCGGATGTTCGCAGCCCTCGTCGCCTCGCTGCTGTTCACCTTCACCTATGCCACGTGGGCGGCGAAGAGCCGCCGCGCGGCGCGGGTGCTGATCCCGATCCTCGATATCCTGCAATCGGTGCCGATCCTTGGCTTCCTCTCGTTCACCGTGGCCTTTTTCCTGCGCCTCTTCCCCGGCAACGTTCTGGGCCTCGAACTGGCCGCGATTTTCGCGATTTTCACCAGCCAGGCCTGGAACATGGCGTTCAGCTTCTACCAGGCGCTGACCACGCTGCCGGCCGACCTCGAGGAAGTCAGCCGCGGCTTCCGCCTCACTGGCTGGCAGCGTTTCTGGCGGCTCGAGGTCCCGTTCGCGATGCCGGGTCTGGTCTGGAACACGATGCTTTCGATGTCCGGCGGCTGGTTCTTCGTCGTGGCCTCGGAGGCGATCACCCTGGGCAACAAGACGTGGCAGTTGCCGGGTGTCGGCGCCTATGTCGCCAAGGCCCTCGAGCAGCGCAACATCGGTGCCGTGTTCTGGGCGATCGGAGCGATGCTGCTCGTCATCCTCGCCTATGATCAGTTGCTGTTCCGCCCGTTGGTCGCGTGGTCGGCGAAATTCCGTGTGGAAACGACGGCGGGTGCCACGGCCGAGGATCCCTGGATGCTGGCGATCCTGCGTCGCACGGCCCTGCTGCGCCGCGGCGGCGAGGAATTCGGCCATCTCGTGGGCTTCGTGACGGGCCTGCCGCTGCGCCTGCCGAGCCTGCGGCGGACATCGGAGCGCAGTCCCACATCGACGATGGCGGGCGACATCGTCTTCAGCACCATCGTCGCCGCCATCGTCGCCTTTGCCGGCTGGCACACCGTCAGCTTCATCAGCCAGACATTGCATTGGTCCGATCTGGGCCAGGCGGTGATGCTGGGGGGCATCACCCTGATGCGTGTCGTCGTGCTGATCGCACTGGCCTCGCTGGTCTGGGTACCGGTCGGCATCTGGCTCGGCCTGCGTCCGGCCTGGGCCCGGCGCGTCCAGCCCATCGCGCAATTCCTCGCGGCCTTTCCCGCCAACCTCCTGTTTCCACCCTTCGTCGTCGTCATCGTCACGTTTCATCTCAACCCGGACATCTTCCTCACGCCGCTGATGATCCTGGGCACGCAATGGTACATCCTGTTCAATGTCATTGCGGGCGCCGCGGCCTATCCGGGCGATCTGCAGGAGGTGGCAAGGAATTTCCGCGTCGGCGGCTTCCTCTGGTGGCGGCGCGTCATCTTTCCAGGAATATTTCCCTATTTCGTGACCGGCGCTCTGACCGCTTCGGGCGGCTCCTGGAATGCCGCGATCGTCTCCGAGGTCGCCTCCTGGGGCCACACCAGGCTCGTCGCGCACGGGCTTGGCGCCTATATCGCCCAGGCGACGGACGCCGGCGACTTCCACAAGATCGTACTCGGGGTGGTGGTCATGTCCGCCTTCGTCGTGACCTTCAACCGGCTGCTCTGGCGCCCGCTCTATCACTATGCGAGCCGACGTTCGGTGCTGGGCTGAGGCGCAAGGCGGGACAGGAAGCAAAGCAATGGACGCCACCACGGGTGACACGCTGATCGAGGTCCGCGGCTGCCGGCAATCCTACCACAAGGACACCAACGCCGACCTTCTCGTGCTCGATGATGTCGAACTGTCGCTGCGCGAGGGCGAAATCGTGGGGCTGCTCGGCCGCTCGGGCTCGGGCAAGTCCACGCTGCTGCGCATCATCGCAGGGCTGCTGCGGCCGACCGCGGGGGAGGTGAACTGGCGCGGCCAGCCGCTCACCGGACCGGTGCCTGGCATTGCCATGGTGTTCCAAAGCTTCGCGCTCTTTCCGTGGCTGACGGTGGCCGAGAATGTCGAACTGGGGTTGGAAGCGCAGGGCGTCGCGCGGGCGGAGCGCGAGAAGCGCGCCGAGGAGGCGATCGACCTGATCGGTCTGGGCGGCTACGAGAGCGCCTACCCCAAGGAGCTGTCCGGGGGGATGCGCCAGCGCGTCGGCCTCGCTCGCGCCCTCGTCGTGCATCCCGACCTGCTGCTGATGGATGAGCCGTTCTCCGCGCTGGACGTCCTGACGGCGGAAACTTTGCGCACCGACCTCATCGATCTTTGGTCGGAACGCAGGCTGCCGCTCAAGTCCATCCTCATGGTGACGCACAATATCGAGGAAGCGGTGCTGCTGTGCGACCGCATCCTCGTCTTCTCGTCCAATCCCGGCCGTGTCGCGCACGAGTTGCGGGTACCCTTTTCGCACCCGCGCAACCGCCTCGACCCGGCTTTCCGCCAGATGGTGGACGATATCTACGCGGTGATGACGCGCCGCGCCCCGAGCCTCGCCTCCCCGGGCACCATCGCCGCGCCGCCGCCCGAGGTCACCACCACCACGAAGCTGCACGCGGTCTCGACCAACGTGCTGGCCGGGCTGATGGAAACGGTGGCAGCGCCCCCCTATGACGGGCGCGCCGACCTGCCCGCGCTCGCCGCCGCACTGCAGCTCGAAGCAGACGAACTGCTGCCGTTCGGGGAAACGCTGCAGCTGCTGCATTTTGCGGAGTTCGAAGAAGGGGACCTGCGGCTGACCGAAGAAGGGCGTGTCTTCGTCCAGGCCGACACGGACGACCGCAAGCAGCACTTCGCCACGGCGCTGCGCCAATACGTGCCCCTTGCCGCGGCCATCCGCCGCACCCTTGACGAACGTTGGAACCACCGCGCGTCCTCCGTTCGTTTCCTCGACGAGCTCGAGGACCACATGAGCCCGGAATACGCGGAGGAGACGCTCCACGCGGTGATCTCGTGGGGCCGGTACGCGGAGCTCTATGCGTATGACGAGGAGGCGGCCCAGTTCTTCCTCGAGGCCGACGCGGTCGATGCCTCCGGTTGAGCGCCATAGGGCTCGGCCGCCCCGCGGATTTACCCGCCCCGGGCCCTTTCGGCGGCCTGGAGTTGTGCTAGTTAGCGAGGAATAACGCCTCTGGGAGAACCTGACATGCTGACCCGTCGTTCCGTCCTGGCCGCTTCGGCCGCATCCCCCGTGCTCGCCTCTCTCGGCGCCGAGGACGCCCTGGCAGCGACGCCGAAAAACATCGTGGTGATGGGCAAGACGATCGACGACATCGTCGCCTTCGACCCGGCGCAGAGCTATGAGTTCAGCGACAACGAGATCGACGGCAACTGCTACAACAAGCTGGTCACGCCCGACCTGACGACCGGAACCACGGTGGTCGGCGACGCCGCTGAGTCCTGGACCGTTTCCCCTGATGGACGGACCATCACCTTCAAGATCCGGCCGGGTATCAAATTTGCATCCGGCAATGCACTCACCGCGCATGATGCGGCGTTCTCGCTGCAGCGCGTCGTCAAGCTCAACTTGACGCCCGGCTTCATCATCACCCAGTTCGGCTACACCAAGGACAACGTCGAGAAGCTGATCACGACGCCGGACGCGATGACGCTCAAGCTGGAGCTGCCGAAGCAGGTGGCGACCAGCTTCGTGCTGTTCTGCCTCTCCGCCAATGTGGGTTGCATCGTCGACCGTGCCACGGTGATGTCGCACCAGAAGAACGGCGACCTCGGCAATGACTGGCTCAAGACCCACACCGCCGGCAGCGGCCCCTACCAGCTCATCTCCTGGGTCGCCTCGGAGCACGTGATCCTGGAGGCCAACCCGCATTCGGCGTTGAAGGCCGGCGTGCCCCGTATCGTCATCCAGCACATCCCCGAGCCCGCCTCGCAGCTTCTGCAGCTCGAGAAGGGCAGCATCGACATCGCTCGCGACCTTCTGTCCGACAACCTCAAGCAACTCGCCGGCAAGACGGAATACACCGTGCTAAAGTCCGGCCAGGCGACGTCCGTCTATATCGGCATGAACATGGGCAAACCGCACCTGGACAAGACAGAGGTGCACCAGGCGATCAAGTGGGCGATCGACTATGAAGGGATCGCGAAGAACATCGTGCCTGGAACGTATGAGATCGCCCAGAACTTCCTGCCTGCGGGCCTGCCTGGCGCGCTCACCGACATGCCGTTCAAGCGCGACGTCGCCAAGGCGAAGCAGTTGCTGGCGCAGGCCGGCTATGCCAAGGGCTTCAGCGTGACCATGGATCACATCGCCGCCGCGCCTTACAACGATATCGCCCAGGCGGTGCAGGCCAATCTCAAGGAGATCGGCATCACGGTGAAGCTGCTGCCGGCGCAGGCCAAGCAGGTCTTCACCAAGATGCGCGCGCGCCAGCACGAGCTGATCATGTCGGTCTGGGGGTCAGACTACTTCGATCCGAACTCGAACGCCCAGGCCTTCTGCGCCGATCCCGACGACTCCGACAAATCCACGCTCAAGATTCTCGCGTGGCGCTGCCACTTCCACAATGTGGCACTGACCAAGATGGTCGAGGATGCGGTCAAGGAGCTCGACGACAAGAAGCGCATCGCGATGTATGAAGATATGCAGCGTCAGTTCCGCCAGATCGCGCCGTTCGCGATGATGCTGCAGCAGAACGTCGTTGCCGTGCTTGGCAAAGGCGTCTCCGGCCTGAAGGTCGGTCCGATGCCCGACTACACCAAGTATGCGGATATCCGTAAGGCGTGAACGGCAGGCTTCGGACGCTGGCGGCAACAGCCGCCAGCGTCCTCATCACTATTTTCGGACTGACCGTCGTCACCTTCTTCATCGGTCGGGTGATGCCGATCGACCCGATCGTGGCCATCCTCGGCGATCACGCGCCGCCGGACGTGGTCGCGCGCGTGCGCATCGAACTCGGGCTGAATCAGCCGCTCTGGTACCAGTACTGGATTTTCTTCCGTAACCTGATCCATCTCGACCTCGGCCGGTCGGTGATGACGACGCATCCGGTGCTTCAGGACATCGGGCGCTACTTCCCCGCGACCTTCGAGCTGGCGACCGCGGCCATGATTGTCGCGACCCTGATCGGCGTGCCGCTCGGCGTCCTTGCGGCCGTCCGCCAGGGAACGCGCACGGATCACATCGTGCGCATCGTCAGCCTCGCCGGCTCCTCCATCCCGGTCTTCATGCTGGCCATGCTGTCGCTGGTCGTGTTCTACGCCGCTCTCGGCTGGCTGCCGGGCACCGGGCAGGTGAGCGTCGTCTATGACGGCATCGTGCCGCGCATCACCGGCATGCTGGTGATCGACGCCGCGATCACCAGCCACTGGAACACCTTCTACAACGCCCTGCTGCATCTCGTGCAGCCGGCGCTCGTGCTGGCCTATTTCTCGATGGCCTATATCACCCGCATGACGCGCGGCTTCATGCTGGACGCTTTGCGCGGGGAATACATCACCACGGCGCGGGCCAAGGGGCTGTCGGCCTCCACCATCATCTGGCGCCACGCCTTCGGCAATATCTGGGTCCAGCTGATCACGGTCCTCGCCCTAACCTATGCCGGGCTGCTCGAGGGGGCGGTGGTGACGGAGACGGTGTTCTCGTGGCCCGGTCTCGGCCAGTACCTCACCAACTCGCTGCTCAACGCCGACATGAACGCGGTGCTGGGAGCGACCATGGTCATCGGCATCATCTACGTCTTCCTCAACCTCCTCGCCGATGTTCTGTACCGGATGATGGATCCGCGGGTCCGATGAGCGACACGTCTCTGCGTGCCTGGCTGCTGTCCGACACCCCGACCTCACGCCGACAGGCTGGCTGGGGGCGCCTCTACCGGCTGTGGTGCGACCTGCGCACCAACCCGCTGGCCATGGCCGGGCTCATCACGATCATCTTGCTGATCGTGGCCGCGCTGGCCGCGCCCCTGCTCGCCGCCTACAGCCCGGACGCGCAGGACCTCTCCAACCACCTGGCAGCGCCGAACGCCGCGCACTGGCTCGGCACCGACGAGCTCGGCCGCGATATCCTCGCGCGCCTGCTTTGGGGCGGACGGATCACGCTGGGGATGGTCGTTGCCGTCGTCGTACTGGTGGCTCCCGTGGGCCTCGTCGTCGGCTGCGCGGCAGGCTACATCGGCGGCCTGCCGGACCGCATTCTGATGCGCGTGACCGACGTCTTCCTCGCCTTCCCGCGGCTCATTCTCGCCCTGGCCTTCGTGGCGGCGATCACGCCGGGCATCACCAGCGCCATCATTGCCATCGCGCTCACCGCCTGGCCGCCCTATGCGCGCATCGCGCGGGCCGAGACCCTGGCCATCCGCAACTCCGACTTCATCGCCGCGACCCGCCTAGCCGGCGCCTCGCGCACCCGCATCATCCTGGTCCACATCATACCCCTGAGCCTCGGCAGCCTGATCGTGCGCGTCAGCCTCGACATGAGCTCGATCATCCTCACCGCCGCAGCACTCGGCTTCCTCGGTATGGGGGCGCAGCCGCCCTCGCCCGAATGGGGTGCGATGGTCGCCTCCGCCCGGCGGTTCATCGTCAATGCCTGGTGGGTGCCGATGATGCCGGCGATCGCGATCTTTGTTGCCTCGCTGGCTTTCAACCTGCTGGGCGACGGGCTGCGCGACGTCCTCGATCCGAAGCAACGCTCATGAAGGTGGAGATCGCCAATCTCAGCATCGCCTTCCCCTCTCCGCGCGGTCCCTCTCTCGCGGTACGCGGCGTCTCTCTGACGGTCGGTAGCGAGAAGCTCGGCATCGTGGGCGAGTCCGGCTCCGGCAAGTCGCTCACCGCGCGCTCGCTGCTCAAGCTGCTTCCCCCGGAGGCGCGCGTCCGCGCCGACCGCCTGGCCTTCGACGGCATCGACATCCTGCAGGCAACCGAGCGGCAGATGCGCTCGATCCGCGGCAAGCGCGCGGGACTGATCATGCAGGACCCGAAATTCTCGCTCAATCCCGTGATGACCGCCGGCGAGCAGATCGCAGAATCGTGGCGCCTGCACCGCAAGACCTCGAAACGAGAGGCGCGCGAAGCCGCTCTCGACCTGCTGGCCCAGGTGCAGATCCGCGATCCCGCCCGGGTGGCAGACGCCTATCCGCACGAACTCTCGGGCGGTATGGGCCAGCGCGTGATGATCGCGATGATGATGGCGCCGGATCCGGAACTCCTGATTGCCGACGAGCCGACCTCCGCGCTCGATGCCACGGTGCAAGCCGAGATCCTGCGCCTGATGGAAGACCTCGTCTCCCGCCGCGGCATGTCGCTGATCCTGATCAGCCACGATCTGCCGCTGGTTTCACATTTCTGCGACCGTGTGGTGGTCATGTATGCTGGGCGCGTGGTCGAGGAGCTGAATGCCGCCGGCCTCGCGCGCGCCGAACATCCCTACACGCGTGGCCTTTTGGCCTGCCTGCCGACCCTTTCGCATCCTCAGGCACGCCTCACCACCCTGACCCGCGATCCTGCGTGGATGGACGGTTCCAACTGATCGTCGTCGATAATCTCGTTATCCGGTTTGGACGCGTGGAGGCGGTCAGTGGCGTCTCCTTCGCCGTCGCGCGCGGTACCGCCTGGGGCATCGTCGGCGAATCCGGCTCGGGCAAGTCGACGGTGCTGCGGGCACTCGCCGGCCTCAACGAAAACTGGTCCGGGCGCATGTTGCTCGACGGCGAGGAACTGCCGCGCCGCCGCACACGCGCCTTCTTTCGACGGGTGCAGATGGTCTTCCAGGACCCATACGGCTCGCTGCACCCGCGCCAGACGATCGACCGCGCCCTCGCGGAGCCCTTGGTGGCACAAGGTATCGGCGGCGCCGACGCGGCGATTCCGCGCGCGCTCGACGAGGTCGCGCTGCCTCAGGCGGTCCGCTTCCGCTACCCGCATCAGCTATCCGGCGGCCAACGCCAGCGCGTGGCGATTGCCCGCGCCCTCATCACCTCGCCCGAAGTCCTGCTGCTCGACGAACCGACCAGCGCGCTCGATGTCTCGGTGCAGGCCGAGGTTCTGAACCTGCTCTCCGATCTGCAGCGTGAGCGCAACCTCACGTACATCATGGTCAGTCACAATCTCGCGGTCGTGGCGCATCTCTGTCCGATGATCGCGGTGATGCAGGGGGGCCGGGTCGTCGAGACCCTCTCCGCCGAGGCTTTGCGGGCAGGACGCACGACGCATCCCCACACCGCCGAGCTGCGCGCGCTCTCCACCGAACTCGAGGAGCCTTGATGGCGGAGACGCGGATGGTCGCCATGCGCGACGGCGTTCGCCTCGCGACCGACATCCATCTGCCCCCGGGCAAGGGTCCATTCCCGGTTATCCTTGAGCGAACCCCCTACGGACGCAACCAGCCCAGCCGCAGCGAAATCACGGCGGCCGACCGCAAGCCGGCAACTCGGCACGAGCTCGCGCAGTTCTTCACCGCAGCCGGCTTCGCCGTCGTCTACCAGGACACGCGCGGCCGCCACGGCAGCGAGGGTCGTTTCGTCAAATACCTCTCCGATGGCGAGGATGGGTTCGATACCTGCGCCTGGCTCGTGGCCGAGCCCTGGTGCGACGGGCGCATCTGCACCATGGGCCTGTCCTACGCGGCTCATACCCAAGCAGCCCTTGGCTGCCTCAACCCTGAGGGGCTGGTGGCGCAGGTGCTCGATTCCGGCGGCTTCGCCAATGCCTGGGAGGGCGGCATCCGTCAGTGGGGCGCCTTCGAGCTGAAGCAGGCAACCTGGGCGCATCGCCAGGCCATCGAATCGCCCGAAGCGATGGCCAACCCGGTGCTGCGCGCCGCACTGCAGGCCGAGGATATCCGCGACTGGTTCACCGCACTCCCGTGGCGCCCGGGCCATTCGCCGCTGCGCCACCATCCCGATTACGAGGCCTACCTCTTCGAGCAGTGGACGCACGGGGCATTCGATACGTTCTGGCAGCAACTCGGGATCTGGGCGGAAGGCTGGCACCAGAACTACGCAGCCGCCGACAGCGTTCACATGTCGAGCTGGTACGACCCCTACCCGTTCACAGCGACCGCCAATTATCTCGGCCTGCGTCGTGCCGGCCGGGGCACGCAGCGCCTCATCCTCGGACCGTGGAAACATGGCGATCGCAGCGACCGCGTGTTCGGCGAGGTTGATTTCGGCGCCGAGGCGACACTCGATTCCTGGGCCGGCGACTGGCGGCAGTATCGCTTGCGGCATTTTCGCCACGCGCTCGATCGCACGCAGAATCCCGAGCCTGCAGCGCGCGTCTTCGTCATGGGCGGGGGCAGCGGCCGACGCACGGAAGCGGGGCACCTCGACCACGGTGGCGCCTGGTCTGCCTTTCCCGACTGGCCGCCGCCTGGCGTCGATTTCCGTCCCTATCACCTGCATCGCGGCGGACGGCTCGCCCTCGCCGCGCCTGCAGCCGACGACGCTCCGACCTCCTGGCTGAGCGATCCGGCGCACCCCGTCCCGACGATCGGCGGCGCCTTCTCGAGCCTCGAGCCCGTGGCAACGGCCGGCGCCTTCGATCAGGTAGAACGCCCCGAGTTCCTCGGTTGCCGCCCACCGTATCTGCCACTTGCCGCGCGCCCGGACGTGCTCGTGTTCCAGACGCCGGAGCTCGAGCGCGAAGTGACGGTCATCGGCCCCATCACCGCAGAATTGTTCGTGGCGACCGATGCGCCGGATGCCGACATCACGGCCAAGCTCGTGGACGTACACCCGCCGACGCCGGACGATCCGCGCGGCTTCGCGATGTTGCTCACGGACGGAATCATCCGCTTGCGCTATGCCGATGATCACGCCCATCCGCGCCTGCGCGCGCCCGGGGCCGTCACACGCATCCGCGTCATGCTGATGCCCACGGCCAACCGCTTTCTTCCCGGCCACCGTATCCGTCTGGACATCGCGGCGAGCAACTTCCCGAAATTCGATGTCAACCCGCAGAGCGGCGAGCCCGAGGGCGAGGGGCGCCTGCCGCGGGTCGCGCGGATCACCTTGTTCACCGACACGGCACGGCCAAGCCGGATTCTGCTGCCGGTTCTCTGAAGGGCTGCCGGCCGGGGCGCGCTTGCCAACCCGGCAAATCTCGCCGCCCCATTAACCGCTTCGCAAGCCGCGCCGGCCATTCTCGGCATGTGACCAACCTGCTCGAAAACCTACGCGGCCTCGGTGCTGCACGCCTGCTCGCGCTTGGCCTTGCCGCGGCTGCCGTCGCCGGCGTGTTGCTCCTGCTGGCGCTGCGCGCCGGCACACCGCCGATGGGCCTTCTCTACAGTCATCTCGGCCTCGCCGACGCCGGCCGCATGACGCAGGCGCTCGACTCGGCCCACATTCCCTACACGCTCACGGCCGGCGGCCGTACCATCATGGTCCCCGATACGCGCGTCCCCGCGGCACGATTGCTCCTCGCCCGCCAGGGTCTGCCCTCGGGCGGCGCGGTCGGCTATGAAATCTTCGACCACCAACAGGGATTTTTCACCAGCCGCTTTCGTGATCGCATCAACGAGACCCGTGCCCTCGAGGGCGAACTGGCCCGAACGATCGGCGCCATCGACGGCATCGCCGGGGTTCGCGTGCATCTCGTCCTGCCGAACCGCTCGGCCTTCGTCACCCACCCGCCGCCGGCGCGCGCCGCGATTCTGCTGGCCATGCGCGGCGCCGCGCGGCTCGACCGGGCCTCCGTCGACACCATCCTCAACCTCGTCGTCGCCGCCGTCCCCGGCCTCAAGCCCCAGGACGTCGCGATCGCGGACACCGAGGGGCGTCTTCTCGCGCACCAGGGGAACACAGGCGACCCTACCGCCTCCGGCCCCGAAGCGTTACGGGAAGCCATCGAAACTCGTATCGCTCACGAAGCGGAGGCGATCCTCGCTCCGAGCCTCGGCCAAGGCAACGTCCATGCGCAAGCCTCGGTTGTGATGAACTTCGATACCTCGCAGGAAACGGTCAACAGCTTCGATCCCAACCAGCAGGTGACCCGCAGCGAGCAGACCAGCAGTGAGACGCGCACCAGCTCTCGAGCGGCCGCCACGGTCTCGGTTGCCAACAACCTGCCTGGCGCGCAACCAGCCAGCCAGGGCACTGGATCCCAGGACAAGCGTCAGCAGGATACCACCAACTACGAGATCGGAAGCACGGTCCGCACCATCGTCCATGCGGCGCCCAGCATCGCGCGCATCAGTCTCGCCATCATGGTTGCCGACGTTGCGACAAAGCACAAAAACGGCACGCTGACCTACGCACCGCGCTCGCAGGCCGAGCTCAACCAGATCTCGTCACTCGTCAAGAGCGCCATCGGCTTTGATGCCAAGCGCGGTGACAGCGTAACGATTGTCTCCATGCGCATGCCCAACAGGACCGCACTCAACGCGCCGGTCAACTCCGCCGCGCGCACGCTGCTCCAGAGTTTGACGTCGCCCGGCATGCTCGCGGGCCTGACGCAGACGCTGGTCCTGGCACTCGTCGCCATTCTGGCCGTTCTCCTCGTCTTTCGTCCGGTCATGCTGCGCCTCACCGCACCTCCCCCGGCCCCCCAGCCGACGCCCCTGCCTCTGCCCGCCGCGTCGCTCCCGGAAATAGCGATCCCGACCGATGCGGTCCGCGCCAGCCCATCACTACCGCGCATCGAAGGCACCGTTCCCGCCGCCGCGCTCAGGAATCTGTCGGATCTGGTCGAGCACCATCCCGATGAGACACTCTCCATCATCCGTGCCTGGCTCGCGGAGAGCGCCGGCTGATGGCGGCCCAGGCCGAGACACGCCTGACTGGCGCTCAGCGTGCCGCGGCGCTGCTGCTCGCCATGGGTGAGGAAGCAAGCGCGCGAATCCTCGCCATGTTGCATGAGGATGAGCTGCGTGAGGTTTCCGCGGCGATGGCCCAGCTCGGTCCCGTCGCTGCCGATCAGCTCGAACGCCTGGCCGGTGACTTCGTCCGCCAGATAGGGTCGGCCGGTAGTCTCGTGGGGAGCCTCGAAGGGACCGAGCGCCTGCTGCTCCGCACCCTCCCGCGCGAGCGCGTTTCACAGATTATGGAGGAATTGCGCGGCCCTGCCGGACGGACCATGTGGGACAAGCTCGGCAACGTCAGCGAGGCCGTTCTAGCCAACTATCTTCGTAACGAATACCCGCAAACGGTTGCCGTGGTGCTCTCGCGGATCCGTTCGGAGCAGGCGGCTCGTGTTCTTGCCGCCTTGCCTGAGACCTTCGCGATGGAGGTGGTCATGCGGATGTTGCGCATGGAAAGCGTGCAAAAGGATGTCCTCGACGGACTCGAACGCACGCTGCGTGCCGAGTTCATGTCCAACCTGGCCAGGAGTGCACGCCGCGAGCCGCACGAGATGATGGCTGAGATCCTGAACAACCTCGACCGTGCGACCGAGTCACGCTTCCTGACCGCTCTTGACGAACGCAACCGCGAAGCAGCCGACCGCATCAAGGCCCTGATGTTCACGTTCGAGGATCTCGGTCGTCTGTCATCCCCGGCAATTCAGGCCGTTCTGCGCGCCGCCGAGCGCGATAAGTTGCCGTTGGCGCTCAAGGGCGCATCGGAACGGATCCGCGACCTTTTCTTCGCGAACCTCTCCGAACGCGCGGGCAAGATGCTCCGTGACGACATCGCGGCCCTCGGTCCCGTCAAGATCAAGGATGTCGACGAGGCACAGGCAGCCATTGTCGCCCTGACGAAAGAGATGGCCGCGGCCGGTCAGATCGAGATCGGCGAGGCAGCAGAGGAGGCCATGATCGAATGAGCCACGCGAGCGGCCTTTCTCTTTTGCTGGCTGAGGAATTCGACTCGCCACCAGCGCCCGAGGCCCCCGACCTCGACGCGCTCCTGGCACAGGCGCGCGCGCAAGGACGCGCGGAGACCTGTGCAGCGTGTTCCGCCAGGCTCGTCGAATCCCGCGAGACCCTCGCGTCTTCCTGCACGGCACTCGCCCGCGAACTCGGTCAGGTTCTGTCGGCATTGGATGGTGAGCTTGCGGAGGCTGTTCGGGCGCTTGCGACGACCCTTATCGCAACGATCGGCGCCGCCTTGCCGCTCTGGCACGCCCGGAGCGATCGGACGGCCGCGGCAAGCATAGCCGCCAGCTTGCTCGCGGCACTCGGTGAAGAAGCCTCGCTGCGTCTCGTGGCATGTCCCGGCGATGCCATCGAACTGCGCCCGCTTCTGCCGCCAGGAATTGCCCTCGATGCGGACGCGGCCATGGCGCCCGGAGCGATACGCCTCGCCTGGCGTAACGGACGGGCGGTCCTCGATCCTTCCGTGATATGGGAAGAGATTGAAGCCACTCTCACCTCGACGCTGGATCAGGAGACATCATTCACATTATGCAACGACAACAGCGACAGCGCCGCAGAGTGACATCATGACACAGGAACTTCCGCTTGCCGATCTTGCCGAGCCCGGGACTGATATCGCGGCAGTGCCATCGCGTGGGGCCCGCGACCTTGAAGCAGTCTACGACATTCCGGTGACGGTCAGCGCAGTGCTCGGGCGCGCCACGATGCCAGTCAATCAGCTTCTCAAACTCGGCCGCGGCGCCGTGGTCGAACTCGACCGCAAATTGGGCGAGGCGATCGATATCTTCGTCAACAACCGACTGGTCGCGCGTGGCGAAGTCGTCATGGTCGACGATACACGCCTCGGCGTAACGATGACCGAGATCATCAAGAGCGAAAAGAGCGGCTAACGATGCGCGTTCTCGTTCTCGGCTCGTTGGCCACCGAACTCGGTACCGCAGCCCGCATGGTGCGTGCACGCGGCGGCGGCATCGTCCAGGCGGATACGGAAGACGCGGCACTCGCCGCGCTGCGCCGCGACGGAACCATCGGCATCGTCTTTGCCGATCTTGCACGCGATCTCGCTGGGCTCATCGCGGCGTTGCGCGCCGAGCGCATCGGTGTGCCCGTCGTTGCCTGCGCCGTCGCCGCACGCGCCGATGAAGCGGTCGCAGCCATCCGCGCCGGCGCGCGCGAGTTCCTGCCGCTGCCACCCGACGCCGACATCATCGCCGCGCTGTTGGCCGAGGCCAGCGGCGACGCCAACACACCGATCGCCCGAGATCCTGCGATGCTCGCGTGTCTCGCCCGGGCCGAACAGATCGCTGGGAGCGATGCCACGGTCCTGATCACTGGCGAATCCGGCACCGGCAAGGAAGTGCTCGCACACCACATCCACCGCCACTCCCGCCGCGCCGGGGCACGTCTTGTCGCCCTCAACTGCGCGGCCATCCCCGAGACCCTACTCGAGAGTGAGTTGTTCGGCCACGAAAAGGGAGCCTTTTCGGGGGCACTCGCGCGGCGTATCGGCAAGTTCGAAGCAGCGGACGGTGGGACCCTCCTACTCGACGAGATCGCAGAGCTCGATATCCGCCTTCAGGCCAAGCTGCTGCGCGCCCTTCAGCAACGCGAGATCGACCGGGTTGGCGGCGAACAGCCGGTTCGGGTGGACGTGCGGGTCCTCGCCGCCACCAACCGGGATCTTCGCGCCGAGGTCGAGGCCGGACGATTTCGGGAGGATCTTCTGTTCCGCCTTGATGTGATCGCGTTGCGTCTTCCGCCGCTGCGCGAGCGTCCGCTGGACATCGCGCCACTCGCCACCCATTTCGTGCGTCGCTACGCGACGCTCAACGGCCTGCCGGAACGTGCCCTGACGCCTGCGGCGATCAGTTGCCTTTCCGCACACACCTGGCGCGGCAATGTCCGCGAACTGGAAAACGCGATACACCGGGCTGTATTGCTCGCGGCCGGCAGCTCGATCGAGGCCGAGGACATCGAGATCAACGGCACGGCCGCACCAACGCGGAGCGTCCCCGGCACCGAGACCCAAGCGGTGCCTCCACCAAGCGCCGGGACCCTCGCAGGCCTGGTCGGGCGGCGCATGGAAGACCTCGAGCGCGACTTCATTCTGGAGACTTTGCATCGAACGGAGGGCAACCGCACACACGCGGCAAGCATGCTCGGCATCTCAATCCGCGCCCTGCGCAATAAACTCCGCGACTACACGCGCCAGGGCCTACCGGTGCCGCCGCCGGCCAGCGGCATCGCCTGATTCATGTCCGTCACGCTGCCCGTTTCGTTCTCGGAGGTTTTAGGGCCACGCCTCGGGGGCTTGCGTGCCGGGCGCGATATCTGGCTCGCCGGTGGAATCGTGGCCCTGCTCAGCGTCCTGGTTCTGCCGCTGCCGCCGTTCGTCTTGGACCTCGGCCTGTCGCTGTCGGTCACCAGCTCCATCCTGGTTCTGATGGTCGCCGTTTTTCTCGTCAAACCGTTGGATTTTTCGTCATTCCCAACGCTGCTTCTTCTGACGACGCTGATGCGGTTGTCCCTCGATGTCGCGACGACCCGCCTGATTCTTTCCCACGGCGACCGTGGTCCGGACGCGGCAGGGCACGTCGTTGCTGCCTTTGGCGGCTTCCTGATGGGTGGGGACGTCATCATTGGCGTCATCATCTTCATCATTCTCCTCGTCGTGAACTTCATCGTCATCACGAAGGGTTCAGGGCGCATCGCGGAGGTCGCGGCGCGCTTCAGTCTGGATGCGATGCCCGGCAAGCAAATGGCCATTGATGCCGATCTTTCTGCCGGGACGATCGATGAGAGGACGGCCCGCCGCCGGCGTCGCGAGCTTGAGGCAGAAAGCGGCTTCTACGGTGCCATGGATGGCGCCGCGAAATTCGTCCGCGGCGACGCGATCGCCGCCCTCGTCATCACGTCGATCAACATCGGCGGCGGTCTCGCCATTGGCCTGCTGCAACACGGCATGTCTTTCTCGGACGCGGCGCGTACCTACACCACGCTCACGATTGGCGACGGTCTCGTCAGCCAGATCCCGGCCCTTCTCGTTTCCACGGCCGCCGGCATCGTCGTTACCAAGGGCACGACAGAGGGCACCGCCGATAAGGCCCTCGCCCAGCAACTCGGCGGCAACGTACGGCCCCTCGCCATGGCCGCAGGCGCCGCCTCGATCCTCGCCGCCTTGCCAGGATTGCCCGCATTCCCGTTTCTGACGCTCGCCGGCCTTGCGGGCGCCGCGGCATGGCACCGCCACCAGCATCCGGTCGACGCCCCGGCAGCAGCGCCAACGCAGGTCGCGGCGGCGGCCACGGAGCCACCCATCAGCGACTCGCTGCGGATGGACACGATCCGTCTCGAACTGGGCTACGGCCTGCTGGCGCTTGCCGGCGGCGACTCGCCGCGGCTCACCGAGCAGATCAAGGGCCTGCGCAGGAGCATCGCGCAGGAGTTGGGTTATGTACTGCCTCCAGTACGTATCCAGGATAACATGGAACTTGCCGCCGACACCTATGTTGTACGCATCAAGGAGATCGAGGCGGGCCGGGCCGTTCTGAGACCGACACAATTGCTCGCCATGCACCCAGGAGGCGGCTCCATCGATCTTCCTGGGGAGACGACGACGGAGCCAGCCTTTGGGCTCGCCGCCGTGTGGATCCAGCCAAGCACGCGTGACGCGGCCCTTCTGCGCGGCTGCACCGTGGTCGATCCGACCAGCGTTCTTGCCACCCATCTGACCGAAATCGTGAAGCAGAACATGGCGGAGCTGTTGTCCTTCGCCGAGACGCAAAAGCTGCTCGACGAGCTGCCGCGCGAGCACCAGAAGCTGGTTTCCGACTTGATGCCGTCGCAGATCAACACTGGGGGCATTCAGCGGGTTCTACAGACACTGCTTGCCGAGCGCGTCTCGATCCGCGACCTGCCGACGATCCTCGAGGGCGTTCAGGAAGCGCTCGCCGGAGGCGCACGGGGCATCGCCAGTATATCGGGCACTGTGCGCGCACGCCTCGCCCGCCAGATTTCCGAGGCCCATACAGGCCCCGCGGGCTACATCCCCATCGTCACCCTGGGGCCGGAATGGGAGGCCGATTTCGCTGACGCCCTTGTGGGGCCGGTGGAGGACCGGCAGCTGGCGATGGCACCGACACGCCTGGCAGCCTTCATGCAACGCCTGCGGACCGTGCTGGATGCCGCCGCGGAGGCGGGTGAACATCCGGTTCTGGTCGCGAGCAGCGCCATTCGTTTCCACTTGCGCGCCATCGTCGAACGCGTTCGGCCGGCGACCGCGGTGCTTGCGCAGACCGAGATCAGCCCACGGGCGCGCATTCGCACCATCGCGAGCCTCTAGCGGCATGCGTCCCAGCATGAGCCTGCCAAGGCACGCCGGATGAGACTGCGACTCTTCACAGGCCCCGACACCGCGCAGGCGATCGCCGCCGCCCGGGCTGCGCTCGGAGCGGACGCGCTGGTGCTGGATCAACGTCGCATACGTGGCGGCGTCGAGGTAACGGCGGCCATCGATCCTGCGCACGAGGAGCCGGCGCCACCGTCCGTTATCCTGGCGCGGCACGGCATACCGCAACCACTGGCTTCGATCCTCGCCTCCTCACCTCTGGCGCTGCCCTCGCGGCTGCGCTTCGCCCCGCTTCCGCCAGGCGGTCTCATGCTCGTCGGACCACCAGGTGGCGGTAAAACACTGGCAACGATCCGGCTCGCCACGGCCGCCTTGTATGCCGGTCGCTCACCGCGCGTGGCCGATACGGATACGCGCCGGGCCGGCCAGGAGCTCACGGCATTGCTCCGCGTGCTCGGCCTCACCGTCCATCCCGATCCGACGACCGCGGATATCGTCGATACCGCCGGCAGCGACATCTTCGACCCTGCCTCGCGTCGCGAGTTGCCCGACACCTCAGCGACACGGGTGCTTGTCCTGCCTGCGGATCTCGAGCCGCTCGGCGCCGCGGAAACGGCACGCGCTTGGCGCGACCTCGGATGTACGCACCTCATCGCCACGCGGCTCGACCTCACCAGCCGTCTCGGATCTCTCCTTGCTGCCGCTGATACAGGCCTCATCCTTACGCTCGCCAGCCTTGGCCCGGCGACGGGAGCTGCCATGACACCCGTGACCCCGTCTTTCATCGCCCGCCGCCTCTCTCGCGAACCGTCCCGGAGCCGCTCCGATGCGTCCTAACAACATTGTCGCCATCGCATCCGGGAAGGGAGGCGTTGGTAAAACCTGGCTTGCGATCTCGCTGGCTCGCGCGCTCGCGTTGTCGGGTCGTCGCGCACTGCTTTTTGACGGCGATCTCGGTCTGGCCAACATCGACGTCCAGCTCGGCCTGCACCCGCGTCACGATATCGCGGATATCCTTGCCGGACGTGTTGCACCGGAAGACGCTGTCCTGCATCACGAAGCTGGTTTCGATATTCTTGCCGGCCGATCCGGCAACGCCGCCCTCGCCTCATTACCCGAGACGATGCTCGCAGCGTTGGCCACGGTCCCTGGTCTGATCGCTGATCGTTATGATACCGTCATCGTTGACCTTGCAGCCGGTGTCGATGCGACGATGCGGCGCCTCACCACCGTCGCGGGCTCGATGCTGTTGGTAGCGACCGCGGAACCCACCAGCCTCACCGATGCCTATGCCGTGCTGAAGCGGCTCGGGCGGGAGTGTCCCGCGCTGGACCCGGCCATCGTCATCAATATGGCCGGAAGTCTCGCCGGAGGACGCGCCACTCATTCGACGCTGGCTCGCGCAGCCAGTCGGTTTCTCGGTCGCGCCCCGCGCCTCGCCGGCATCATCCGTCGCGATCCGGCGGTGCTTACAGCTATTCGTCGTCAGACCCTGCCTCCGCTTGCGACCGCTGCCTGCGAGGATGCAACGGCGCTGGCCAACGCTTGGTTCGGCGCCGCCGAACATGGTGGGCGATCGACCTCGCGGCGGGACGTCGCGGCAGCCGGTCGGTAGGTCCCCCGCCGCGTTCCACCGCCACTGCGACGGACGGACGAAGGACCGCACGGCGCCTCGCAGCACCCGATGGTCGCGGGGTCCCCGGCGCGCGCCTGGCGGCCGGGCCCGCTCACCGCAAGCTTCGATTCGCCTAGCTGCCTTTGTTGATCGCCTGATAGGCGGCGATCACGGCGGTGTCGACGATGCCGCGAACCGAGGAGTCCATGGGCATGATCTGCACCGGGTGCTCAAGCCCCATAATGATCGGTCCCAACGTCATGACGCCGCCGATGCGCGGCGCGAGCTGGGCTACAATATGCGCTGAGTGTAACCCCGGCATGACCAGGACATTGGCCGGGCCCGTCAACCGACAGAAGGGATAGATCGCGCGGAACTGCGGATCGAGCGCCACATCCGGGCTCATCTCGCCATCGTACTGAAAATCCACCACTTCGCTGTCGAGCAGGGCGACCGCCTCGCGCATGGCGGCCCCCAGCGCGTTCATGGGGTTGCCGAAGGTCGAGTGGGAAAGCAGCGCCACACGCGGCTCGTGCCCGAGGCTGCGCGCCGCCGCCGCGGCACCACGGGTGATGGCGACCAGCTCCCTCGGGGTCGGCCGTTCGTGGATCAGCGTGTCGGCGAGGAAAATCGTCCGCCCACGTTCGCCCAGCATGAGCGTGAGTCCGAAGGCAATGGCCTTGGGAGCTTCCATGATCGCATGACGCACGTCGTCGAGGCACACCGCCGCGGATCGTGTCAGTCCCGTCACCATCGCGTCCGCATCGCCGGTCGCGACCATGCAGGCGGCAAAGACATTGCGATCCTGGTTGACCATGCGCTGACAGTCGCGCGCGAGAAAGCCTTTGCGCTGAAGACGCGAGTAAAGAAACTCGGCGTATTTGCGGTTGTTGTGCGACAGTCTCGCATTGTGCACCTCGATCCCGCTCGCGGCTCCGAGGCCAAGGCTCGCCATCGTCGCGCGCACCCGTTCCTCCCGACCGATCAGAACCGGCGTGCCGAAGCCGGCATTGCGGAACTGGACCGCCGCGCGGACGCTTTTTTCCTCCTCGCCCTCCGCGAACACGACGCGGCGCGGCGACTCCTGGACCCGCTCGCTGATGGCATCGAGGGCGTTGGCGGTGGCGTCGAGGCGCCCGGAGAGCTCACGCCGGTAACGGGTGAGGTCGGCGAGGGGCCGCCGGGCCACACCGCTGTCCATCGCGGCCTTCGCAACGGCGGGCGGCACGCATGTGATCAACCGAGGATCGAAGGCATTGGGAATGATATAATCAGGCCCGAATTGCAGCCGTCGGCCGCCGCCGGCCGCGTTCACCTCGTCAGGCACGTCTTCACGAGCGAGCAACGCCAGCGCCTCGGCTGCTGCGATCTTCATCGGCTCATTGATGGTGCGCGCGCGCACATCGAGCGCACCACGGAAGATGTAGGGAAAGCCGAGGACGTTGTTGACCTGGTTCGGGTAGTCGCTGCGGCCGGTGGCGATGATCGCCTGTGGCGAGGCGGCGCGGGCTTCCTCCGGCGTGATCTCGGGATCGGGATTGGCCATCGCGAAGATAATCGGCTTCTCCGCCATGGAGGCCACCATCGGCTTCGTCAGCGCCCCCTTGACCGAGAGGCCGAAGAAAACATCGGCGCCCTCGAGCGCCTGCGCGAGCGTGCGCGCGCGCGTCTCCACGGCGTGCGCGCTCTTCCACTGGTTCATGCCCTCGCTGCGCCCCCGGTAGACGACGCCCTTGGTGTCCGCGAGCACGATATGCTCGGGCCGCATGCCCATGGCCTTGAGCAACTCGGCGCAGGCAATGGCCGCCGATCCCGCGCCATTGATCACGAGCCGCGTCGAGGCGAGATCGCGCCCCGTCAGGTGGCAGGCATTGATCAACCCAGCCGCCGCGACGATCGCGGTGCCGTGCTGATCGTCGTGGAACACCGGGATGTCCATCAACTCGCGTAGTTTTTGTTCGATGATGAAGCATTCCGGCGCCTTGATATCCTCGAGGTTGATCCCCCCGAAGCTCGGGCCGAGATAGCGCACCGCGTTGATCAGCGTCTCGCTGTCCTCGGTATCGATGCACAGGTCGATACCGTCGACGTCGGCAAAGCGCTTGAAAAGTGCGACCTTGCCTTCCATCACCGGTTTGGCTGCAAGCGCGCCCAGATTGCCGAGCCCGAGCACGGCGGTGCCGTTCGAGACAACGGCGACCATGTTGCCCTTGCTTGTGTAGTCGTAAACCAAGGACGGCTCGCGCGCGATATGCAGGCACGGCTCGGCCACGCCGGGCGAGTAGGCAAGGGAAAGGTCGCGAGCGGTGGTGAGCGGTTTGGTCAGGCGGGTGGCGAGCTTGCCCGCAGGCGCCTCGGCGTGCATCGCCAGCGCCTCCTCGCCGCTGATACGGGCAGTACGGGTATCGCCATCATGGAGGCTGCCGTCGGCCATTGGATCATTTCCCCAGACTTTTGATGACCCATTCTGCCCTGCTTCCGGGCGACCGCAAGACAGCCGTTTCGCATCTGCGGCGATGCGGCTATGCGGTGGGTATGCAGCTTCCCTCCCAGCACCCATCCGCGGGCTCCGCCACGAAAACGGCCGCGACCCCGGCCATGGCGCAGTGGTTCGCGGCCAAGGCAGCGCAACCGGATGCTCTCGTTTTCTTTCGCATGGGGGATTTCTACGAGCTCTTCTTCGAGGATGCTGAGGCAGCGGCGGCCGCGCTCGACATTGCGCTGACCCATCGCGGAACGCATGCCGACAGGCCGATACCGATGTGCGGCGTGCCGGTCCATGCCGCGGAAGCCTACCTGCAGCGCCTGATCCGCCGCGGCTTTAGGGTCGCCATCGCCGAGCAGATGGAACCGCCCGGCAAGGGCCGCGCACCTATCCGGCGCGAAGTCGTCCGCCTCGTGACTCCCGGAACGCTCACCGAGGACACGCTGCTCGAGGCAGCACGGCCGAACTGGCTGCTCGCACTCGCTCCTGAGCGCGAGATGATCGGAGCCGCCTGGCTCGACATCTCGACGGGCCAGTTCGAAACGACAACGATCCCAGGACTGCGGCTTGCCGAACTGCTGGCGCGCCTCGACCCCGCCGAGATCCTGGCTCCGGAAGGCCTTTTGCTTGAGACCTTCGCTTCCCGCCGCGCGCCCGCCCCGGCCATCGCCGATGCGGCGACGGCGCGCCGGCGCGTCGCCGCAGCCTTTAATGTCGCAAACCTCGAAGCGTTCGGCAGCTTCACGGATGCCGAAGCCGTGGCCGCAGCCGTCGCGATCGACTACGTGCGAGCCACCCAATCCGGACGCCTGCCTCGCCTGTCACGCCCGATCCGGGCGGGCGGCACCGGCCGGCTGGAGATGGACGCCGCGACCGCCGCAAGCCTCGAGATCCTGCGCGCGCGCGACGGCGGCAGCGCTCATACGCTGCTTGCCGCTGTCCGGAGGACCCGCAGCGCGGCCGGCGCCCGCCTGCTCGAATCCTGGCTGGCCGCGCCGCTCGCCGACGTGGCGCCCATCGAGTCTCGCCAGCAAGCCTGGCGCTGGCTGCTCGCACAGCCGCAAGCAGCCGGTCGCCTGCGCGAGGCCCTGCGCAGTGCACCAGACATGGCCCGGGCCCTCTCGCGCCTTTCCCTCGGCCGCGGCTCCCCGCGCGATCTCCTGGCCATCCGCGACGGCATCCGCGCCGCCCACCAGGCCGCTTCGGCACTCACCGGTGCGCCCCACATGGAAGCCCCGGCCCTGCTGGCCGACGCTGCCCGAGCGATGGGCGTCGGCATGGCCCTGCACGACCGCCTCGCCACAGCCCTCGCCGAACCGGCACCACCCCGCCTGGAGCCGGGCGCCATCGCCCAGGGCTTCGACGGCGAGCTCGACGCCGAGCGCCGCCTGCGCGACGACTCGCGGCGCGTCATCGCCGGCATGCAGACCGGTCTTGCCCAGCGCTATGGCGTCGCGGGCCTCAAGATCCGCCATCACGCCCAGCTCGGCTATGTCATCGAGGTTCCCGCCGCCGCGACCGAAAAACTGCGCGCCTTTCCCGAGTTGGCGCTGCGCCAGGGCATGGCCAACGGCGCGCGCTTCACCGCGCCGGAGCTGTCCGAGCTGGACCGGCGGATCACCGAAGCCGAAGCTCGCGCGGCTTCCCGGGAGGCAGGGATCTTCCGGGCCTTGGTGGAAGAAACGCTGGCCGAACAGGAGGGGCTTGCCGCCTGTGCCGCGGCCCTGGCCGAGGTAGATGCGCTGCAATCTGCCGCAAGCCTCGCTGAATCGGGAACCTGGTGCTGCCCGCAGGTCACCGACACGGCAGCATTCCGCATCGCCGCGGGGCGACATCCGGTCGTGGAAGCGGCGCTCGCCGAAAACCGCGCGGCCTTCATACCGAACGATTGCGACCTCTCGCCCGGACGCCGGCTCCTGCTGCTCACAGGTCCCAACATGGCGGGCAAGTCCACCTTCCTGCGACAGAACGCACTGGCCGTTGTGCTGGCTCAGGCAGGCCTGCCAGTACCCGCGAAGTCGGCGCTCATCGGGCTCGTCGACCGGCTGTTCTCGCGCGTCGGCGGCGCCGACGACCTCGCGCGCGGACGCAGCACCTTCATGGTGGAAATGACGGAGACGGCCGCCTTCCTCCACCAGGCGGGTCCGCGCAGCCTTGTCATCGTCGACGAGATCGGCCGCGGCACGGCGACGCTGGACGGGCTCGCCATCGCCTGGGCGGTGCTGGAGGCACTGCATCACCGCGCCCGCTGCCGGACCATCTTCGCCACCCATTTTCACGAGCTCGCCGAGCTCGGAGCCGAACTCGCCGAGCTCTCAGCGCATGCGATGCGGGTGCGGGAATGGAAGGGCGAGGTGGTGTTCCTGCACGAGGTCGCACCGGGTGCGGCCGGCCGCTCCTGGGGCGTCCAGGTGGCGCGGCTCGCCGGCGTGCCCGAGCCGGTCCTGCGCCGCGCGAGCGAGATCCTCGCGGCGCTGGAAGCGCGGGCCGGCAAGCTCACCGAGGCGGCGGCCCTGCCGTTGTTTGCCGCGTCGCCCTCGCCCAGCGTGCCCGCCCCCGCCACCGATCCGCTTTCCCAGGCGCTGGCGGGCATCGACCCGGACCGGCTCTCGCCACGCGAGGCGCTCGACGCGCTCTACCGCTTGAAATCCCTGGCTGCCGCGGGTGAGAATGACCCCATAGAAAAAACCTGATGTCCGACCCCTCCGCCCCCGCTGGAAACGCTCAGCCCCCCACCGCCGCGGACGATACCGCCGCCGCCGGAGATTTTGAGCGCGCCGCCGAGCGGATCCGGCGGCAGCTTGCCACAGCGACGGCGGTTGGCGCGGATGGGGCGCTGCCGGCGCGGGACGAAGTACTGGGCGTGTTCCGCCGCCAGCTCGCGCATATCCAGGCCGTGGTTCGCGACAGCTTTGAGGCAGGCTCCGTCACCGGGATTGCCGCGGCCCGCCAACTCGCGCAGTTGCATGACAGGCTGATCCAGTCGCTTTTCGACTATGCCGTGGCACAGCATGCGCGACCGCCGCTCAAGCCGGCGATCACCCTCGCGGCAACCGGCGGGTTCGGCCGCGGCCTGCTGGCGCCTTTCAGCGACATCGACCTGCTTTTCCTCACCGCCGGAGCACCCGACGAAGAGACCCATGCCGCGGTCTCCTTCATGCTCTACTTCCTGTGGGATCTCGGGCTGCGGGTCGGCCACGCCACGCGCTCCATCCCCGACTGCATCGCCGAGGCGCGGCGGGACGCCACGATCCGCACCTCCCTTCTCGATGCGCGGCTTCTTGCGGGCGACGTCGCCATCTTCACCGATTTCCTCCGCACCTTCGCGGCGGCTTGCACGGAGGACGGACCTGGCGGGTTCATCGCCGCGAAGCAGGCCGAGCGCGCCGCCCGCCATCGCCGCTTCGGCGACTCACCCTTCGTGGTCGAGCCCAACATCAAGGAGGGGCGCGGCGGACTGCGGGATCTGCAGACGATCCACTGGCTTGCCCGCTACGCCTTCGGCCTGCGTGAGTTCGACAGCATCGTTGACACGGTGAATCATGCCGAAGGATTGCTCACCCAGGTGGAGTTGCGCCAGGCGCGCCGTGCGCTCGACTTCCTGTGGACGCTGCGCTTTCACCTCCACTACGTGGCGGGACGCGCCGAGGAGCGCCTGACCTTCGACCTCCAGCCGGTGGTGGGCGCGCGCATGGGCTACACGCGCCACGGTCGCCAGGACGGCGTGGAGCGCTTCATGCGCCACTATTTCCTGACGGCACGGGAGGTTACGCGCCTCACCCATGTCTTCGAGCCGGCGCTGGTCCGCGCCGCGCTCGGGGCCCCAGCGGTCGCGGGGCGCACCGACGCCGACCTGGCGGAGGCCGGCTTCGTCCTCGCCGACGGGCGCTTGATGCCGTCCGACCCGCGGGACTTCGCCGAACGGCCGATCCAGATGCTGCGGATGCTGCAGATCGCCCGCGACCGGCGCCTCGAGCTGCATCCGCTGGCCATGCGCGCGCTGATCCGCCATGAGCGCCGCGCGCTCGATCTGCGCGGCAACGTCGCCGCAGCGTCCATCTTTCTCGAGCTGCTTTGCGGTCACGATGCCGCGCACGGCCACCCCGACGGCGCGCGCTGGCTCGGCATCATGAACGAGGCGGGGCTGATCGGCCGCCTGATACCGGACTGGGCCCGCATCGTCGGACAGATGCAGTTCGACACCTACCACATCTTCACGGTCGACGAGCACACCATCGAGGCCGTACGGATCCTCAACACGTTGGAGCGAGGCGAGCTGTCGGAGATCGCCCCCGTCGCCTCCAGCCTCGTCGATCATGTGCAGTCGCGCCGGGCGCTTTATGTGGCGATGCTGCTGCACGACATTGCCAAGGGACGCGGCGGCGATCATTCCGAAATCGGCGCGGAGCTGGCGCTGACCATCGGCCCCTCGCTCGGGCTGTCGGCCGAGGAGACCGAGATGGTTTCCTGGCTGGTGTTGCATCACCTGTTGATGAGCCAGACAGCGTTCAAGCGCGATATCGACGACCCCAAGACCATCCTCGACCTGGTCGAGACCGTCCAGTCGCCGGAGCGGCTCAAGCTCTTGCTGATCCTCACCGTTGCCGACATGCGCGCGGTCTCGCCCAAGGTCTGGAATGGCTGGAAAGCGACATTGCTACGCGAGCTCTATGGCCGCGTCGCCGAGGTGCTCGCTGGGGGACTGTCGACGGGCGAGCGCGACGTGCGTGTCGCCCGCGCCAAGGAAGCGGCAGCCTTGCTGCTGCCTGACTGGTCCGCCGAGGACATCGCCCGCTTCCACGCCCTCGGCTACTCGGGCTACTGGCTTGGTTTCGATCCGGAAACGCACGCCCGTCACGCCCGCCTGATCCGCGACGCCGAGGCGCGTGGATTGCCACTCACGGTGGAAACCCAGCCGCTGCCGGCGCGCGCGGTCACCGAGGTCACGGTCTACGCTGCGGATCACGCGGGGCTGTTCAGCAAGATGGCCGGCGGTCTCGCCGTCGCCGGCGCCTCGATCGTGGACGCCCGCATCCACACCCTGACCAACGGCATGGCACTCGACACGTTCTGGATCCAGGACGCCGCGGGTGGCGCTTTCGACCAGCCTTCACGCCTCGCCCGTCTCGCCGTTCTGATCGAGCAGGCACTCTCGGGCCGGCTTCGCTTCGCTGCCGAGATCCGCCGCGTCTCGAGCGCGCTGCTCGGTCGCCGCGTGCGAGCGATCCATGTGCCGCCGCGCGTCGTCATCGACAACCATGCATCCAACACGCACACGGTGGTCGAGGTGAACGGCCGCGACCGGCCCGGGCTCCTGCACGACGTGACGGCGGCGATTAGCGAGGCCGGGCTGCAAATTGCCTCCGCCCACGTGACGACGTATGGCGTGCGCGCGGTTGATGTGTTCTACGTCAAGGATGTGTTTGGCTTGAAGGTCGAGAATGAGCGCCGTCTCGAAACGCTTCGCGAGGCGCTGCTTGCCGCCCTGCAAGGTCCGGAGGAGAAGGGCCATGCGCACCCCGTTCCGCGCCGTCGCCGTCGCCTGGGCGCGGCATAGCCGGGTCATCGCCACCGGCCTGCTGTCATTCGCCCTGATCGCCGCCGCACCGAAGGCGGCGCCCTGGACCATGACGCTCCAGCAAGTCGGTCCCCACGGCACGGCCGTCGGCACGCCGGTCCGTCTGCCATGCCCGCACAGCGGCTGCGACACGACCTTTCCCCTCGTGATCGCCAGGCGGACAGGGGATTTCCATCTTCAAGTCATGTTCGTGGCCACGGGGGCCTACCTCACGCTCGTGCCGCGCAGCCCCGGCATTCGTGCCGTGATGGAATTTTCCACCGGCTACAAAGGGCCGATCTTCATACCGCTCCGCCGGCCGGACCAGAACAAGCAATTGCTCAAGCTGCTTGTCGTCGGTGCCCGCGACAACGGCGACCCGGTGCTGGCGAACGGACCCGTGTTCCACGCGAAGCTAAGGCCCGACGCGTACCTTCGCGTTGCCTTCACGCGGCCGCCGCAGGGCCACTAAGCCAGGCGCACCGTCGCCGGCTGGCTGATCAGCGCCGGCCGTTCCTGCGGACCCAGGCCCGAACCTGGGCACCGACGCGTCCGCGCATGAGAAACGCGCCCGCCACGGCGAGGATCGCGACGACCCACAGCGCCTCGAGCGAGCCATTGCCGTGATCTGGGCTGATGCCGAACCAAGCCTCGAAGAAATCCATCGACGCGCTCCCTTGTGCGAGCAAAGTTTCATCCACGTCGACGGATCTGTCCAGCCGTGATCGGAGCGGCCGGGCCGATCCCCGTACCCAGATGAAGCGTCGGTAAGCTTTGCGATTTTGTCGCATCAGCATTGACCGTCAAACGGGTTTCTGCTTGGGTTTTGTTCAGCCGACGCCTCCGCGGTCCGGCGGTAGGGGTTCAAGCCCCGGCCGATTCGCGCGAACGACGAAGCGGCAGAATGAACGCATGGGGGCTATCATGAATGAATCCGATCTGCGCCGCCTTATCAGCAATGTGAAGCGTGGGCGGCTGTCGCGCCGCGGCTTCATCCAGCGCATGGCCGCGGTCGGCATAGCGGCGCCCTTCGCCAACCAGATCCTGTCGCTGAGCGGCGTGGCGATGGCGGCAACGCCGTTCACCTACAAGCCCACCAAGCGCGGCGGCGGCGGCACGCTGAAGCTGCTGTGGTGGCAGGCGCCGACCCTGCTCAATCCGCATTTTGCAACCGGGACCAAAGACCAGGACGGCAGCCGCATCTTCTACGAACCGCTGGCCGGCTGGGATGCCGAGGGCAACCTGGTGCCGCAACTGGCGGCGGAAATCCCGAGCCTGGAGAACGGCGGCGTCGCCAAGGACGGCAAGTCCGTGACCTGGAAACTCAAGAAGGGCGTGAAGTGGCACGACGGACAGCCCTTCACCGCCGATGACGTCGTGTTCAACTGGGAATACGCGAGCAACCCCGCGACCGCGGCGGTGACCTCGGGCAGCTACACGTATAACAAGGCGATCAAAGTCGACGACTACACGGTGCGCGTCGAGTTCAACAGGCCGACGCCCTTCTGGGCCGATCCCTTCGTCGGTGCGCTGGGCATGCTGATCCCCAAGCACATCTTCGCGCCCTTCATCGGCGCCAAGGCGCACGCGGCTCCGGCGAACCTCAAGCCGGTCGGTACCGGGCCCTTTAAGTTCAAGGACTTCCGTCCCGGCGAATACGTCTCCGCCGTGATCAACACCGACTATCACGAGCCCAACAAGCCCTATTTCGACGCGCTGGAGATGAAGGGCGGTGGTGATGCGACCTCCGCGGCCCGCGCCGTCCTGGAAACGGGCGAATATGATTATGCGTGGAACCTTCAGGTCGAATGGCGAATTCTGCAGCAGTTCGAAAAGGCCGGCAAAGGTGCCATTCAGCTGGTCTCGAGCGCCAACGTCGAGCATATCCAGCTCAACAACACTGACCCCAACAAGGTCGTGGATGGCGAACGTTCGAGCATCAAGACCAAGCACCCCACGCTCACGGACCCGGCCGTCCGCAAGGCTCTTTCGCTGCTGATCGATAAGAAGGCCGTCCAGGACTACATCTACGGCCCCGAGGCGGTTGCAACACCGAACTACATCAACGCGCCGCCGCGGGACTATTCGAAGAATACCCATTGGGAATTCAACGTCGCCAAGGCCAACGAAATCCTGGACAAGGCGGGCTACAAAAAGGGCTCGGACGGCATCCGCGCGAAGGACGGCCACAAGCTCAAATACGTCTTCCAGACCTCGATCAACGGCCCGCGCCAGAAGAACCAGGAAATCGTCAAGCAGGCCTGTGCCAAGGCCGGCATCGCGATCGACATCAAGGCAATCCCGGCTACGGTGTTCTTCAGTTCCGACCTCGGCAACCCCGACACCTATCCGAAATTCTATGCCGACCTGCAGATGTACACGACGGGGAGCAATGTCCCGGATCCGTGGCAGTGGATGAAGTCCTTCGTGTCCACCGAGGCGGCGCAGAAATCCAACAACTGGGAAGGCCGCAACATCACGCGCTGGAATAATGCGGAATACGACAAGATCTATGCGGAAGCTGGCGCCGAGATGGACCCGATCAAGCACACCGCGATGCTGATCAAGCTCAATGACCTCGTGGTGGATAACGTGGCCGTGATTCCCGAACTGCACCGCCAGAACGTCTCGGCGACGGCGAAGAACCTCGTCGTCCACCTCAGCGGCTGGGAGGACGATATGTGGGACGTCGCCAGCTGGTACCGGAACGCCTGACGACCTTGGCGCGCGACACGGCTGAAGGAACGGGCTGATGTCGCGCGCCTACCTTCTCCGGCGAACCCTGATCGCGATCCCGAGCCTGCTCGGGATCAGCATCATCATCTTCTCCATCCTGGCCGCGGCGCCAGGTGATCCGTTCGGGCAGCTGGTGACGAACCCGAACGTTCCGCCGGCGGTGATTGCGAAGCTGCGCGCGAGCCTCGGCCTCAATCAGCCGATCTGGCTGCGATATATCCACTGGCTCGTGGCCATGCTGCACGGCGAGTGGGGATTCTCCTTTGCAAGCCGCATGGATGTGGCAACGCTGATCATGCAGCGCCTGTCGGTCACGATTGCGGTGCTGGGTTCAGCGGAGATCCTGGCGATCCTGATCGCGGTCCCCGTCGGCATCCTTGCGGCGGTCAGGCCCTATTCGTTGTTCGACCAGATCGCCAGCACCGCCGCCTACATCGGCGTCGCGATGCCCACCTTCTTCACCGGCCTGCTGCTGATTTTCCTCTTCAGCGTCCGGCTGCATCTGCTGCCGTTCGTCTTTCAGGATCATGTCGCGGGGACAGGTCTGGTTTGGCTCGGGGCGGAGATCAAGCAATCCATCATGCCTGTCGCGGTGCTGGCCCTTTTCCAGGGTGCGCCGCTGGTGCGCTTCGTCCGCTCCTCGATGCTCGACGTGATCCGTCTCGACTATGTCACCACAGCGCGCGCCAAGGGCATCGGGCGCCGGCGTGTCATCCTGCGCCATGTTGTGCGCAACGGGCTCATCCCCGTCGTCACGCTCGTCGCCCTGCAGCTTCCCGGCGTCTTCGGCGGCGCCATCATCACCGAGCAGATTTTTCGGGTCCCCGGCATGGGTTCCCTGCTCATATCCGCTCTCCTCGACAACGATACTCCCGTCATCATGGCGATCACCTTTGTCTTCGCGATTCTGGTGATCATCTTCAATCTTATCGCGGACCTGCTGTATGGCTGGCTCGACCCCCGTATCAATCTCCGCTGATCTGCCCGCTCCGGCGGAGGTCATGTCACGGCCGACGACGCTCGGCCAGGACGCCTGGCGGCGTTTTCGTCGCCACCGGCTTGCCGTGGTCGGCCTGGTGGTGCTGGCGGTCATCGTCGCTATGGTGGTGCTCGGCAGCTTTCTCTGGCCGATCCCGATGAGCGCGATCGACTATGCGGCAAGCCTCTCGCCGCCTTCGTTCGCCCATCCCTTCGGTACCGACGACCTCGGTCACGATCTGCTGGCGCGCATGATCTTCGGCGGGCGCATTTCGCTGGCCGTCGGCCTCGCCGCCATGCTGATCGCGGTCGGTTTTGGGGTCTTGGTCGGTGCCGTCGCGGGCTCCGCCGGCGGTCGCGTCGATACCGCGCTGATGTGGGTGACCGACCTCTTCCTTGCCTTGCCGCAGTTGCCGCTGCTGCTTCTGATCATCTACCTGTTCCGTGACACGCTCCAGCGCATGCTCGGCGAACAGGGCGGGATCTTTCTCATCGTCGTCGTGGTCATTGGCGCGCTGCGCTGGATGTCGATCGCCCGCCTGGTGCGCGCGCAGATCTTTTCGCTGCGTGAGAAGGAGTTCGTCGAAGCCGCGAGGGCGCTGGGAGCGTCGCGGCTGCGCGAGGTCGTGCGCCACATCCTGCCGAACACGCTCGGCCCGATCATCGTCGCCGCCACGATCGAGGTCGCCAACGCCATCATCGCCGAGTCAACGCTCTCCTTCCTCGGGCTTGGCTTTCCACCCGACATCCCGACCTGGGGGCGCCTTCTCTATGACGGCCAGAACTACCTCGACCTTGCACCGCAATGGGCGCTGTTCCCAGGCTTGGCGATCTTCCTCACCGTTCTGGCCATCAGCTTCCTGGGCGATGGATTACGCGACGCCTTCGATCCGCGCCGGGTGCTCTGAGGCGACATGACCGAGACGATCCTCGATATTCGTGAGCTCAGAACCTGGTTCAAGACCGATGAGGGACTGGTCCGCGCCGTTGATGGCGTGAGCATGCACATCGACGCCGGCGAGACACTCGCCGTGGTGGGCGAGTCCGGTTGCGGTAAGTCGGTCACCGCCAAAAGCGTGCTGCATCTGCTCGATATGCCCCCCGGACGTTTCGCGGGTGGGCAGATTCTCTGGCGCGGACGGGATCTCATCCCACTCTCCGAGGATGAGATGGATGCCGTGCGCGCCAAGGACATCGCGATGGTCTTCCAGGAGCCGATGACCTCGCTCAACCCCGTCTATTCCGTTGGCGAACAGATCGCGGAAGCGTTGCGGACGCACGAAAAGCTGGGGCGCGCCGCGGCCCTGCAACGTGCCGAGGAAATGCTGACCCTGGTGCAGATTCCCAACCCCGGCAGGCGGCTGCACGACTACCCGCATCAATTCTCGGGCGGCATGCGCCAGCGGGTGATGATTGCGATGGCGCTCGCCTGCCGACCCAAACTATTGATCGCAGACGAACCGACCACCGCGCTCGACGTCACCATCCAGGCGCAGATCCTCGAGTTGCTCGCCGACATGAAGAGCCGGTTCGGCATGGCGATCATGCTCATCACCCACGCCATGGGCGTCGTCGCCGAACAGGCGCAACGCGTCGTGGTGATGTATGCGGGAAAAGTGGTCGAAGAAGCTCCGGTCGAAGAGCTGTTCGCCAACGCTCGCCATCCCTACACGCAGGGCCTGATCCGCTCCATCCCGCGCATGGATGCGGACCGGCACAGGCAGAAGCGGCTGGAGCAGATTCCGGGGACGGTGCCGAACCTGCTGCATCCCCCGCCTGGCTGCCGCTTCGCGCCGCGCTGCAGCTTCGCAACCGAACGCTGTACAGCCGCCGAACCCGCCTTGCGCGCTGTTGGGCCGGCCCACAAGGTGGCGTGCGTGCTGTGAGCGAAACACCCCTCCTGCGCGTGCGCGACTTGCGCAAGCACTTCCCGATCACCGGCGGCGTGCTCGCGCGTGAGGTGGCACGCGTGCACGCGGTGGACGGCGTCAGCTTCGATATCGATGAAGGCGAAACGCTGGGCCTGGTCGGCGAGTCGGGTTGCGGCAAATCGACCACCGGTCGGTGCATCCTGCGCCTGATCGAGCCCAGTGGCGGCGAGGTTCTGTTCCGCGGCGAGAATGTCAGGCAGCTCGATCGCCAGGCCCTGCGCTCGCTTCGGCGGGATATGCAGATCATCTTCCAGGATCCGTTCGCATCGCTCAATCCGCGCCATACGGTCGGCGGCATCATCGGCGAGGCGCTGGACATCCATAAGCTCGCGAAGTCGCGCACGGAGCGCGAGGCACGCATCGTCGAGCTGCTGGAAACCGTGGGCCTGCGTCCTGACCACATGCGTCGGTTTCCGCACGAATTCTCGGGCGGCCAACGTCAGCGCATCGGTATCGCCCGCGCCCTCGCGGTCGAACCTCGGCTTATCGTTTGCGATGAGCCGGTCTCAGCACTCGACGTGTCGATCCAGGCTCAGGTCATCAACCTGCTCGAGGATCTGCAGGACCGCTTCAATCTCACGTACCTGTTCATCGCGCACGATCTCTCGGTGGTCGAGCACATCAGCAACCGCGTCGCGGTGATGTATCTCGGCCGCGTCGTGGAGATCGCGCCCTCGCGCGACCTCTATGACAGCCCGCGCCACCCCTATACCGAGGCTCTTCTCTCGGCGGTTCCCATCCCCGACCCCAAAGTGAAGCGCCACCGAATCATGCTTCAGGGCGACGTCCCCAACCCGATCGATCCGCCTATGGGCTGTCATTTTCACCCGCGTTGCCCGATCGCGGAGAAACATTGCACCCAGGAAGCGCCGGCACTGCGGGAATCATCGCCTGGCCACTGGGTCGCCTGTCACCTGCGCGGCTGACCAGCCGAATCCGAGCCTGACAGGCGGGCGGCGGGCTTTGTGCCCCGCCGCCCGCGCTGTTCAAACGGTGATCTGTGCCACCGTGGCCGTCTTCGCATTCAGCGCCGCGACCTGTCCCGCAATGATCGTCTTCAGCGACTGCAGGTGCTGTTCGACGCGCCCCAAGACCTCGTCCGCCACCTGGACGGCCTGGCTGGTCGGCCGCGCGTCGGCAACCGCGACCGTGTCGATGAGCTTTCCGAGCGTGTCGTTGAGGCCCGCGGGATGGCGCAGATGGTCGCGCGGCGTAGCGCGGTTGACATCAACCAACGCCCCCTCGACGGCCAGCAGCCTGGTGGCGATCTCCGCCGCTTCGGTCGCAACCGCGCCGCCGGCTCGCTCGCCCAGCGCTGCCAGTTGCCGCTTCATCCTGCGAATCTGGTCCACCGCTTCGTTGAGCTGCGAAAGGCAGCCCGTCAGCTGCGACAGCAGCTTGAACTGCGCCGCGTAATCCTCGGGCGTCGTCGTGTAGCGAGGATCCTTCACGATCGTGAGCGGCGCCGCGTGCGTTGTCCCGCCGACCGTCAAAGCCACCTCATAGCCGCCAGGAACGGCCGTCGGCCCTGATGTCGAATCCTTGTCGGTCGCAAGGGCCTTCGTCGAGGTGCTGGCCAACGAGGCGTCGAGCTTCGCCGGCCCTGCATACTTGAGGTCCCAGACAAATCGATTGAGGCCAGGTCTTGTCCCCGGGCGCTTTGCCGCCGCGAGTTCCTTGTCGTCACTGGCGAACCGAACCACCTCGGTGCCCGCAGCGTCGCGGATCGTGATCGTAACGGGGCCCTTCACCTTGTCGTCCAGCCAGTAGTGAAGAATGGCGCCGTTGGGTGGATTCTCACCAACGTCGAGATACTCGCGCTTTTCGGTTCCATCCGGCCGGTCGGTACTGCGGATGCCCCCGGCGATCCCGAAGGCAAGGCCGAACGAAACGGGCTTTCGGACACCGCCCAGGGCGCGGAAATGGAGTCGCGTACGGATCGCGTTGCGCGGCGGCAGGAGTTGCGTGTTCATCCCCTCGAGCGCGCGCAGCGGTGAGATATCGTCAAGGATCCAGAACGATCGCCCATGCGTGCCGGCGATCAGGTCGGTATCGCGGATCTTGAGATCGTAGACCGGAACAACGGGAAAGCCCCCGCCCATGCGCTGCCAATGGGCACCGTCATCGAGCGACATGAAGACACCTGTCTCCGTGCCGACGAACAGCAGGCCCTTGCGCACGGGGTCGGCGCGCACCACCCGGGTAATCTCTCCCTGCGGGAAGTCGCCGTTGATTGACTCCCAACTTTTTCCTCCGTCTCGCGTCCGGAACAGATACGGCCTGTAATCCGAGAGCTTGTAGCACGTGGCTGCGACGTAGATGGTGTCGGCGTCATGAGCGGATATCTCGACGCAGCCCACGTACGCCAGCTCGGGCATGGCCTTGGGCGTGACGTTGCTCCAGCTCTTTCCATCGTCGCGGGTTACCTGCACCAGCCCGTCGTCGGTCGAGGCCCAGATCTCGCCGCGGCGATGCGCACTCTCTGCCAGGGAGGCACAGGTCGCATGCACCTCCGCGCCGGCGCTCTCGCGCGTGACGTCCCCACCGGAATGCCCCTGGCGGGATTTATCGTTCCGACTGAGGTCGGGAGAGATCATCTCCCAGCTCAGCCCCTCGTCGCGGGTACGGAAGACGTGGTTGCCCGCCGCGTACAGGATGTTGCTGTCATGCGGAGAGAAGACGATCGGGTACGTCCATGCGAACCGGAACTTCAGGTCGCGCGGCGCGATGCCCGTTGATTCATCCGGCCAGACATTGACCAGGCGGATCTCCCCGGTGCGCTGATCGTAGCGCTGGAGCGCGCCCATTCCGCCGACCGAGGAACCGATGGCGCCGCAGTAGACGATATCCGGCTTGTCGGGGTTGACCGCGATGAAGCCGCTCTCGCCGGTGCCGGGATAGATGCAGTCGCCGAGCGTAATGGCCCCCCAGATCGCGGCCGACGGCGTGGCGATGGCGGAGTTGTCCTGCTGCGTTCCGTAAACCTTGTATGGGTACCTCGTATCGGTATCGATCCGGTAGAACTGGCTGGTCTTCTGGTTATAGATCGACGACCAGGTAAGTCCGCCATTGTACGAGACGCAGGCGCCACCATCATTTCCCTCGATCATCCGCGCCGGGTCGATGGGATCGATCCAGAGGTCATGATTGTCGCCGTGCGGCGTCATGATCTCGGTCCATTCAGCGCCGCCGTCGGTCGATTTCCACATCTGGAAGTTCGTCACATAGACCGTATCGGGGTGAACGGTGTCGGCAAACACGTGCGTGTAATACCAGGGGCGGTGCATCAGATCGCGGCTGTTGCAGGCGAGCGTCCAACGCTTGCCGTAGTCGTCGGAGCGATAGAGGCCCGTCTTGTCGCCCACGGCCTCGATAAGGGCCCAGACGCGGCCCGGCTGTGCCGGTGAGATGGCAACGCCGATCTTGCCGAGCATCCCATCGGGGAGCCCGGGCGCGGTGGTGATCTCCTCCCAGGTGTCGCCGCCATCCATCGACCGGAACAGGCCGCAGCCGGGGCCTCCGCTCGAGATGTTCCAGAAATTGCGGCGTGTCTGCCAGATGCTGGCAAAGAGGATGCGCGGATTCGCCATATCCATCGCGAGGTCGATCGCGCCGGAATCGGCGTTGCGGTAAAGTATCTTCTCCCAGGTTTCGCCACCGTCGCGCGAGCGGAAGACCCCGCGCTCCTCATTCGGTCCGAAGATGTCGCCGAGTGCCGCGACGTAGACGAGATCCGGATCCTGCGGATGGACGATGATGCGTCCGATATGCTTGCTCGCCCTCAGTCCGATATGCTTCCACGACTCACCGCCGTCACTCGAGCGATACATGCCGTCCCCATAGGAGACATCGAGCCGGATGGTCGTCTCGCCGGTGCCCGCATAGACGACATTCGAGTCCGAACGGGCGACGGCCAAGGCGCCGATCGCAGCGCTGGTCAGGAACCCGTCCGTGACACAGCGCCAATAAACGCCGCCATCGACGGTCTTCCACACACCGCCGGCACAGGCCCCGAAATAGAAGACCATCGGATCATTGGCGTCGCCCGCCACCGCCACCACGCGCCCGCCGCGCGGCGGCCCAATGCACCGCCAGGTCAGCGCTTCGAGCTTCGCCGGTTCCGGCGCGCGGGCAAGGTCGGTCATGGGCGGGTCCGTTCCTTCTCTGTTTTGCCGAACGCTAATCGCTTCGCGCACCGATGCAACCGTCTGCGTTGCATGGCACGGCCCCATCGCCTGGCCGCGCCGTCGCCACGCGCCGGACCGGCCGCTGATGGTGCCCTGCCATGGGACTGCGGCCGACGTGCCGAAGAACCGTCAACGAACCACAACGATCTCCGGCAGCGTGGGCCCCAGGGTGAACGACAGCGATCCGGATGCTTCCGGTCCGCGCATGGGATAGACGGGCGCAAGCCGCCGGCCCGGTACCTGCAGGACGAGGTGGCGCGAGGCGCTGCCCGCCTGTCGCGTCGCCTGCACCGAAATCAGGAGTTCCGCACCCGCATGCCGGACATGGATCTCGATGCCAGCCGCCCGCGCGTTGCCCTCACGCACCGATACCGGCGAGGACACCAGCCCGGCCACGTCGCCAAGCGGCACGGTCGGCACGTCCGCGAGCAATGGCGCGCCCCGCCGGCGCCCGCGTTCGCTATAGGCGCCGGGCGTGATATCGGCCGCGACCTTGCCGCCCTTGGCAACGAAGTCTCGTATCGCCGTACCGGCCGCATCCGAAAGCGCCAGCACCTGCGGCATCGCCAGCACCCGTAGCCCTCGCAAACCGCCATGCGCCACCATGGCGTCGGTCAGCATCACCGGCCGCAGACCGCGCGCGGCAAGGCTGCGCAGCAGGCCAACCAGGACCCGACGGCCCGGCGTGGCATCCGCGTCCTCGTCGCCCGAGCTGCGTTGCGCCCAGTCCTCCTTCTTCCCCGCCGCCAGCGCGGCCCGACGTGCCAGCAGCCAGTCCAGTCGAAAGCTCTCCTGCGAGATCAGGACCCCGACGGGCGCCGTCGGTTCGGGCGCAGCGATAATCTGCCGGCCGAGCGGTCCCGTGAGCGCGTGAAAAACGGGCTCGAGCGCCTTGCCACGGTCCGACGGCTGGCCATCCGCCGCGACGATCGAGGGGCTGTCCCAGATCACCACGCCGCGCACGCCGCGCAACGCTTCGCGCCAGAGATGCCAGACCTCACGCGGTCCGGCGAAGGTTGTTGTCAGCAGGATGGCGTGCGGATCGAACCCGCGCGCCGTCGCCAGCGAGCCATAGAAATCGTAGATCTCGAAGAGATCGGCGCTGCCCGCCAGACGTGGCCAGTTATAGCCTCCCCAGCCCGTCGGCTGCATGCCCTCGAGCGCGGACCGCGCACCCGGATCGCCGCGATGCACCGCTCGCGTGCCGCGCGCCACCGCGGCGGCAAAGCGCGCGTCCATGAACGCCTTGAAGTCGGACCACGCGCTATAGTTGCCATCGGTGCGTGCCAGCGCCGCATCCGTCAGTTCCGGCTCCACCTGCGCCCAGCGCGTGTAGCGGGTCCCCCAGCCGCGATCGAGCGCGGCGATGTCTCCGTAACGATGTCGCAGCCATTGCCGGAAGACGGCGATGCTCGACGGCGAGGTATCGAAATCCCAAGCCGAGGCGAGGTCGGCAATGCCGGCTTCGTCACCGAGATTGTAATACCGCGCCGTGGCGCCGAAGACCCTGACGGTCGCGGCGAGCCGTCTTGCGATGCGCTGTTGCCAGGTCGGGTCCTCGAACCCGGGCTGGCGGCGGAACAATGCCGGATCATGCGGGGAGATCCGCCGAAGCGCCCGCAGCTTGTCCATCTCCCAGGTGGAAGGATGGTTGGGGAAATAGCGGTGATAGGCACTGTAATAGTCGGTCGCGATGTTCTCGACATAGAAGCCAAGTCCGGCTGCCTCCAGCGGCGCCGCCGCCCGGCGCAAACCCGCCGTGTCCACCGGGTCGCTGCGGCTGCCGAAGATCCGCCCGTCCGTCACGCCCAGTGCCTTTGCCGTCGCCAGCGCCGCGGCATTGCGATCGGACTGCCAGAGGATCACATGAAACGAACGCCAGGGCGCCGGACCGGCGCCGCCCGCGAGCAGCGCCGCCGCCAGCAACAGCGTCCATCGCCTCATCGCGCCAGCAGCGCCGGCAGGAACACCAGTGTCGCTACCAGCGTGCAAAACAAACTCACCAGCAGCAACACGCCCATGCTCGCGGTTCCCGGATGCGCGCTCATCGCCAGGGAACCGAAAGCCGTCCCGGTGGTCAAGGCTGAAAACAGGATCGCCCGGGCGGTCGCCGTCCCCAGAAAATGGCGTGCCCCCGCGCGGTGGTTGCTCACGAAGTAAACGTTGAACGACACGCCCACGCCAAGCAGCAGCGGCAGGGCGATGATATTGGCGAAGTTGATGGGCAGCGGCACGAACACGATGGCGATGGCGGTCATCAGCGCCGAGAGCAGCAGCGGCGCCAGCACCCGAGCGACATCGTCCGCGCGCCGCAGCACCAGCGCCAGCAGCACCGCGATCACCACCAGCGCGCCGATCGCAGCGGTGCGAAAGGCGCGCACGATGGTCAACCCGCTCTCGACGATCACGACAGCGGACCCGATGGCGTCCGGCGCCACCGAACGGACCGCGGCCACGAAGCGTCGCAGCCCGGCGGGCTTGCGCGACGCCGGCCCAGCCACCGCTTCCACGCGGACACGCCCATCCGGCAGCTGCCATTCACGCCGCAGCGACGCGGGCAGCGTGGCAATTGTCACCGGCTGCGCCTGGAGCCCGGCCCGCAGATCTTCAAGCGCTGCCGGCAGGTAGTGCGTCAGCGCGTCGTTGGCGGCAAACAACGTCGCGTCCGGCGCCTGCTCGAGCTTCGTGAGGTCATCGCCGATCCGCGCCAGGACGGAGCCAGGCTGCACCTCGCCCTTGGCGACGGTTCGCCCGATCGCGGTCGCCGCCGTACGTGCCGCAAGCCTGATATCGCTGGCTCGGACCGGCGCCGCAGCGCCCGCCGGTGTCAGGCTCGGCATCAGCAGCGTCGCCGCATCCTGGATCAGTGCCAGCTTGTGCGCCTGGTCGCCTGGAACGAAGCTCGACAGCGTCCGCACCTGCACGACCTCCGGCAGCGCCGAAAGTCGTTTCGTCAGGACATCGGCAGCCGCCTGATCATGCGCCACGACATCGGCGATGTAGGGCGTCGTGATCGGCGAAGCCATCAGCGACTTCAGGGTTCGCATCGCCTCGGTATGGGGGTTCTTGGTGTGCAGCGGGTCTCCGTCGAAGGGGATTCGAGGCAGCACCGCGACACCGAGGATGGCCAGCACCGCGAATCCCGCCAGCACCAGCCGCCGGATCGGCACAAGCCGGTCCTCGAGCCGGCCCGCCCAGGCGAAGCCGATCTCCTCCCCCTCCGGGCGCGGTCGTGTGAGTGCGAGCATCGCCGGCAGCACCGTCAGGGTGCACACGAGCGCGATCACCATCCCCGCTCCCGCGATCAGGCCAAGTTCCGCCACTCCGGCAAAATCGGTGGGCACGAAGGAGAGAAAGCCCGCGGCGGTCGCCAGGGCGGCGATGCCGATCGCCGGTCCTGCGCGGTAGCCCGTCGCCATCAGCGCGATCTTGAGATCCGGATACTCGTTCAACTGCTCGCGCAGGCGCACGCAGAACTGGATCGCGAAATCCACGGCAAGGCCGACGAAAAGCACGGCGAACGCGACCGACACCAGGTTGAGTGTCCCGACAGCGATCGCCGCAAATCCGGTGGTGAGCACGAGACCTACGATGAGCGTGGCCACGATCGGCACGACGAGCCGCCAGGAGCGTGCGGCAAGGAACAGCCACAACAGCACCAGCACACCGGTGATCAGCATGCCCCGCGCGGCTCCCTGTGCCACGCTGGCGAACTCCTCGTCCGCCAGCGGCACGGAGCCGGTGATCGCGACGCTGGCGCGACCTGCCCGGACCTCGGGCAATCGGGCGATCGCCGCCCGCACGACAGCGCTTGCCGCGCCGCCGGGCTGCAGCGCGGCATGATCCAGCACCGGCTTGATCAGCACGAACCGGTCGGGTCCGGCGAGGTCGGCGAGCCCGCCGGCCAGGAGCCGCTGCCAGGAGAGCGGCTCGGCCTTGCCGGCCAGCGCCGCCGTCAGCGTCGCATGGAAGGCTGTCAGCGCCGGGTCCATCGGCGCTGTCGCCGCGCCATGCTCGACCCCGACGGCGACCAGCGTGAGCGCCGCAAACAAGCCGCGCGCCGAGGGGTCCGCGGCGAGCTGGCCGAGGAAAGGCTGGGCGTCGATGGTGTGGTTCAGCAGTGTCGACAAGGCCTTGGTGTCGAGAAACAGCATCCCGCTCTGGCGGAACCATGCTCCGGCGTCCGGCCTGCGCACACTCCGGATCAAGGGCTCGTGCGCCAGCGCCGCGGCCAGGTGCGCCGCGGCTGCATCGGCTTCCTCCGGGGTCGCGCCGCGCACCACGGCGACGATAAGATTGTTGTCCTGCGGGAAGGCCTTGTCGTAGGCGATCTCGCGCTGCCGCCACGCCAGCGAGGCGGAAAAAAGATGATCCGTGTTGGTGTCGATGCCGAGCCGAAGCCAGGCCGCGGCAAGCGCCAGCAAGGTCAGGAGAAGCGCGGCGAGCAGAACCCGGCCGCGCCGTTGCCAGCACGCCTCGACGAGGTGCGCCAACCGCAGGGAGAGCGTCATGTGCCGCCGCATAGACCATGATTCGCGTCGGGCAAACCATCCTTGTGGGCCCGCCGCCGACCGCCTTTGACCGCCGCCTCGGCGCACGGCATGAAGCCGCCGATCCAGGAGAAAGCGCCCCATGGGAAGCCCGATGCAACCGCCCCGGACCCGGCCTCCATTCCGTGCGGACCATGTCGGCAGCCTGCTGCGCCCGCCGGCCTTGCGCGAGGCGCGCGCCCAGCATGCGCAGGGCCTCCTGTCAGCCCCGGCCTTGCGTGCCATCGAGGATCGATGCATCGCCGAGGCGATCGCCCGGCAGGAGGCGATCGGCCTGCGAGCGGCAACCGACGGCGAACTGCGCCGCTCCTACTGGCACTACGATTTCGTGGCCAGGCTCGGCGGCACCGAGCTCTACGTCCCGGAAAACCAGGTCGAGTTCAAGGGCGGCGTGAAGCTGCCCCATCGGCTGCGCGTGGTCGGCCGCATCGCGTGGACACAGCCCGCTTTCATCGACGACTTCCGCTTCGTTGCCGGCCACGTGAAGACGGCGATGGCCAAACAGACCATCCCCGCCCCATCCGTGTTGCATTTCCGTGGCGGGCGGAACTCGATTGACCCGCGCGTCTACCCGCAGATGGAGGCCTTCTTCGACGATCTCGGACGCGCCTACCACCATGCGGTGCAGGCCTTTGCCGCCGCCGGCTGCCGCTACCTCCAGCTCGACGAGGTGAATATCGCCTATCTCTGCGATCCGGAGCAGATCGCCGGCCTCAAGTCGCGGGGCGATTATGTCGACAATCTGCTCGGCATCTACGCCGACCTGATCAATCGCGCGATTGCGGGCAGGCCCGCCGACATGGCGGTCTCGATGCATCTCTGCCGCGGCAATTTCCGCTCGACGTTCGTCGCCACCGGTGGCTACGAGCCGGTGGCGGAAGTGTTGTTCAACCAGATCGGCGTCGATGCCTATTTCATGGAATGGGACACCGAGCGCGCCGGCGGATTCGAACCCCTGCGCTTCGTGCCCCGCGGCAACAAGATCGTCGTGCTCGGCCTGATCACCACCAAGTCCGGCGAGCTGGAGTCGAAGGACGACCTGAAGCGTCGCATCGAGGCGGCAAGCCGCTTCGTCCCCCTCGAGCAGCTCGCGTTGTCGCCCCAATGCGGCTTCGCCAGCACGGAGGAAGGCAATCGGCTGACGGCGGAGGATCAGTGGCGCAAGCTTGAGCTCTGCGTCGAGGTTGCCCGCGACGTCTGGGGCTCGGTGTAGCAGCCCGGCAGCGATTCCCCCGTGAAGGTTCTCGAGATCACCAACGTCGATTTCGCGCTGCGCCAGTTCATCCTGCCGTTGCTGCGAGGCATTCGCGAACGGGGGCATGAGGTCGTCGGGGTCTCCGCCGACGGCCCGCTGCTCGCGCAGGTGCGCGCCGAGGGGATCCGGGTCGAGACGGTGCCGATGTCGCGCAGCCTCTCGCCCGCCGCCCAGCTGCGTGCCTTCCTCGCGCTGCTGGCATTGATGCGCCGCGAGAAGCCCGATCTCGTACATGCGCACATGCCGATCAGCGGCTTCCTGGCCCGTATCGCGGCTTGGATCGCGGGGGTGCCACGCATTGCCTATACCTGCCACGGTTATCTCTTCAATCAGCCGGGCCCGTGGTGGCGGCGCCACCTCGCGATCGCGCTGGAGTGGATCGCCGGACGTGTGACCGACGTCTATTTCAACGTGTCTGCGGCGGAGGCACAGGACGCGCGACGGCTGCATCTCGCCCGCGCGCCGGTCGCCATCGGGAACGGCCGCGACCCCGAGCGGTTTCGTCCGGACCCGCAGGCGCGCGAGCGCATCCGCGCCGAACTGCAGACGCCACCCGGACGTCCGGTGGTGGTGATCGTCTCCCGCCTGGTGCGCGCCAAGGGCATCCCGGAGCTTCTGGCGGCGATGGCCGACGTCGACGCCGAGCTCTGGGTGGTGGGCGAGCGCCTCGCGTCCGACCATGACGACTCCGTCGAGCCGGATTTCGCCGCCTGTCAGCTGGGCCCGCGCCTCAAGCGCCTCGGCTACCGCGAGGACATACCGGCCATCCTTGCCGCCGCCGACATCTTCGCGCTCCCGAGCCATTTCGAGGGGCTGCCGATGTCGATTGTCGAAGCCATGCTGGTGGGGATGCCCGTCGTCGCCTCGGATCTGCGCGGCGTGCGCGAGCAGGTGGTCGACGGCGAAACCGGATACCTGGTTCCCATTCGCAGCGTCGCGCCGCTGAGGGCGGCCCTCGCGCGCCTGGCGACCAACCACGCGCTGTGCCGCGCGATGGGCGAGGCCGGGCGCATCCGTGCCATGGAACGCTTCGACGAACGCAAGATTCTGGCCCGCACGCTCGACCTCCTCCGCCTCTGAAGACAACCCGGCCGTCCGCGGCATTTGCGCCCGGTCCCGCCGCGCGCTACCGGGAGGCCATGGCCGACATCACCCCCATCCGCCGAGCCCTGATCTCCGTCTCCGACAAGACGGGGCTGCTTCCTCTGGCTCGGTTGCTCGCCGAGAACGGCGTCGAGATCCTCTCGACCGGCGGCACCGCCCGAGCCCTGCGCGAGGCGGGGATCGCGGTGAAGGAAGTCTCCGACCACACCGGCTTCCCGGAGATCCTGGACGGGCGGGTGAAGACGCTGGTGCCGCAGATCCATGGCGGCCTGCTCGGGCGTCGCGATGACCCTGCTCATGTTCAGCAGATGCAGGCGAACGCGATTGCCCCGATCGATCTTCTGGTCGTCAATCTCTACCCATTCGAGGAAACGGTCGCGAAAGGCGCCGACTTTGCCACGTGTATCGAGAACATCGATATCGGCGGCCCGGCCCTGATCCGCGCGGCGGCCAAGAATCACGATTTCGTGGCCGTCCTCACCTCGCCCGACCAATACGCCGCGCTGCAGGCCGAAATCGCCGCCCAAGGCGGTACCGGTAAGGCGTTGCGCCGCACCCTCGCCGCCGCCGCCTATGCACGCACCGCTGCCTACGACGCGGCCATCTCGGCCTGGTTCGCCGGCCAGCTTGGCGAGACCTATCCGGCCCGGATCACCATCGCCGGCACCCGCCGCCAGCTCCTGCGTTACGGCGAAAACCCGCACCAGACGGCGGCCTTCTATGCCACCGGGAACCGCCCCGGGGTGGCGACCGCAACCCAGGAGCAGGGCAAGGAGCTCTCCTACAACAACCTCAACGACACGGACGCAGCGATCGAATGCGCGGCCGAGTTCGAGGCTCCCACGATTGTCATCGTCAAGCACGCCAACCCGTGCGGCGTGGCCTCGGCCGCGAGTCTTCACGAAGCGTGGAAATTGGCGCTGCGTTGCGACCCGGTCTCGGCCTTCGGCGGCATCGTCGCCGCCAATCGCACGCTCGACGAGGAAACCGCGACCGCCATCGCCGGCCTCTTCACCGAGGTCATCGTCGCTCCGGACGCGACCGCGGGCGCGCGCGCCGTGCTGGCAAAGAAGAAAAACCTTCGCCTGCTGCTGACCGGCAGGATGCCGGACCCGGCGACCCCGGGCCTCGCCTTTCGCAGCCTCGCCGGCGGGTTCCTGGTGCAGTCGCGCGATGCCGGCCATGTGGACGCGACAGCCCTGAAGACCGTCACCCGACGCCAGCCGACGCCGCGCGAGCTCGCGGACCTCCTCTTTGCCTTCCACGTCTGCAAGCACGTCAAGTCGAATGCCATCGTCTATGCTCGGGATGCCGCGACCGTCGGTATCGGCGCCGGCCAGATGAGCCGCGTCGATTCCGCACGCATCGCCGCATGGAAGGCGCAGGAGGCGGCGACCGCCGCCGGCCTGCCGGAAACCCTGGCTCGTGGCAGTGTGGCCGCCTCGGATGCGTTTTTCCCGTTTGCCGACGGCCTCGAGGCGCTAGCGGCCGCGGGCGCGACCGCGGTGATCCAGCCCGGCGGCTCGCTGCGCGACGCGGAGGTGATCGAGGCGGCGGACCGCGCCGGGCTTGCGATGGTCTTCACCGGCATGCGGCATTTCCGGCACTGACCGCCCCGTATCGTTCTCCCGGAGTCGCGCGGACGTGAAAGTCATCGTCATCGGTGCGGGCATCGTGGGTCTGGCCACCGCTTGGTGGATGGCCCGCGACGGCCATGAGGTAACGGTGCTGGACGAGGCGGAGCAGCCCGGCAGCGGCGCCAGCTTCGCCAACGGCGCACAGCTTTCCTACAGCTACGTCGCTCCGCTGGCCGAACCTGCGATTCTGAAGACACTGCCGAAATATATGCTCGATCGGAACGGGCCGCTGCGCTTCGTTCCCCGAGCCGATCCAGGGCAATGGTCCTGGCTCCTGCGATTCCTCGCTGCGTGCAATGCCACTGCGGCGGCGCACGGCACGGCCAGTCTGTTGCGCCTGTCCTTCGCCAGCCGCGACGCCCTGCACGCGATGCTGGCGGCGACACCCATGGCGTTCGACCACGCGCGCAATGGCAAGCTGGTGGTGCAGTCGAGCGTCCAGGCGATGCAGGCAGCCCAAGCCCAGATGCGGCTTCAGGCCGCTCTCGGCTGCGAACAGCAGGCGCTCACCGCGGCGGAATGCCTGGCGCTGGAGCCGGGTCTCGCGTCCATCCGCCAGCGCCTGGTGGGCGGCATCCTCACCCCCTCCGAGGAAGTCGGGGACTGTCACAAGCTCTGCCTCGAGCTCGCGCGCGTCCTGACCAAGCCGGCCTTCGGCGCAACACTCCTGAGCTCGACAAGGGTCGAGCGCCTGGTGGTCGAATCCGGACGGCTGCGCGCCGTGCGAACGTCGCGCGGCGATCACGAGGCCGAACTCACCGTGCTCGCCGCCGGCGTCGGCACGCCCACCCTCGGCCGTTCCGCTCGCGTCACGGTTCCCGTGCTCGCCTTGCGCGGTTATTCGATCACGGCGCCGATCCGGGCCAGCAATTGCGGCCCCCGCCACAGCATCACGGATTCGGCACGCAAGACGGTCTATGCTCCGCTCGGCGCCGCGTTGCGCGTCGCGGGTTTCGCCGAGATCGGTACCACCACGCCCACGCCAGGCCGGACCGAGGCGTTGGCCCGGGAGACCGAAGCGGTGTTCCCCGGTGCCTGCGACACCGCCGCCGCGACGACGTGGACAGGGCTGCGCCCGGCAACCCCCACTTCGCTGCCGCTGATCGGACCCACGCGCATCAAAGGTCTCGCGCTCAACGCCGGCCAGGGCGCGCTCGGTTTCACACTTGCGGCCGGTAGCGCGCGTCTGCTTGCCGACCTGGTCGCCGGCCGCGATCCGCCCGTGGACCCGGCGCCATTCCGGCCCTGAATTCAGGCCGTGACGCGGCGACGGTGGCGCCGTATCGTTCCGCTCCGGCCTTGATGGAGCCCCGCTCCGGCGGCATCTAGGGTCGCGAGCCTCACGGGAAGCCTCCATGCGCGATTTCGACGAACTGTCCGAACGCGAGATCCTGGCCCTCGCCATCGCCGGCGAGGAGGAGGACGGGCGCATCTACATGGATTTCGCCGACGGGTTGCGCGAGAATTATCCGGCATCGGCCAACGTCTTCATCGAGATGGCCGGAGAGGAGAACGAGCATCGCCGACGGCTCCTCGATCTCTATGTCCACAAGTTCGGCGAGCATATTCCGCTGATCCGCCGCCAGGACGTGCGCGGCTTTGTCTCGCGCCGGCCGCTCTGGCAGTTGCGCCCGCTGCCACTCGACAAGGTCCGCGAACAGGCCGAGCTGATGGAGCTGGAAACCGCGCGCTTTTACCGCCGCGCGGCCAGCCGCAGCACCGACGCCTCGATCCGCAAGCTCCTCGGCGACCTCGCCGTCGCCGAGGATTCGCATGAGCACATGGCCGAGCGCCTGGTGGCGGAGAACCTGACACCAGACGTGCGCCACGCCGAGGATGAGGCGGCGCGCCGCATGTTCGTCTTGCGCGTCATCCAGCCTGGCCTTGCCGGGTTGATGGACGGCTCCGTATCGACGCTGGCACCCGTGTTTGCCGCCGCCTTCGCGACGCATTCTTCGTGGGAGGCGTTCCTGGTCGGCCTCGCCGCCACGCTCGGCGCCGGCATCTCGATGGGCTTCGCGGAGGCCCTCTCGGACAACGGCAGCCTGACCGGCCGCGGCGCGCCCTGGGTGCGCGGCGTGATCTGCGGCCTCATGACGGCTGCTGGCGGTATCGGCCATACGCTGCCGTTCCTGATTCCCGCGTTCATGACGGCGACCGTGGCGGCCATCATCGTCGTCGTGATCGAACTCGCGATCATCTCCTGGGTACGCTGGAAATACATGGACACGCCCCCCGTCTCGGCGGCGATGCAGATCGGCTTCGGTGGCGCCCTCGTCTTCGCCACCGGCATCCTGATCGGCAGCGGCTGAGCCTTGCCGCCACCCAGCGGGCCGCCAAGCTCCCGTGCCGGTGCAGCGGGGGGTCCTCGGTGGACCTCCGGCTGGCGTCTCGCCGCGCGGGGGCGCGGCATCGTCAGCGTCGCCATCCGGCTGGTCGGCGGGGTGGTCGGGACGCCCCGTGCCACCGGCGCGGTTTTCCTTGCTCATTTTTTCGGTCACCCATGACCCCCCTGCTCCTGCACACTTTCCCCAGCTTCACGACAGGCGGTGCGCAGCGCCGTTTTGTTGCCGTTGCCAATCGCTGGGGGCGCGATTTTCGCCACGCCATCGTGGCCATGGACGGTGTGACCGATGCGCGCCACCTGCTCGACCCAGGGCTCGACGTCACCTTCCCCGCCTTCGCCATCCATAAGGGAGAGACCCTCGGCACGCTGCGCGCGATGCGCGGATTGCTGCGCACCCTGCGTCCCGCGACGCTGGTCACGAGCAACTGGGGCACCATCGAATGGGCGATCGCCAACCGCCTGCCGCATGTGCCGCACCTGCACATGGAGGACGGCTTCGGCCCCGAGGAGCGGGACCACCAAATTCAGCGCCGCGTGCGCGCCCGCCGCCTGTTGCTGCGCCGTGCCCGCCTCCTCGTTCCTTCGCGCAAGCTCGAAGACATCGCCCGCAAGCAGTGGCGGCTGGACCCACTCTATGTCGCCAATGGCGTCGACCTGGACCGCTTCGTGCCTTCGCCGCCCCCCACGGGGCTCCCCGTCGTGGGCACGGTCGCGGGCCTGCGCCCGGAGAAGAATGTCGCCCGGCTGCTGCACGCGAGCGCGCTGGCGGCGCGCCACGTCGCCCATCGCCTGCTGGTCGTGGGCGACGGCCCCGAGCATGACACGCTGGTCGCGTTGGTGCGCCAGCTCGGGCTCGACGCAGAGTTTACCGGCCCGATCGCCGACCCGGCGCCGCTCTATGCGCGCATGAGCGTGTTTGCTCTCTCTTCGGACACCGAGCAGATGCCTCTGTCGGTGCTCGAGGCGATGGCCGCCGGGCTGCCGATCGCGGCGACCGCCGTCGGCGATGTCGGCGCGATGGTCGCCGAGCCCAATCATCCCTTCCTGACGGCGCGCGCGCCCGAACCCCTCGCCGACGCCCTGGTCAACCTGCTTGCCGATCCTACGCTGAGCCGGCAGCTCGGCGCCGCCAACCGGGCCCGCGCCGAGGCGGTCTACGACCAGGAGACGATGTTCGTGTCGCACGCGGCACTCTGGCGCGATCCGATGGCCCGCCTGGCACCGCCGACATAGTTTTCGATATATCTTGATATTCGATATATCGATACCATATCGGTGTCATGCATCACACCAGCACCTGCGGCTTCGGCCGCCGTTTCGCCCACACCGAGGATGGCCTCGGCGATCGCCAGGAGCATCGCCACGGTCATGAACCCCACCGCCGCGGCTTCGGCCGGCGTCGTCCCTTCGACCATGGCGAACTGCGCCTGCTGACGCTGGCCATGATCGCCAGCGAACCCCGTCACGGCTACGAGCTGATGAAGGGCATCGAGGAGCGTCTCGGCGGCACCTACAGCCCCAGCCCCGGTGTCATCTACCCGACGCTGTCCTGGCTCGAGGATATGGGCTTCGTCGCGCTCGACACCGCCGATGGCGGGCGCAAGCGTTACCGCATCACCACCGAGGGCGAGGCCTTCCTGGCCGCCAACCGCTCGGCACTGGAGGCCTTGGAGGCCAGGCTTGGCAGCAACGTCGAGGGTCGGCCGGGCGTTCCCGCCCCGGTGGTGCGGGGGATGGAAAACCTCAAGCTCGCGCTGCGCCTGCGGCTCGGGCGCGGCTCGCTGACGTCGGAGGCGGCGGCCAGCATCGCCGGCGCACTCGATGCCGCGGCCGTGGCCATCGAGCGGAGCTGAACGAACCCGGCGCTAGGCGCCCGGCCGGATGGGCTTATCCGGCCGGGCTTCCAGCGTCAGGCAGCCTTCGCGACCGCCCGCCAGATCTGCTCGGGGGTCGCCGGCATATCCACGTGAGAGACGCCGAGCGGCGACAGCGCATCGACCACCGCGTTGATCACGGCCGGCGGACTGCCGACGGCGCCGGCCTCGCCCGCGCCCTTCACGCCGAGCGGGTTGGTGCCGCAAGGCACCTCGACGAACTCCACCTCGATGTCCGGCAGATCGTCGGCCCGCGGAATGGCGTAATCCATCAGGCTTCCGGACAACAGCTGGCCGGAGGAAGCGTCGTACGCCGTCCGTTCGAGGACCGCCTGGCCAAAGCCCTGAGCCACGCCGCCATGGACCTGGCCGCGCACGATCATCGGATTGACCGCCTTGCCGACGTCGTCGGTTACGCTGTAGCGGACCAGGTCGATCACACCGGTTTCCGGATCGACCTCAACCTCGGCGATGTGGCAGCCGTTGGGGAACGTGTGCGCCTTGATTTCCGCCACCTCCGCGGCGTCCAGCATCGTCACGTCCTCGCCCTTCGCCGCGCGCGCCCGCTGTTGCGCCGCAAGCTCCATAATGCCCATGCCGCGGTCGGTGCCGACGATGGAAAACCGCCCGGCCTCAAAGACGATATCCGCGGGCGCCGCCTCCATCGCCTCGGATGCGGCCTTGCGCCCTCGCTCGATCACCGTCGCCGCCGTGGCCAGGATCGCCTGGCCCTCGGAGTAAAGGCTGCGCGCGCCGCCGGTACCGCCGCCCACCGGAATCGTGTCGGTATCGCCCTGGCGTACCCGCACTTTCTCTCCGGGCACCCCCAGCCGGTCGACTGTCAGCTGAACGTAGGCCGTCTCGTGGCCCTGGCCGGTGGACTGCGTGCCGACATAGACATCGACGAACCCGTCATCGGCGAAGCGGATCTCGGCGCGCTCGGTCGGTCCGCCGCCCGTCGCCTCGAGATAGTACGCCATACCGATACCGCGCCGCCGGCCGCGCCGCGCCGCCTCCGCCCGCCGCTGCTCGAACCCGGCCCAGTCCACGGCTTTCAGCGCGTGGTCCAGCACGAGGCGGAAATCCCCAGAGTCGTAGAGTTTACCCACCGGCGTGCGGTAGGGCATGCGGTCAGGCGTCACCATGTTGCGCCGGCGAAGTTCGACGCGGTCGATCTTCATCTCCCGGGCCACCGCATCCACCAGCCGCTCGACGAGATAATTCGCTTCCGGCCGCCCGGCGCCGCGATAAGCATCGACCGGCACGGTGTTGGTGAACACGCCGATGACATTGGCGTAGACGGCCTTGAACCCATAGACGCTCGCGAGCACGCCCGTGCCTGCGCCGGTCGGGATGAAGGGAGCGTAGTTCGAGAGATAGGCCCCCATGTTGGCAACGTTTCGAGTCCGCAACGCAAGGAACGTGCCGTCCTTGTCCACGGCGAGTTCGCCGAGCGTGACGTTGTCGCGCCCATGACTGTCGGAGAGAAAGGCCTCCGAACGCTCAGAGGCCCATTTAACCGGGCGGCCCAGCTTGCGCGCGGCGTAGCAGGTCAGCACCTGCTCGGGGTAGAGGAACAGCTTCATGCCGAACCCGCCGCCGACGTCGGGGGTGATGATGCGGAAGCGGTCCGGATCGACCTTGAAGACATCGTTGCCGAGGAAGTTCTTGAGGCTCCAGCCGCCCTGGGTGTTGGTGCGCAAGGTCCACCGCTCGCTCGCCGCGTCGTAGGAGGCAAGCGCCGCGCGCGCCTCCATCGAATTCACGATGATGCGGTTGTTGACCACGGTGAGCCGCGTGATGTGCGCCGCCCTGGCGAACTCGGCCTCCACCGCGGCTTTGTCACCGATCTCCCAGTCGAAGCAGACGTTGCGCGGGGCCTGCGGCCACACCTGCGGCTGGCCCGCATCCATCGCGCTGCCAAGATCGGTCACCGATGGACGAATGTCGTAGTCGACGCCGATCGCCTCGGCCGCGTCGCGCGCCTCCTTCAGCGTCTCGGCGACCACGAACGCGACCGGCGTGCCGACATGATGGACGCCATCGCGCGCCAGCACCGGCCGCTCCGGAGTCACCTGGTCGCTGCCGTCGCGGTTCTTCATCGTCGCCGCGCAAGGCAGTGTGCCGATGCCATCGGCGTCGAGATCGGCTGCGACATAGATCGCCAGCACGCCGGGCATCGTCCGGGCCGCTGCCGGGTCGATCGAGCGCAGGCCCGCTGCCGCATGGGGGCTGCGCAGGACCACGCCATAGGTCGTTCCAGGCAACTGGATATCGTCCGTATAGCTGCCTGCCCCCTTCAGCAGGCGCGGGTCCTCGACACGGCGGACGGGCTGGGCAAGACCAAACTTTTCCATCAGGTGTTCTCCGGCATTTTCTCGTCACTCAGTCTAGTCGGCGGCGAGCAAACGCCAACCCCCCATCCGGCCCCGCCCACCGGCCTTTCCTTCCGCCACGCCACCGCTCACCTCCGGCCGCGCCCGAGACGCGCCTTCATCCGCTCGCGCAGCGTCTGCACGGTCACGTAGAGCATCGGGATGACGAAAATGCCGATGCCGGTGGCGCCGATCATCCCCGCAAAGACCGGGGTGCCCAGGGCGCGGCGCGAGAGCATGGCCGCCCCCGTCGCCGTCACCAGCGGCACCAGCCCCAGCACGAAGGCGATCGACGTCATCAGCACCGCGCGGAACCGCATGCGCGCGCCCATCACGGCGGCCTCGCGGATGGGCATGCCCTCCTCGCGCCGTTCCTTGGCGAACTCCACGATCAGGATGCCGTTCTTGGCCGCCAGCGCGATCAGCACCACCAGCCCGATCTGCCCATAAAGATCCAGCGAGATACCGGAGGCCCAGACACCGATGAAAGCGCCGAGCACCCCGATCGCCACCGACAGCATGACGGGTACGGGAATCGACCAGCTTTCATAGAGCGCCACCAGAAACAGGTACGCGAACAGCACCGAGAGGCCGAGGATCGGTCCGCTCTGCCCCTGCGACTGCGCCTCCTGGTAGGACGTGCCGGTCCACTCGAAGTCATACCCGGGCGGCAGGGTCTTGCGCGAGATCGTGGCCATCGTCGCCAGCGCCACGCCGCTCGAGACGCCGGGTGCGGGCGAGCCGTTGATCGAGATCGAACGGTAGTTGTTGTAGCGCGTGATCACCTGCGGCCCGAGCACGGTATGCACCGTGGCAAGCGCACGCAGCGGCACCATCCCGCCCGTCTTGTTGCGCACATAGATCCGCCACAGAGCCGACTGGTCCATCCGGTCGGCCTGGTCGCCCTCGATGTTGACCTGCCAGGTCCGCCCGTAAAGATTGAAGTCATTGACGTAGATGCCACCGAGCGTCGCCTGGAGCGCCGTGAAGATGTCGGCGACATTGACGCCCAGTGCCTCGGCCTTGACCCGATCGATGTCGAGACGCAGCGAGGGCGTCGTGGCACTGAACGTGGAGAACACGCGCGTGAGCCGCTTGTCGGCATTGGCGGCGCCGAGCAGGCCGTACATCGCGCTCGCCATCGCCGCGGGACTCTGCCCCTCGAGGTTCTGCAGCTGATACTGGAAGCCACCCGACGTCGACAGACCGATGATCGGCGGCAGGTTGAAGGGAAAGATCTCGGCCGACGGTATCTGCGACACTGCGCCGAAGGTCCGGCGGATCACCGCCTGGGCGCGATCCGCGACCGCGGTGCGCTGCGCGAACGGCTTAAGTCCCGCCACCATGAAGGCGGCATTGCTTTCCGCGCCACCGTCCAGCAGCGAGAACCCGACCACCGCCAGCGTCTTGTCGACCTGCGGCATCGACCGCAGGATACCCTCGACACGCTGCACCACCGCGGTCGTCCGCGCCACCGACGCGCCCTGCGGCAGCTGCACGTTGACGAAGAAGGCGCCCTGATCCTCCTCCGGCAGGAAGCCCGTTGGCGTCATGCGCGCCAGCGACCAGATGCCGAAACCGGCTGCCGCAACCGCAACGACGCCCAGCACCGCCACGCGCACGAGCCGCCGCACCACCGCCGCGTAGCCGTTGCGGACCTTGTCGATGCCGGCCGCGACCGCCCGCATCGCTCCATGCGACCTGCCGGCCGGACGCAGGAAGACCGCACACAGCGCGGGCGACAGCGTCAAGGCGTTGATGGCCGAAATCAGCATGGCAATGGTGATGGTGACCGCGAACTGCCGGAACAGCTCGCCAGACACACCGGGAATGAACGCGATCGGCACGAACACCGAGAGCAGAACCAGGCTGATCGCGATGACCGGTCCGGTGATCTGGCGCATCGCCTTCTTCGTTGCCTCCGCCGGCGTGAGCTCTGGCTCTTCCTCCATCACCCGCTCGACATTCTCGACCACGACGATCGCGTCATCGACGACGACACCGATCGCCAGGACAAGCGCCAGCAGCGAGACCGTATTGGCTGAGAAACCGATCAACAGCAGCACGGCGAACGTGCCGATCAGGCTGACCGGCACGGCGACGCTCGGGATGATGGTCGCGCGCAGCTTGCCCAGAAACAGGAACACCACCACGACAACCAGCACGAAGGCCTCGAGCAGCGTCGTGATCACCTCGTGGATCGTGTCGGAAACGAAGCGCGAACTGTCGTAAAAGGTGATGCGCTTGAGCCCCGCGGGAAACCGCTCTTGCAGCCGCTGCAGCGTCTTCTCCACGGCAGCTGACGTGGCCACCGCGTTCGCGCCGGGTGCCAGAAAAATGCCGATCGAAACAGCCGGCTGGCCATCGTAGCGCGACAGCGTGTCCTCGCTCTGCGCACCCAGCTCGACCCTTGCCACGTCCTTCAGGCGCAAAATGGAACCGTCCGGCTTGGCGCGCAGGACGATGTCGCCGAACTGAGCGGGCGTCGTCAGACGCCCCTGGGTCTGCAGGTTGATCTGGAATTGCACGCCTTCGCTGATCGGCCGTGCACCGATCCGCCCGACGGCGGCCTGCTGGTTCTGCGCCTGGATCGCCGCGATCACGTCCTGCGGCGTGAGACCAAGCTCAACGAGCCGCGACGTACGGAACCAGATGCGCATCGAATAGTTCTGCGCCCCGAATACAAAAGCCTGACCGACACCCGGCGTTCGCGATAGCGCATCGAGGACGTTGATCGTGACATAGTTGCTGATGAACAACGGCGAGAGCTTGCCGCCAGGCGAGTAGAACTGGACGAATTTCAGGATCGCGGAACTGCGCTTCTGAACCGTCACGCCCTCGCGCTGGACCTCCTGCGGCAGCTTGGACAGGGCAGCCTGAACACGGTTGTTGACGTTGACCGTGTCGATGTCGGGATTGGTCCCGAGCGCAAAGCTGACGGTCAGGTTGTAGCTGCCGTCATTGCCGCTGGTGGACTTCATGTACAGCATCTTGTCGACGCCGTTGATCTGTGCCTCGAGCGGCTGGGCGACCGCGCTTTCGACCACCGCGGCGGAAGCGCCCGGGTAGTTCGTCGTCACCTGCACTTCGGGTGGCACGATGTCGGGAAACTGCGCCACCGGGATCCGCGTGAGCGCGATGCCGCCCGCGAGCGTGATGAGGATCGCGATGACGACCGCAAGCCGCGGTCGGTCGATGAAGATGCCGGAAATCACGAACTGGCTCGCGTCAGTTGTGGGGTGCCGACGCCGGGGCGAACGGATGCGGGTTGACGACGATATCCGGCCGGACCCTCTGCAGCCCGTCCACGACCACCTCCTCCCCCGCTTTCAGCCCGGCTTTGATCGCAGCGACCGTTGCGCTCGACTGGCCCAGCGTCACCCGCCGGACCGAGACATGTTTCGTCGAATCAACGACATAGACGTACGTGCCCTGCTGGTCGGAAAGCACCGCCTGACGGGGCACCCCGAGCACCGTCACCGGCTGCGCGCCTTCGAGCAGGACCGTCACGAACTCGCCGTCCTCGAGCTCGCGGTTGCCGATATCCCCCGGTCGGGCGCCCGGTAAGAGCGGATTGGGGATGCTGGCACGCATGGTCAGCGTATCCGTCGTCGGCGCGACCGTCGGGTCGATATAGTTGACTGTTCCCACCTGGTCGTAGAGCCTGCCGTCTGGCAGGCGCAGCCGCACCCGCACCGCTGCGAAGCCACCCTTGCCCCGATATTTGTCGCGTAACGCCAGCACCTCGCTGGTCGCCGCTGGAAACAGGACATACATCGGATCCTGACTGACGATCGTCGCCAACGCACCGGAGGCGGGGCTGACCACGTTACCGACCGAAAAATTGCTGCGCCCGATCTTACCGGCGATCGGTGCGCGGATTTCAGTGTAGGCGAGGTTGATCTGCGAGGCTTCCAGATTGGCCTGCGCGAAGGCGAGTTGAGCTGCCTGGCTCTGCTGCGCGGCGAGCGCGTCGTCGACGGTCGAACGCTGTCCCGCCGGCGTCCCCAGGAGCGCCTGGGCACGCCGCAGCGTCAGCGTGGCATTCGCGAGAAGGGCACGGTTCTGCGCGACGGCCGCCCGCTTTGCCGCGACGTCCGCCTCGAACGGCCCGCGCTCGAGCGTGAACAGCAGCTGCCCCTTGCGGACCTCCGCTCCCTCGGTGAAGAGGCGCGCTGTCAGGAACCCCGTCACCCGCGCGGCCAGTGCCACCGTGTCGACCGCCTGCACGCGGCCAACAAACTGGGTGGTCTCCGTCACCTGCTCCGGCCTGGCCGCGACAACCCCAACCGCCGGCGGACCGCCGGGCGCGAACTGCGCGTAAGCTGCAGGGCCAGTCCCCAGCAGAAGGACGCCGCAAAGCACCGGCGCAAAGTGTTTCAGCCGCATCGAAGCCCTCTTGGTGGGGAGAATGTCGAGGCAGATATGACATGCATCGCCGCACTTGCGAGTTTTTTTTGCCGCGCCCAAGTTCGGCCCCCTATCCGATGGAGAAGCCTATGGCGGAACATGTGACGGTCTGCGAAGTCGGCCCGCGCGATGGGTTGCAGATGGCCAAGACCATGATGCCCACCGCCGCCAAGATCGGCTGGATCAAGGCCATGGCCGCGGCCGGCGTGCGCGAGATCGAGGTCGGCAGCTTCGTACCCCCCAAGCTCATCCCGCAAATGGCCGACACCGCGGACGTTGTGCGCGCCACGATCGCGCTGCCGGGAGTCACGATCGTCGCCCTCGCCCCGAACCTGCGCGGCGCCATGGGCGCCTACGAGACGGGCGCGCACCGCGTCAGCGTCCCCGTCTCGGTCAGCGAGGGACATAGCCGCGCCAACCTCAACCGCTCGCCGATGGAACAGGTGGCCGAGGTCGGACGCATCATCGAGTGGGTCCGCGCCCAGCCGCGCCGGATGGAAGTGGAAGCCGCCTGCTCGACGGCTTTCGGCTGTTCGATCGACGGTGTGGTGCCCGAATCCGCGGTGCTGAGAGTGGCCGAGGCACTGGCGTCGCACGCGCCGGATTCGCTGGCGCTGGCCGATACCGTCGGCTACGCCAATCCGGCTCAGGTGAAGTCCCTGGTCCGCGCGACGCGGGCTGCAATCGGCAAGGTGTTCACCGGCCTGCACCTGCACGATACGATGGGCCTCGGCCTCGCCAACGCGCTCGCCGGCCTCGAGGAAGGTATCCGCGACTTCGACTCGGCTCTGGCGGGCCTTGGCGGCTGCCCCTTCGCACCCGGCGCCTCCGGCAACATCGTCACCGAGGATCTGGTGTTCATGCTCGAAAGCATGGGCTTCGCAACGGGCATCGATCTCGCCAAGCTGCTCGCCGCCCGCCAGCCGCTACATACGGGCCTGCCCATGGAACCCATGCACAGTCAGGTCGCCAAGGCGGGAATTCCCAAGACCTTCCGCCCCGCCGCCTGAACGCCATGGAACTGCCGCTCGCGGGCATCCGCGTTGTCGAGTTCGTCCACATGATCATGGGGCCGACGACGGGGCTCGTGCTCGGCGACCTCGGCGCGGACGTGATCAAGGTCGAACCCCACCCGTCGGGCGACAACACGCGCCGGCTGACCGGGGCCGGCGCCGGATTCTTCACGTTGATGAACCGCAACAAGCGCAGCATTGCCGTCGATCTGAAGCATCCCGAAGGGCTGGCGCTGGTCAAGCGTCTGGTCGCCACCGCCGACGCCGTGGTGGAGAATTTCCGACCGGGCGCCATGGACAAGCTCGGCCTCGGCGCCAGCACGCTGATGGCCGAAAACCCTCGCCTCATCTACTGCTCGAACAAGGGCTTCCTCCCCGGCCCCTACGACCATCGCGTGGCGCTCGACGAGGTGGTGCAGATGATGGGCGGCCTGGCCTACATGACCGGCTATCGCGACAAGCCGCTGCGTGCGGGCAGTTCGGTCAATGACATCATGGGCGGGATGTTCGGCGCCATCGGCATCCTCGCGGCGATCGAGGAGCGCCATCGAACCGGCCGCGGAAGACACATCCAATCGGGCCTCTTCGAGAACAACGTGCTGCTCGTCGCTCAGCACATGGCGCAATACGCGATTACCGGGCAGGAGGCGCCGCCGATGACCGACCGCCGCCCAGCCTGGCCGATCTACGATATCTTCGAGACCCGCGACGGTCGCCTCTTCGTCGGTGTCGTGACGGATACGCAATGGTCTATCTTCTGCGAGGCTTTCGGCCTGCCCGACCTCGCCACCGATCCCACTCTCTCGAACTCGGCCGAGCGTGTCGCCGCGCGTGAACGCACCCTGCCGCGCGTCGCCGCGGCATTGCGGGCCTACACGACCAAGGATCTCGCCCAGCGGTGCGAGGAACTCGGCCTCCCGTTCGCGCCGATCACCCGTCCTGTCGAGCTGTTCGACGACCCGCACCTGAACGCCGCCGGCGGGCTGGTGCCCGTCACACTGCCGGACGGCCGCCAGTCCAAGCTCCCCGCACTTCCCATCGCCATCGACGGCGAACGTCCCGGCCTGACGCGCGACATCCCAGCGATCGGCCAGCAGACCGAGGAGATCGCACGCGAACTCGGCTACACGGATGAATCGATCACGACGTTGAGAGCCCAGAACGTGATTGCCTGAAACGCCGGGCTTCGCCCGGACCCGCGAAGAACCCCTGCCTCGCGCCCAGGAGGGCGGCATGCGTGATCTTCCGATCGGCAAGGCCTTCACCCTGATCGAGCGCGGCCCGGTCGTCCTCGTCGCCACACATGATGGTGCGCACGACAACATCATGACGATTTCCTGGACCATGGTGCTGGATTTCGCCGGCACCTTCGCGCTGTGTACGGGCCCGTGGAACCACTCCTATGCGGCGCTGACCGCAACACGTGAATGCGTGCTCGCCATCCCCACCATCGACCTGCTCGACAAGGTCGTTGGCATCGGCACGTGTTCGGGCGCCGATACCGACAAGTTCGACACGTTCCGGCTCACCCGGGCAAAGGCCCGCCACGTGAGGCCACCCCTGGTACGGGAGTGCCTGGCCAACCTCGAATGCCGCGTGCGCGACGTCGTCAGGGCCCACAACATCGTCGTCCTCGAGACGCTCTCCGCGCACATCGATCCCGCGCGCCGCGAGCGCAGGCTCATCCACGCGATCGGCGACGGCACGTTCGTCGTCGACGGCCGCCGGTTCGATCGCCGGGACATGATGCGCTCGAAGCTCCCGCCGGGCGTCTAGGCGGAAGGTTCAGGCGAACGAAACGACCTTCCCCAGCGGCTCGCCGATGACCTCGCCGTCGCGCATCACGACGTTGCCGCGGACCACCGTCGCGACCGGCCATCCCCTGACACGCATGCCCGCGAAGGGCGTCCAGCCGCAGGGCGAAACGATCGCGCTTTCTTCGATGACCCGCTCGGCCTTCATGTCGACGAGCGTGAAGTCGCCATCATATCCGGCGGCGAGGCGACCTTTGCCGATGGCCCCATAGACCCGTGCCGGGCCTGCGCTCATAAGATCGACCAGGCGCTCGAGCGACAGGCGTCCCGCACTCACGTGGTCGAGCATCACCGGAACGATGGTCTGCACGCCGGTCAGACCCGCTGCCGTGTCGGGCCAGGGCTTCGCCTTCGCCTCGCGACTGTGCGGTGCGTGATCGGACCCGATGCAGTCCACCGTTCCATCGGCGACCGCCGCCCACGCCGCCTCCCAGTGCCGACGGTCGCGGATCGGCGGGTTCATCACGGCGTAGGCACCGAGCCGTTCATAGGCATCGGGCGCCACCTGCGTGAGGTGGTTCACCAGGACCTCCACCGTCGCGACCTCGCGATAGTCGCGCAGATAGGTGAGTTCCTCGGCCGTCGAGACATGCAGGATATGCGCCGGCCGGCCGGTGCGCATCGCCAGCGCCATCAGGCGCCGGGTTCCCAGGAAGGCGCATTCGACATCCCGCCACTCGGCATGCTTCGCATACGGCTCCCCTTGATGGAACAGAGCCCGACGCTCGCGAAGCCGGTATTCGTCCTCGCTGTGATAGGCGATGCGCCGGCGTCCGCTGCGCATCACCCGTTCGAGGCTCTCATCGTCCTCGATCAGCAGATCCCCCGTCGAGGAGCCGGCGAACACCTTGATCGCACAAACACCCGGTTCCGCCTCCAGGGCGCCGAGCATGGGAATGTTGGTCTTCGTCGCGCCGACATAAAGCCCGATATCGCACCAGGCCTTGCGCCCGGCATAGTCGCGCTTCGTCGCGAGGGCGGCAGCATCCGTCGCCGGCGGGTTGGTGTTGGGCATGTCAAAGACGCAGGCGACGCCGCCCAGCACGGCAGCCTTCGTCCCCAGCGGAATGGTCTCGGCCGCCGCGGCTTGCGCGTCACCGGTCCCGGGATCGCGCAGGTGGACATGCGGATCGATCAGACCGGGCAGCACCATCAGCCCGGTGGCATCGATCACCTGCCGGGCCTCGCCGCCGCCAAAACCCGCGATCCGGCCGTGCCGCACCGCGACATCCGTCACAACCCGTCCCCAGGGGGTTAGGCAGGTTCCGTTTTTGATAACGAGATCGAAAGGTGTCATCGCGTTGCCAGTGCCTCGAACACATCGCCCTCCGGCTTCAAACCAAGCACATGCGTGCGGTGCCACAGCGCATAGAACAGCAGGATCCAGGCGAGAAAGCCGGTATGGCGGCGGCCGCTGCAATGGCGGAACAACGCCTCGACGCGCGCCGGCTCGGCAATCTCGCGGATGCCCTCCTGCGCCGCTACCAGCTTGCCCAGCCTCTCACCCACGCCCGCGATCCAGGTTCCCATGGGAACGGTGAACCCCTGCTTGGGGCCCAACGGGTCCGCCGCCGGGCAATTCTTCGCGAGCCATTGGCGCAGCAGCCACTTTCCCCAGCCGCCACGGACCTTCTGTGCATCGGGCAGGCGCCAGACGGCCTCGGCCACGCCCTGGTCGAGCAGGGGCGTGCGTCCCTCCACCGCATGCGCCATCAGACACCGGTCGAGCTTGAGCAGCAGGTCGTGCGGCAGCCAGTCCTCGATATCGGTCGCCTGGGCCGCCATCAGCCGCGTGCGCCCGGCAATGCCCGAACGCGCCTCGGCCGCTGCCTGGCCATCGCGCCAGTTGCGCGGATGCTGGCGCAGCACCTTCACGCGATCGAAATTGCCGCGCGCGCGCATCACCCGACCGCCCAGCCACCACGGCCGCATCGCGCTGCGGTAGCGCCCGTAGCCCGCGAAGATCTCGTCGCCTCCCTCACCCGAGAGGACCACCTTCACCTCCTGGCGGGCGCGCTGCGCCAGGAACCAGGTGGGAATGATCGCATAATCGGCCGCCGGATCATCCATGCACGCGACGATCTGCGGCAGGTGCTGCCAAACCATCGCCTCCGTCACATCCAGCGTTTCGTGCCGCGCGCCGAGATAGGTCGCGACCCGCTTCGCCGCCTCGCGCTCGTCCGCCGCCCCGGGCGCGGCGAAGCCCGCCGTGAAGGCCAGCACCGGCCGGTCGTTCAGCCGCGCCATCAGCGTCAGGACGGTGGCGGAATCGATGCCGCCGGAAAGAAACATGCCATAGGGCACGTCGCTGCGCTGGTGCAGATCGACGCTCTCCTCGAGAGCGCGGTCGAGGCGGGCCAGCGCCTCGGTCTCGGAGATCGTCTCGGGCCCGCCCTCCGGCAGGGCGGCCACGCGACGGCGATCGACGATCTTGCCGTCCCCGACCTGGACCGTCTCGCCCGGCAGCAGGCGCGAGATGCCGGGAAAGATCGTCTCCGAACCGGTCGTGTACTGCATCTGCAGCAACTCGTCGCGCGCTGCCGGCCGCAGGCCGCGCGCCACCAGCCCCGCCGTGATCAGCGCCTGCGCCTCGGAGGCAAAGGCGAGGCCCTGCTCGGTCTGCGCATAGTACAGGGGCTTGATGCCCCAACGGTCACGCGAGATGGCCGCCCGTCGCGCAGCGCGGTCATGAATGGCGATCGCATACATCCCGCGCAGCGCCTTCGCGTAGTCCGCTCCGTCCCTCAGGTAGAGGTGCAGCGGCGGCTCGCAATCGCTCATCGAGGCGAACTCGATGCCCGGCATCGCCGCACGCAGCTCGCGGTAATTATAGATCTCGCCATTCGCCACCAGCGCCGCGGTGCCGGCGAAGAACGGCTGGTCGCCGGTCACCAGGTCGATGATGGCCAGCCGGTTCTGCGCAAGGCCGATGCGCCCGGAAATGGTTTGCCCGCCGGCATCGGGCCCGCGGTGCGCCATGGCCGCGATCATGGCGGCCAGCGTGGCGGCGTCGGGCTGCGGCGCGTCAGGGCCGGCGATCAGCCCTGCGATGCCGCACATGCGAACGTCGTGTTCCTCATGCGCGGCCCTTATCACCGGCAACGCCTCTTGTCTCCCGCCGCTTTGCAAACGCTTGTCGTCTTGCCTGACCGACGCCACTTCTGCTGCCATGCTCGTGCATCTGCCGGATCGCGCGGTGCTCGCCGTCAAGGGCGGGGATCGGGTCGCCTTTCTCCAGGGGCTGGTCTCCGCCGACGTAGCGCGCGCGGAGCCAGGGCGCTGCCTGTGGTCGGCGCTGCTGACGCCGCAGGGCAAGTATCTCGCCGACTTCTTCATTCACGCGACCGCGGACGCCCTGCTGCTCGACCTCGTGGCGGAACAGGCGGAGCTGGTGCGCACACGGCTGCTGCGCTTCCGCCTGCGCAGCAAGGTCGAGATCGACCCGGAGCCGCTCGCCGTCCACGTCGCCTGGCCGGAGGGGCCGGCCGGCGCCGTTGCGGACCCGCGGCTGCCTGCAGCCGGGTTCCGGCTGCTCTCGCCCACACCACGCGGCACCGACACGGTTGCGGCGTGGGAGCGGCACCGGATCGCCCTCGGCCTGCCCGAGCCCCGCGACCACGAGCCGGAGAAGACCGTTCTGCTCGAGGCCGGCTTCGACGAACTTGGCGCCATCGCCTGGGACAAGGGGTGCTGGATGGGTCAGGAACTCACCGCCCGCACCCGCTATCGCGGCCTCGTGAAGCGGCGCCTGATGCCTGTCACGGTCGTCGGAACCCCGCCGCCGCCGGGCACGACGGTGATCGACGCATCGGGCGCCGAAGCTGGAACCGTTCGCTCCGGCATCGATCAGGTGGCACTTGCCACGCTGCGGCTTGATGCGCTGGAAGGCCCCCTCAGCGCCGACGGCGCGAGCCTGCTGCCCCGCCCACCACGCTGGATGAACCTGCCCTCCAACACGGAACCGCCCGCATGAACGACGAACCGAATGCCTGGGAGCTCCGTTACCAGGAGAGCCGCACCGGCTGGCAGCGTGAAGACGTATCGCCGGCGCTGCTAGCCTGGCTTGCCGACGGCACGTTGAAGCCGTGTCGCATTCTTGTGCCCGGCGCGGGCCGCAGCCATGAACCCCTGCACCTTGCCCAGGCCCGGTTCCAGGTAACGACGCTGGACATCGCGCCGAGCGCGGTCGCGCACCAGCGAGCGGGGCTGGCCGCCTTGGGCGGCACGGCGCTCGAAGGCGACGTCCTGTCATTCGACGCCAGCCAGCCCTTCGACGTCATCTACGAACAGACCTGCCTTTGCGCCCTGCCGCCCGACCGGCGGGCGGCCTACGCGGCACAGATGCGGCGCTGGCTTCGCCCGGGCGGCGTCCTTGCAGCGCTGTTCATGCAGACCGGCCGGGACGGCGGGCCGCCCTTCCACTGCGCCCTGCCGGACATGCGCGCGCTGCTGCCCGAAACCGCCTGGCGCTGGCCGGACCGGACATGGCCGGAGGTGCCTCACGGCGACGGGCTGTTCGAGATCCCGCTGGCGCTGATCCGGATCTGAAGCACGCCCCGGCCTGAGAGGCCGGCAATCCCCAGGTCGTTGACAATGATGATGGCCATCATCATTGTCGCTGCATGCGCGTCAGCACCGCCGCCCGTGAGGATCATACGGCCGCGATCCTCGCCGCCGCTGAACGCCTGTTCCGCGAGCGCGGCTTCGACGGTGCCGGCGTCGCGGAGGTTGCGCGCGCGGCCGGCCTGACCCACGGCGCCGTCTACAACCGCTTTCCCGGCAAGGCCGCGCTCGCCGCCGCGGCCCTGCGCAACGCGCTGCTCGCCGCCGCGGACCTCTGGCGCGAGCGGGCCGAGAGAGCGCGCGCGGCCGGCCGGGACCCGTTCGGGGCGCTGATCGACGCCTATCTGCAACCCGCGCATCGTGACAATCTGGCCGAGGGCTGCCCGATCGCGACGCTGGGCCCGGAGGCGGCGCGCGAGCCGGGACCGCTCGCCGATGCGCTGGCGGAGGGCACGGCGGCGCTCGCCGCGGAGCTCGCCAACGCGCTGCCCGCCTCGATGCCGCCGGCGGACCGTGCCCGCGCCGCCACCGCCGCGCTTTCCGCCATGAACGGCGGCCTGATCCTCTCCCGCGCGCTGCGCGGCCACCTGGCCGCCTCTGACGCGGCGCTGGCGTGCGCGCGGGTTCTCGCCCGCGCCGCCGTCCATCTCTTCTCTGATCCCCCGCGCCTCTGACCTGTCGCCGAGGAAGACCGCATGTTCGCAGCCCGTCTCGCCCCCGCGCTGGCCCGTCGTGGCCTCCATTACGCATGGGTGATGGCGGCCATCACCTTCCTCACCACGCTCTCCACCGCGGCGGCGCTGGGCATGCCCGGCATCCTGATCGTGCCGCTGCGGCATGAATTCGGGTGGGACACGGCGGCGGTTTCCGGCCCGCTGGCGCTGCGCCTGGTTCTGTTCGGCGCCACCGCGCCCTTCGCCGCGGCGCTGATCGCTCGCTACGGCATCCGCGCCGTGGTGACAGGGGCCGTCGCCCTGATCGTGGCCGGCGTTGCACTCGCGAGCCGGATGACGGCGCTCTGGCAGCTCTGGCTCGCCTGGGGTGTGCTCGTCGGGATTGCCACAGGCATGACGGCGATGGTGCTGGCCGCGACCGTGGTCGCGCGCTGGTTCCACATCCGTCGGGGATTGGTTCTGGGCCTGCTGACGGCGGCGAACGCCACGGGGCAGCTGATCTTCTTGCCCATCGCCGCCTGGATCTCCGACCATGTCGGCTGGCGCGAGGCGCTGCTGCCGGCGACGCTCGCCTGCGTGGCCTGCCTGGCGCTGGTGGTGCTGTTCGCCGCCGATCATCCGGGCAGTGTGGGCCTGCCCGCGTTCGGCGCGCGCGACGTGACGCTCCCGCCGCCGCCGCGCGAGGGTGCGGTCGCGGCCAGCTTCAACGCGCTCACCGAGGCCTCGGCGCGGCCGCTGTTCTGGGTGCTGTTCGCCACCTTCTTCGTGTGCGGCTTTTCCACCAACGGGCTGGTGCAGACGCATTTCATTCCGCTGTGTCACGATTTCGGCATGACCGACCTCGCGGCGGCGAGCGTGCTGGCGATGATGGGCGCGTTCGATTTTGTCGGCACCATCGCGAGCGGCTGGCTTTCGGACCGGGTCGACAACCGCGTGCTGCTGTTCTGGTACTACGGGCTGCGCGGGCTGTCGCTGCTGATGCTGCCGTTCTTGAACTTCACCGTGGTGGGTCTTTCCGCCTTCGCGGTGTTCTATGGGCTCGACTGGGTGGCGACGGTGCCCCCCACGGCACGCCTCTCGGGCCAGGTGCTGGACCGCGAGCGCGGACCGCTCGTGTTCGGCTGGGCCTTCGCCGCGCACCAGCTCGGCGCCGCGACCGCCGCGATCGGCGCGGGTATCGCGCGCGACGTGTTCGCGACCTACATCCCGGCCTTTGCCACCGCCGGGGTGGCCTGCCTGCTGGCCGCCGGCGCGGCGCTTGCAGTCCGCCGCGGCGCGCGCCTCGCGGTGTGAGGGGACGTGTCGAGGGCGCGCCCCCTCAGCGCGGCGGCACGCCGGGATAGTCGGGGTCGAGCAGGAACGGATACGGGCCCGGATAATTCTCCACATACCCCATGTGGGTGACGAGGCCGGTGGGCTCGCTCCAGTAATGCACCAGGTAGGCCGGGGGCTCGAGGTTCCACAGCGGCGCCTGGTGCGGGCCGAGATCGAGTTCCACCTGATGGGCAACCGAGGGGCCGATGCAGCCGATCGTGTGGCCGACCTGCGTGATGATGGGACGGTGGTCGTGGCCGCAGACGACGCGGACGACCTGAGGGTGACGCGCCAGCAGGCCTTGGAACGCCTGCCAGTTCTTCAGCGGAATCCGGTCCATGTGCCCGATGCCGGTGAGGAATGGTGGGTGGTGCATGGCGATCAGGGTCGGCCGGTGCGGCTCCGCCGCGAGCGTGGCGTCGAGCCATCGCATGCGCTTCTCGCACAACTCGCCCGCACTGCTGTGCGCCATCGCGGTGTCCAGCATGACCAGGCGGACCGGCAGATCCTCGACCGTGTACTGAATGAAGTCGGGATCGTCGCCGATGCCCGGCCAATCGGCCAACTGCCGCTTCATCTCGTCGCGCCGGTCGTGGTTGCCGGGGATCATGTAGGTCGGCAGGTCGATGGTGCGCCGCAGTATGGCCGCGAGCTCCTCATATTCAGTCGGCAGGCCGTTATCCGTCAGGTCGCCGCTGATGATCAGCGCGTCCGGCCTCGGCGTGAACGCGCGCACGGCACGAAGCGCGCGCTCGACCAGCATGTTGGTTTCGCCCACGCGCGCCAGCGGCAAGCCATGCGGACGGACGTGCAGGTCGGTGATCTGGATCAGGATCAAGGATGTCTCCCGGGGGTCTCGAGCGAAGGATTCCGGCGATGATCGGCCTCGAGAAGCGCCGAGGCAATCATCGCCGGCAGCAAGCTGCACCGCGGCTCAGGGCACCTGCAGCGCGGTTTCCTTGACATAAGGCGCCAGCAGAGCTTCCGCGGCTTTCTGGCCGCGCTCGGCGGCCACGGCCGGGGTTTCCCTGCCCACGATGAGCGCCTGGATCTCGTTCTCCAGGGCCTTGCGGACGCCGACCACGTCATAGGTGTCGAACCAGGGAACGGCATACCTGAGCTGCCGGATCGCAACCGTCGCGTTCGGGTGCTGGGCCAGATACGCCTTCATGGCCGGCAGCTCGTAGGCGGCGCGGTTGGGCGCGAAATAGCCGGTGAAGCGGCTCCAGCGTCCCGCGACCGTGGGCGAGGTAAGCCACTCGATGAACGTCCACGCCGCCTGCTGCCGCGCGGCTGAGTTGCCCGCGGGGATCAGCAGGCTGCCACCGCCGATCGGCGCCGCGTGTCCGATCTCGCCGGGGAGGAACGCCGTCCGATAGGGTTGCTTCATGCCGTGGCGGACGAAGCCGAGCGCGCCCGTGGAGAGGATCATCATGGCCGCATGGCCGCTGAAGAAGGCCGTCGTCGTCGCATTCGCGTCCGTCACCGAGGCCGGCATGACATGCGCCTTGTGGATCATGTCATCGAGGAAGGTGAGCGCACCGATGGTGGACGGCTGGTTATAGTAAACTTCTCCGCCCCATTCGTGATTCCACCACTGCCCGCCATTGGCCATCACCAGGCCCGACATGATCCAGCCGAGATAATCCGACGTCTCCGGCATCATCATGCCCCACCGCTCGGTCTGGCCGTTCTTGACCACGGTGAGTTTCTTGGCATCCGCATACCATTCCGCCCAGGTTTGCGGCGGCTTGTTCGGGTCGAGGCCGGCCTGCCTGAACGCGTCGACGCTGTAGAACAGCAACGGCGTCGAGTTCTGGAACGGAATCGCATAGACATGCCCGCCGATCACCGCGTTGGGCAGCAGCGCGGGAAAGAAGCGCTTCATGTAGGCGGCATCCGTCGTGCCCTCGGCGCTGATCAGCCGATCGAGCGGCATCGCGGCGCGCATGATCGCATAGTTACGGATGAAGTTCGCGCTCATCAGCGCCACCGCCGGCGGATGCCCCGCCTTGATGGCGGCTCGGGTCTTCAGGTCGGTGTCGTCGTAGCTGCCCGTATAGACACCGGTGACGTGGATGTCGGGATGCGACGTGTTGAACTCGCCGATCAGCTTCTGCATCTCCACGGCGAGCGTGCCCTGCACCGGCACCGGGAAGAAGAAGTCGATCGTGGTGGCGGCGCGGGCCGCCAGAGGGGCGGCGAGCGTGGCGACGGCCAGCGCCATCGCCAGCAGCGGGCGTTTCATGGAATTCTCTCCTTTGTCACTTGAGTCCCGAGACGGTGAGCGCACTCACGAAATGGCGTTGTGCGAGGGCGAATCCGATGACCAGCGGCGCGACGACCAGCACGGTGCCGGCCGCGATCAGTCCCCACTGCGCGCCCGCTTCGCCGGCGGTGGTGAAGGAGGCCAGGCCCACGGTGAGCACCTGCTCGCTGGGGCTCGCCGTCGCGATCAGCGGCCACAGAAACTCGTTCCAATGGCTCGCTACCGAAACGATAGCGAAGGCGGCGATGCCGGGCCGGGCCAGTGGCAGCAGCACGTGGCGGATGAGAGCGCCGATGCCCGCGCCGTCGACGCGTGCCGCGTCCTCGAAGTCGCGCGGAATGGAACGGAAGGTCTGGCGCATCAGAAAGACGCCGAACGCGGAGGCGGCATAGGGAGCAGCGATGCCGGCCAGGTGATCGTAAAGGCCGAGGCTGGCGATCGTCTTGAGGTTGGGCACCAGCAGCACGACCGGCGGCAGCATGAGCTGCAGCAGAAAGGCGTGGAACAGCAGCGAGCTGCCACGGAAGTGCAGCCGCGCGAAGGCATAGCCGGCCAGGCTCGAGGTCACGAGCTGCACCGCGAACAGCCCGCCGCAGAGCAGGATGGTGTTGAGATACCAGAGGGGGAAGTTACCGGCGCTCCATGCCTCACGGTAATTGGCGAGCGACACGCCGCCGTCCCCGTGTCGGAAAAACGGCCAGAGCGAGGCCATGTCGGTCGCATCCGCCGGGCGCAGCGAAGCCACCGCCATCCAGGCGAACGGCAGAGCCCAGAGCACGGCGCCGGCAAGCCCGATGCACAGCACGAGCGGGCGGCGTTCAGGATTCATAATAAATCCCCTGCTCCATGGCCCGCAGCGAAGCCGCCGCCAGCGCCAGCAGGAAGCCGATGCCGATGACGGTGGCGGCGGCGGCAAGCCCGCCGTCGTTGTTCTGCTCGGCCTGCTGGTAGATGTAATAGAGGAGCAGGTTGGTCGAATCGCCCGGCCCGCCCTGCGTGAGCAGCACGATATGATCGACTTGCGTGACCGCATTGACCACGGCGACCGGCAACACGAAGGCGGTCGTGGGTCGGAGCAGCGGCAGGGTGATGCGCCGGAACCGGGTCCAGGAGCCCGCGCCGTCGAGGGCGGCGGCCTCGTGCAGTTCACGCGGTATGCCGGCAAGCCCGGCAAGAAAGAACAACATGTAGTAGCCGGTGTTCTTCCACACCGAGAGAAGGATGACGCTGGGCAGGGCCAGCGAAGGGTCGCCCAGCCAGTTCGCGTCGGCCAGGCCGAAGCGCGCGAGCCAGCTGTCCAGCAACCCGCCGCCAGGCAGCAGGATGAAGGCGAAGATCGCCGCGGCAGCGACCAGCGGGATCAGCATGGGCAAGGCCACGGCGGTGCGCAGCACCATGACCAGGCGTCCGTTGCCACCGAGCGCCAGCGCGAAGCCAAGGGCGAGGACCAGACTCGGCACGACCGTCCCAATCGCGTAGGCGATGGAGTTCCCGGCCACCGTCGCAAAATGCGGGTCGGCGAAGAGCCGGCCGAAATTATCAAATCCCCACCTGGCCGGGCCGTTCAGTCGCTGCTCGATCAGGCTGCGCAAGGTCACGCGCAGGATCGGGACATAGGTGAATCCACCCAGCAGGAGAACCGAGGGCGCCAAGAGGAGGCCGGCCGTCCGGGCCCGTCGATCGCCGGCATGACGGCTCACCGGGCGTCGTCGGACGAGGAGCGACCCTTGCAGGGATTCAGCGACAAAATTCACCCCTGGCTCGTAGCCCGCGCCCGATGACGTGGACGTGACAGGCCGGCAACGTTTCCATGAAACCGGGCAGCCCCAGGAGACCCCGTTCTTAATTTTACTTGACACGCAGGGTGGTGGTTGCGCTAAGGCATTGTTCGCGCACGGGGTGGCGCCGGCCTTTTTTGTTGCAACGCAAACGCGCAATTTTACGCGCAGTTAGCGTGATGCTGGCAAGAGGTCGCCCAAGACCCCCAGTTTAGGTGCGTGTCCCTTGCCCATTGCTACTGGCGCGCTGTTCCGCAGCGGTGGCGCCCCTCGTCCGGACTCCGGGCATGGCTCGGATTCCCTCATCCATACGTCGAAGCACCGCCCACTCGGCAGCCAATCGGGACTGCTCGACCTGAGCGATCCCGCGACCACGCCGGCCGTGTGGTTTGGCGAGGTGGGCGGGCCAGTCGGCTCGCCGTCGTCGGGACAAGCTCCGCTGGGCCAGGCGCCGCTCGGCCAGACACCACTGGGCCAGACACCACTGGGCCAGACGTCACTGAGCCAGACGTCACTGGCTCAGGCGAGCCTGGGCAGCGTGCCGCTGGGAACAACGCTTTCGGCATCCGAACTCTCGCTCGTGACGTATGTCTCGGGCGTGGATGCGAGCGGCAGCCTCGCCGACAGCAACACCGACCCCTCCTTTGCGTCCTGGGACTACAACACCAGCTCGCCGTCCTACAGCGGCTCCAACGGCGTGGCCCACCACTGGACGGCGGCGGTCGCCGGTCAGGCGCCGACGGTCGATGTCTATTTCGATCCCTCATCAAACTGGACGGCAGCCGAACAAACCGCTTTCAAGCAGGGTCTGTCGCTCTGGTCGGATGTGGCGAACATCAAGTTCCAGTATGTCTCGTCGAGCAGCAGCGCGCAGTACATCATCTCCCGCGGATCGTCGGGTAGCGGCGCCGACACGCTTCCCTTGTATAATTATGGTTCCGGCAGCGGCACCTTCGCCTCCTACAGCGAAGGCGTCATGTATGCGGCTCAGACGGCCATCGACACGACATCCTATGGCTGGCAGTCCCTAGACTCCTACTCGTACGTTCAAGCGTATGGTCCGGAGACGGTGGTGCACGAGGAAGGGCACATGCTCGGCCTCGGCCATGACGGGCCCTACAACGGCACCGCCATCAACCAGAACGGCAGTTTCGACCTACGTCAGTATTCGATCATGTCGTATTTCGACAGCTCGAATCAGAAAGTCGGCGGCACCCAGTACTACCCGACGACGCCGATGTTCACCGACATCGCGGCGGCGCAGCGCCTCTACGGCGCGCCGACCAGCAGCGCGCTGTCCGGCGGACAGATCTTCGGCTTTCACAACAACACCGGCCTGCAGACGTTCGACTTCACCGTCAACACCCATCCGGTGGTGACGATCTACGACACCGGGGCGCATAACACGCTGGACCTCTCCGGGTTCACGACGTCCGCCACGATCGACCTGCGGCCCGGCTATTTCTCCTCCGCCGCCGGCATGAAGGACAATATCGCCATCTATCCCGGTGTCGCCGTGGACACCGCGATCGGCACCACCGGCGGCACAACCTTCTGGGTCAACGGTGACTCGGACATGCTGATCGGTCAGGGCCTCGGCAACACCGCCGTCTTTACCGCCCCCAAGTCCGATTACACGATCCACGTGGTGAACAGCGCCACCACCACCGTTTCCATGGGCACGACCGTCGACACGCTGGTCAACGTCCAGAACATGGTCTTCAACGCCTGCTACGCGCCGTTCACGCGCATCGCGACGCCGGACGGCGACGTCGAGGCCGGGTCGCTGCGCGCGGGCGACGTGGTGCAGACGCTGGCGGGCGAGGCGGCGCGCGTGCGCTGGCTCGGCCGCCGTCACGTGACCGGCGATGTCTTTGCCGCGGACCCGTCGCGCCGGCCGATCCGCATCGCGCCTGGCGCCCTGGGTCCCGATTGCCCACGCCGCGCGCTCGTGGTCTCGCCGCTGCACGCACTCTGGTTCGACGGCGTGCTGGTGCCGGCGGAGCTTCTGGTGAACGGCAGTACCATCCGCCGCCTGGCCCCCCGCGACGGCTTCGATTACGTGCATATCGAACTCGATCGCCACGACGTGCTACTGGCGGAGGGCGCACCGGCTGAGAGTTTCATTGATCTCGAGTCACGCTGGATGTTCGAAAACGCGGCGGACGCCCCGGCAGGCGGACCCAAGGAACAGTGCGGCCGGCGCATCGGCGGCGACGACCCGGCCCTGCTCGCCATCCGCGCGCGGCTCGGGCGCGGGCTCGGCACCGGCGGCGGACGCTGGACCGGCCATCTCGACCAGGAGGGCCCGGACCTCATGATCGGCTGGGCCATGAACGAAGCGAACCCGCTGGAGCCGGCGCTGCTGCGTGTCGAGGACGAGAACGGCGCGGACGCCCCCCCGGTGCTGCTCGCCGCAAGCTTCCGCGAGGACCTGGCCGCGGCGGGCATGGGGGATGGCTGCCTCGGCTTCTACCTCAAGCGCGCGGGCGGCAGGCCTCCCCGGCTCTACCTGCCGGATGGCCAGCTGCTCGCGGCATGAGTTGGCTGCTGCGCGTCGCCGCCGACTGCAAGCTCGCAACACCCGGCGGCATGCGTCCGGCGCTGACGCTCGAACCCGGCGACGCGATCGCGATCGGACCAGGGATCGAGCGGCGTGTCAGGCAGGCATCCCGCATCGTCATCGCGCGCCAAACGCCCCGGCGCACCCTCTGGCCGGTTTCGGTCCCGGCAGGCAGCCTCGGCGCGGACCTGCCCTCGACCGATCTCGTCGTCGCCGTGGAACAGATCCTGCCGCTGGCCGATGGGCTGGGCGCGCCGGCACGGTTTCTTGTGGATGGCGTCGCCATACGCCACGCGCCAGGTCCGGAACGCCTCGACGTCGTGGAACTTGAACTGGACGCACCGTTGGCAACCCTCGCCCCCGAGACGACCCTGCCGCATCTGGTCGAGGCCGTCGCGGCGAGGCACCTGCCCCCGGCAGGGCCGCCCACCGGTGCGATCGACGAGGCCGGCAACGAGGGCGCCTCCGGCTGGGCGCGCGACGCGGTCCGGCCGGGCCAGCCGCTGTTGCTCACGCTCGAGATCGACGGCATCGCCCGCGCGTTGCTGCTCGCCGATCTCTACCGTGACGATCTTGCCGCCGCGATGGCCGGCGAAGGGCGCCACGGTTTCCGCCTCGCCTTCACGCCGGCGCTCGCTCGCCGGGACTACCATCACGTTGCGCTCTGCCGCGCCTGGGATCGCGCTCCGGTCGCCGGCGCCGAGATGTTGATCAGCGCCGCGCCGCCGCTCGGCTTAGCCATGGCAACCGTCGCGGCGCTGGCGCCCGAGGCCCGGGCGCAGGCGCTCAGCGCGGCCCTGATGGCGCTCGGCGAAGCCGCGCGCGCGTGAGCCCAACCAGGGCATCGGCCACGACCGAGGACATTGCCGGCACATCCGGATCGCCCGGCATCGGCAGCTGCAGCGCCATACCGCCAGGCAGCCTCTCGCCGTCCTCGGCACGGCGCAGCTCAAGCACGTGCATCCCCCCTTGGGGCAGGTTCGCGTCGATGCGGAAGGCACAGGCGCCGAGCCCCACCATCGCGAGATCGGGCCGGGCAAGATCGGCGAAGCCGTGCGCGACGGTGTGACCGTCGCTCAGCAAGGCCAGCAGCACCGGCACGCCCGGCATGGCCGCGTCGCGTACCCAACCCTCCGCCCCCTCGGGCCCGAGGCGCTCCACGGTTCCCTCCAGCCGGCCATAACGCCGCCCGCCCCGCGTGGCGATCAGCGCCCGCAACCGCGCCAGTCCCGCATCCGGAAGCGGTCGTCCGGACGGTTGATGGCTGACACAGGCGAGCCCCTCGACCAGCAGCACACAGGGCCCGTCCGTCTCCAGCTGCACACAAGGCAGGCCCGTGGGGCCGGCGGCAACGCCGTTGCCATCTTCGAGAAAACCCGCCGGCCATACGGCGTCACCAAGCAGCAGCGGCTGCCCCCGGCACACGGCGAGCGGACGCGCCGGAACGCCACCCGCGATGGCGTCGCGGCCAATGGTGACGACCTCGGTGCTCGCGGCACCGAGCATCCACCGTCGGCGGAGCATGTGCAGCTGCCCGTCGGCGCCGCGCAGCAGCGTGCCGGGAAGCAGGGAAGCCGCCGGCCGCGGCCCTTGCGCCGTTTCGACCAGCGCGGCGGCGGCAATACCCGCGGCGAGCGGCCACGTCGCCTCGCGCTCCGGCGCGAGCATGGGCGGCAGGCGAGGCAGCAGGTCGGGCAAGCGGTTTCCTCCGATCGCGAGGCCCAGCCATCCGGTGGGGCCGCAGATTTTTAGCACGGCGCCAACCGGAGCCGGTCTATCGTCGTCGACTCGGCCGAACAACAAGGGAACGCGCGATGGCGACGGTGATCATGGTGGCCCTGGTGCTGCTGCTGGCTGTGGGCCTGCTCTACCTGCACGATATCCGTCAGACGCAGCACACGATCCTGCGCAACTACCCGGTGGTCGGGCATTTCCGATACTTCGCCGAGACCTGGGGCGAATACATGCGCCAGTACCAGTATCTGCCGGACTGGGTCGAGCGGCCATTCAACCGCCTGGAGCGGGCCTGGGTCTATCGCTCGGCCAAGGGCGTCTCCAATCTGGTTTCGTTCGGCAGCGAGGTGATGCCGGTCTTCGCCTTCCGCAACGCCCCCTTCCCGGTTCTCGAGGAGGAGAAATCCGCGTTTCCGGGCAAGTGGATCGGCCTCGCCGAGGGCCCGGGAGCGTGCGCGCGGCCCTACCGGGCGACGAGCTTTTTCAACATCTCGGGCATGAGCTATGGCGCGCTCTCGCACGCGGCCGTCTCGGCGCTGTCGCGCGGCGCGAAGCTCGGCGGGATCTGGATGGCGACCGGCGAAGGCGGTCTCGCCCCTTACCATCTCGAGGGCGGCTGCGACGTGATCATGCAGATCGGCACGGCAAAATACGGCGCACGTGACGAGCGGGGGAACCTCTCCGAAGCGAAGCTGCTGGAAATCGCCGCGCACGAGAATGTGCGCATGTTCGAGGTGAAGCTGGCGCAGGGGGCGAAGCCGGGGAAGGGTGGGATCCTGCCCGGCGTGAAGGTCACGCCCGAGATTGCGGCGATCCGCGGCATCCCGGTCGGGCAGGACAGCATTTCACCCAACCGCCATACGGATATCGGCTCCGTGCGCGAGCTTGGGGCCTTCGTCGCCCGGCTGCGGCGCGTCACCGGTCGGCCGGTTGGGGTCAAGTTCGTCGTCGGGCACCCTGGGTTTCTGGACACGTGGTTCGCCGATTGCGTCGCCAACCCCGAGGGCTGTCCCGACTACGTCCAGGTCGATGGCGGTGAAGGCGGCACCGGGGCCGCGCCGGCCCCCCTCGCCGACTATGTCGGCCTGCCGATCACCCAGGCGCTCCCGCTCGTTGCCGAGGCGCGTGCCCGCCATGGCCTCGACGAGCGCATCCGCATCGTCGCCAGCGGCAAGCTGATCACGCCGGACAAGGTCGCCTGGGCGCTCTGCATGGGGGCTGATTTTGTATCATCGGCGCGCGGATTCATGTTTTCGCTGGGATGCATCCAGGCGATGAAGTGCGGCAGCGGCAAATGCCCGACCGGGGTGACGGCGGCCGATCCGAAGCTGATCCGCGGGCTCGACCCGATGGACAAGGCCGGGCGCGTCGCGCGCTATGCCGAGCGCATCCGTGACGAGGTGGAGATCATTGCCCATGCCTGCGGGTTGCCCAACGCCGGCGGATTTCGCCCCGAGCACGTGACCGCGATCGAACGCGGTGTCAGCGGGTTCAGGAGCGCGGGCGCCTGAACCCGCTCGAACGGTCCGCGCACCGCGCCGCCCGAAGCACGCGGTCCAACCCGGCGATCCCGCCTGATCGGATATTGCCCTAGACGGCGCCGTGCGGCTTGGGTCGCGGGCGTTCGGCAAAGCGGGCAAGCCGGAACGGCGTCGGATCGACCACCGGCGGCGTTCCCATCACCAGGTCCGCGGTCAGCCGCCCCGCGCCCGGCCCGATCCCGAAGCCATGCCCGGAATAGCCGGTCGAGATCACCAGGCCTGGCAGCGTATCGACGTGGGAAATCACCGGCACCGCGTCGGGCGTGACATCGATGAGCCCGGCCCAGCGCTGCACCACTTTCAGCCGCGCGACCGCCGGCAGTTCGCGCTCGAGGTTGCGGCTCGCGGCATCGAGGATCGGCTGATACGGCTCCGGATCGAGGATGCGGCGATGCTCGAATGGCGAAGGCCGGTCCAGCGCCCAGCGACTCGGCAGGCGCGCCTCCTCGAAGAAGCGCTTGCCGAAGCGCACATGCACGTCCTTGCGCTCCATCCTCCAGGCGGGCAGGAAATCGAAGAACAGTCGGAACGAATCCGGCACCAGATCGTGGAAGCCGAAGCGGCCATGGGTGAGCGTGAAGCCGCCGTCGTCGCGCTGGCGCATCGCGAAGCCATGTCCGAGTGCCGCGATCTCCGGCGCCACGTCCCCGCCCGGCAGCGGCGCGGTGCGCATGACCGAGGAGAGCATCTTGAGCTGCGGCATGTCGATGCCGACCGACCCCAGGAACAGGCGCGACCAGGCGCCACCGGCGAGAACCACGGTCTGGCAGCGAATCCGTCCACGCTCGGTGACTGCCGCTGCGACGCGCCCGCCCTCGGTTTCGATGCCGCGCACGGCGCAGTTCGTGAACACCGAGGCTCCTGCCCTGCGCGCCGCAAGCGCGATGGCCGGAGCGGCCTTCTGCGGCTCCGCCTGTCCGTCACTCGCGGTGTAGAGGGCGCCGGCGTATTTGCGCCCTGTCCCCGGCATCATCCTCGCCACCTCCGCGGAGCTGATGATGCGGGTATCGAGCTGGAACGGACGCGAGTGCTCGAGCCAGGCCTCACGCTGGGCGATCGCCGCTTCGTCGTCGCAGAGATAGGCGATCCCCCCGGCCCGAAATCCGGTCGAGGCGCCGACGCGCGCATCCATGCCGTTCCATTGACGCAACGCCTCGA